>JACRQA010000009.1 GCA_016222915.1 Nitrospirota bacterium | reverse complement strand
AAGTGCAGGGCCTCCGGGAATTCCGGCTCTCCGAAGACGGTTTGAGCGGCATGGTCTTCCTCAGAGAAATAGGCCTCGTGCTCAGGATGAGAATGATAAAAGGCAATGACCTCCTCGCCCTTTTCCTTTGCATCTGATACGGTCCTGTCGAACTCGCCTCTGTCAATCATATAAGCGATACGGGCGTCCCTGGGATACCGGGACGGGTCATCCTCGTGGAGGCTGTTTTGAATGTTCCTGCACAAATGGACTGTCTGCTTATCGCTGCTGCCTGTTATAATGCCGCAGCATTCGAAAGGGTATTCTTCCATCGCATGTTTGTATATCTGCTCTATTATGTGCCTGTCCAGTTTCATAACATCATAAACGGGTCGTGGGAATTTATATGAATTTACTATTGTACATTATTTCTTATTTCATCAATGCGCAAACAGAAGGGGACGCGGCGTCTAGGCTGTCCGGGCCTTTAATATCAGGTAACCCGAAAAAATGATCATGGCCCCGCCGAACAATGAAGTCACTCCGGGTACTTCATGCAACACAATAAACGCCAGTATGATTGCGGCAACCGGCTCGAAGTACCCAAGCACTGCGGCCTCGTTTGCTTTTACGCTTCTGAAGCCCTGAACATACAGAAGGGGGGCGGCAGTGGAGTGGACAAGGCCCATGATTATCAGGTATGTCAGCGTCTCCATTGAAACAGGGACCGTGAAGGCAAATGGCAGCAGCACAAGGGCCACGATACCGTTTTGTATAAATGTAATGAAAAGGGAAGAGTAAAGGGCCGCGATCTTTCTGATAATGATGATCAGAAAAGCATATGCGAGCCCCGACAAGGCCCCGGCAATGATACCGAGATGTTCATTGCCTGCCTGGACCGCCTGCAGTCCGGAGGCCTGGCCCCCCAGTACCAGCCACAGGCCGGCGGATGAAAGTATGATTGCGGTCCAGGTTGTCTTGCTGATCTTTTCTTTCAGAAGGAGCGGGGCAAGGAGCGCCACAAACACAGGGGCCGTATAATGCGTAAGCACGGCATTCCCTATCGACGTATTTCTGAAGGCAAAATAAAAGAGCATAGAGTTGGCGATAAAGCAGACAGGCAGGAGGGCAAGCAAGAGGGCGCCCCTGTGTCCTCCGACAGAATACTTCTCTTTTCTTAACAGTCCTGATGATGTCAGCAATATGAACTGAAATGCCCCGGCAACGGCAGACGTATAGAAAATTATGCAATGATTGGGCAGGTCTATTTTACGGATTAAAATGCCCAGGGAGCTCCAGATGAGAATGGCGGTGATGATTTTTATATGGCCCATTGGATGAATGAGTGATCAGTCGTCAGCAGTGAAATATGCTTGCCTCAATTCCGGATAACTATCAAATTCCAATCCTCAATCAGCAAAACATTATTGAGAACTTGTCTGGAATTTGGTAGTTGAGATTTATTTGATATTTGGTTTTTGGATTTTGAATTTTTCTTTAATTGCCTTTTCAACCGGCTCCGGCACAAGCCCCTTTACAGGGCCGCCGAAGGAAGCTACCTCCTTGACCAGTGTGGATGAAAGGAAGGTATACTCTTCACTCGGCATCATGAAGACCGCTTCAATGTTCGCGTTAAGACGCCTGTTCATAAGGGCCATCTGAAGCTCATATTCAAAATCCGAGATCGCCCTTAAGCCCCTTATGATCGCTACGCTTTTACGGTCCTTCGCATAATCAACCAGCAGGCTGCTGAATGCGTCGGCCTTTGCCCCTTTTATCTGCTTTATGGATTTTCTGATTAAGTCTATTCTTTCCTCAACGGAAAACAGGGGCTGCTTCTTCTGGCTCGGCGCAACGGCGATTATCACTTCATCAAAAATCTTGAGGGTCCTTTTGACCAGATCTATATGCCCATTGGTAACAGGGTCGAATGTGCCGGGATATATTGCGATTGTATTTTGTAAGCGTTTCATGTGGTTGATTTATCCCCTTTCATTTTTATGCAAGTACATGGATGTTATTTATACAAGTAATTTTATTAATCGTTTTAAAGTCATTCCACCTCAAAAAGACTGAGCACCGAATCACCGTATGTATAGGTTTTTACCTTATGCAGCCTGTCAAAAATGTCCGGCAATGTCCTTTTCGTAAAATGCTCCGCAATAACAATTCCGGTTTGCTTTATGATGGAGGACCTGCCGATTGCAGTGAGCGCATTTATAATTTCATCTGTGTGATATGGCGGATCCAGAAATATTATATCAAAGGCCAGGCCCTGCTCCTCCGCCCGGTTGATAAACGGTATGGCTTTCTGGTTTGCAATGTCGACCCTGTCACTGATATGGTGTTTTTCCAGGAGCCCCTGTATCTTTCTTATATGCCCCTTGTTCTCCTCAACGAAGACGACCTCCGCGGCCCCTTCATTCAGGGCGTTAATTCCCACTGCGCCTGTTCCCGCGTATAAGTCGAGGAAACGGGCATCCTCCATCCTCGCCCGCAATATGTCAAACAGGGCCTCCCGGACTTTGCCGGTTGTGGGTCTTAAGCCTTTCTGTTTCTTTAATGTTCTCATAAGAATACCAGGCACATATACTATAAATAAACCGGGACGCTAAGTGCTATACTTTGATTTAATATGAGGACTGAAATACAAACCAACCTGAAAAAAACCGTTCATGTCCTGGCCCGTGAAATCGGGTCAAGGGGCCACCTTCAGACAGCAGCGTTGAACAGGACCATAGATTACATTTCATCTGAATTCAATGCATACGGCTATTCCGTTCTTGAACAGCCATACGACTACAAGGGAAGGACTTATAAAAATATCTATGTTGAAAAAAAAGGGGCCAGGTCGCCGGAAAGAATAATCGTTGTGGGCGCTCATTATGACACTGTCGCCGGCACTCCCGGGGCAGACGATAACGCGAGCGCGGTGGCGGGCCTGCTTGAACTGGCAAGACTGCTTGCAGATACGCCTCTTGCCGGGACACTTCATTTCGTAGCGTTTACCCTTGAGGAGCCCCCTTTGTTCCGCAGCAAAAAAATGGGAAGTTACGTGTATGCCGAAAGCCTGAAGTCGGCAGGCAGGGATGTACTTGGCATGATATGTCTTGAGATGATCGGATATTTTAGTGACAAGCCTGACAGCCAGCTATTCCCGCTGCCCTTTATGAGATGGGCATATCCTAATCAAGGGAATTTTATCACCCTTGTGGGCAACCTTCAGTCAAGGGACTTTTTAAAAAGCATCAGGAGCGGTTTCAGGAAAGACACTGACCTTCCGGCAGAGTCTCTTTCAACGGTTTCCATTGTGCCGGGGGTGGACTTCTCTGACCACAGGTCTTTCTGGAAGCTGGGCTATAACGCCATCATGGTTACCGATACTGCTTTTTACAGAAATCCCCATTATCATGGTATCGGGGACGTGCCTGAAACTCTGGACTATACCCGGATGACGGAAGTTGTGCTTGGGCTTAAATCTGCGATTGAAAGGGTGGCAGGTGATTGAAGCCGCGTTTATATTTTGTGCATCGCAGCAGGCACTTTCTTTTTAAGTGAATAAACAAATGCGAGGATTTCGGCGACTGCCCTGTATAGTTCAGGAGGGATTTCCTGATACAGGTCAAGCATGGAGAGAAACTCCACGAGTTCCTTGTCCTCTTGCACGGGGATGCCGTGGGCCTTTGCGATCTCGATGATCTTCTCCGCGACCTTGCCTTTGCCTTTTGCAACGAGTTTAGGAGCAGAGTCTTTGCCATGCCTGTATTTTAATGCCGCGGCTTTTTCGGATTTGTCTTTCATGGCTAAATTTTTACGTCTATCCCCTGATCATTGGTCTTTCCAAAGGAGATGGTTTTTTTGTGATTGAAATTTATTGCCTTTAGCGGAAGTCCCTGCGAGGCAAACCTGCCCTCAAGTATATGCTTCTGTGATTTAATAAGCTCATTGACTTCATGCCGTTCGGAATAGAAGGTGATAAAAAAAGACTTGTCCAGTATGGTCACGGAAATGGACAGCTTCCCGATGGATTCAAGGTCCAGGTTGATATCGCAGGTATACGACTCTTTGCCCTTCTCCCTGTTTTTCTTGAACAGAAATTCACTGTCTTTCAGGTCATCCCACAGGACAGGCAGGAAGGTATAAAACATATCGTTGAACTTTGACGTCAGTTGAAACAGCTCGATGTTCTTTATAAACTTTTCAACCATGCGTGATACTTCCGCTGTGTCATGGCCTGACTGCTTCAGCGCTTCTAAAATATTCCTGTCCTTTAACATGGTTTTTAGTCTGAGGAGAATTGCCTTGAGGTCACCCTCTGCCTGGAGCGACATAAGGTTCTGTAAAATTGATGACGGGTCCCCTGATACGGCAATCTTCAGCCGCGTCTCATAGGCAACACCTGATGTCTCAACAAATGCCTTCAGGACTTTGCCGTCCACCTGCTTGATATCCAGCAGCAACTGCTCCAGGTTTTTGAACTCCGGGATTGCGGCCTTTACGCTCTCCGGGAGAGATTTAAGCATATTGAAAAGCTCCTGGAATTCCGGGTTGCCTGCGCGGGCAGTGGACAACTGCGCAAGCATATCGAGTATTTTAACCGGAACATTCTGCTTCACGGATTCGGACGCGCTGTCGGAACTGCCCATGAAGCGCATGGTGATATTGTTCTTGCCGCCGAGTATTTCAAGGAATATATTCTGCCCTTTGGTCAAAGGGACTTCCGTATAGGCCCTGATGACCGTCCCCAGTAAATTCCCCTTGTCTGCGCCTGCTGATGTTAGTCGCAGGAGCGCGTCCCCTTTATCACTAATCTCTATTACCTGCGCCTTGATTATTGAACCGACCTTGAATGCGACTTCCTTACCGGACGGCTGCGTAAGGGTCAGCAGGTTGCGGATGCTTCCTATGCCGGGGTTCTCTATCATATGATTCACACCCGGGAGTTACGTGGTTTCAGCCCCGGGTCTCTTTATCAATACGGGAACATCATGATTGTCCTTTAACTACGGGCGGCTTTTTAGCGGCCTTATGGCAGTTAAAGCACTGGTCCTTGGGCGGGTGCGTCTTCTTCTTCGGATTTCCCTTATCGTCTCCGTGGCATTCAAGGCAACCTGTTATTTCTGTAATCCCCTTATGGTTGTCGTCAGGGGGGATCGGCACGACTGTTTTTAATGAAAGGATGTAGAGTGTGAGCGGGACAATCAATATCAGGGTCAAATAGAATATGTGTTTTTTCATGGTTAATTATCCTTTTAAAATGTAACAAATAAATTTGTTATTTAACAAGGTCAGACCTAATTGGTGAAAAAAGTCTTGAGACTGCCCGCATTTTACATTTCCAATATCCTTGTGATATGTTTATAAACTCGGAGGGTTGAAAAAATGAAAGTCAGGAAAGTTGTCCTTGCATATTCAGGCGGACTCGATACATCCGTCATTATTAAATGGTTGAAAGAAACGTATAATTGTGAAGTAATCGCCTTCTGCGCGGACCTTGGGCAGGAGGAAGATATCAGTGCAGTCAAGGCCAAGGCGCTTAAGACCGGGGCATCAAAGGCCCACGTCGTTGATCTCAGGGAAGAGTTTGTAAGTGACTATGTGTTCCCTATGCTGAGGGCAAATGCAGTGTACGAAGGCACGTATCTTCTGGGCACTTCGATAGCGAGGCCGCTCATAGCCAAAAAGCAGATTGAAATCGCAAACAAGGAAAATGCGGACGCGGTCTCGCATGGGGCAACCGGCAAGGGCAATGACCAGGTGCGGTTTGAGCTGACATATTTTGCGCTGAAACCGGGGGTCAAAGTCATTGCGCCGTGGCGCGAATGGGAGTTTGATTCACGGGAGTCATTAATAAAGTATGCAAAGAAGCATGGCATCCCTGTCCCCGTTACAAAGAAAAAACCATACAGCACCGACAGAAACCTTTTCCACATCAGTTATGAAGGCGGCATCCTCGAAGACCCGTGGGCCGAGCCGCCGCAGGACATGTTTACACTGACCGCGTCACCGGAGAAGGCGCCTTCAAAGGCGCAGTACATCGAAATCGGATATGTAGACGGCAACCCCGTGACTGTTGACGGCAAGAAATTGTCTCCCGCAAACCTCCTTAAAAAGCTTAACGAGATCGCCGTGAAACACGGCATCGGCAGGGTGGACCTTGTTGAGAACCGTTTTGTCGGCATGAAATCCAGGGGCGTCTATGAGACCCCGGGCGGGACCATTCTTCACATTGCCCACAGGGCCGTTGAATCAATTACCCTTGACAGGGAATTATTGCACCTTAGAGACTCTCTTATACCGAAGTACGCTGAACTCGTATATTACGGGTTCTGGTTTTCTCCTGAAAGACTGGTGAACTCGTATATTACGGGTTCTGGTTTTCTCCTGAAAGACTGGCGCTTCAGAAGTTGATAGATGAAGCTCAGAATGGCGTAACAGGAACGGTCAGGCTCAAACTATATAAAGGTAACTGCATTGTGGCAGGCAGGAAATCGCCTGTGTCTTTGTACAACCCGGAGCTTGCGACTTTTGAAGCAGAGGCGGTCTATAATCAGAAAGACGCCGAGGGCTTTATCAAATTGAACGCCTTAAGGCTGAAGATAAGATCGAAAATTAGAAAATGAAATAATAGGGGCCAGGGAGCAGAATGATTCTTTTCTGACCCTTGGACCCCTGACCCTTGACCCTGGTATTTATATGTCTGATCTAGTATATTGGCTGGCCTTGAATTCATTGCCTGATATCGGTCCGGTAAATGCCCGGCGGCTCGTATCTGCATTCGGCAGTCCTGAAAAGATATTTCAGATGCCTGCGGATGAGTTGCAGAAGGTTGAGGGTATCGGTGAAAACAGGAGCCGGGGCATCGCAGCTTTTAACCAGTGGGCCTTAGTTCAGAAGGAGATGGACCTCGCGGACAAAAAGGGCGTCAAATTTATTACCCTCCATGATTCGTCTTATCCTGAAGGGCTGAGAAATATTCATGATGCGCCGGTTGTCCTATATATAAGAGGTGAATTGAGGGAAGCAGACAAATATGCCGTAGCCATGGTAGGCTCACGCGTTTCAACGGACTATGGGACGCAGATTGCTGAAAGAATGGGGCACAAGTTCGCCTCATCCGGACTGACGGTTGTCAGCGGCATGGCAAGAGGCATAGACACAGCGGCCCATAACGGGGCCTTAAAGGCGGGCGGCAGGACGATCGCGGTGCTCGGGTCTGGGATTGACGTCCCGTACCCTTCATCAAACAGGACGCTTATGAGGGACATTGAATCTTCAGGGGTGGTCATAAGTGAATTCCCCCTCGGGACCCCTCCCAACAAGGAGAACTTTCCCAGGAGAAACAGGATCATAAGCGCGTTGTCATTCGGGGTAGTGATTGTCGAGGCAGCGCGTGGCAGCGGCTCTCTTATCACCGCCGCCTATGCGCTTGATCAGGGACGGGAAGTCTTTGCAGTACCCGGCAATATCACCTCAATGAGTTCGAGGGGGACCAATGACCTCATTAAGAAAGGGGCCAAACTCGTTGAAAGCGCCGAGGAGGTCATAGAGGAGCTGAGGCCGCAATTAAAGGGAGTGCTGAGAGAAGACGAAGCAGGCCGGGAAAGAAGATTGCCTGAGATGACCGATGATGAAAAGGTCCTGTATCAATATCTGGGCAGTGAGCCTAAACATATAGATACGATTACAAGGGAAAAGAGCATGACAACCGGCAAGGCGTTGTCGGTATTGTTGACCCTTGAGCTCAAAGGTGTTATTAGACAGATAGAGGGAAAGCGTTTTTCTCTTAATTGAAATGCAGGGGCGGGGTTGTCCCGCCCTGATGACCCACGCAACATGATGATAAGGATTTAATAAGGAGCTATTTATACAAATGAAGTCACTATTAATAGTCGAGTCTCCAACCAAGGTCAAGACCCTCAGCAAATTTCTCGGAAAGGACTTTACGATAAAGGCCTCTGTCGGGCATATAAAAGACCTTCCCAAGAAAGAGCTCGGTGTGGATATAGAAAATAATCTGGAGCCCACATATGTAGTAATCGAGGGGAAGGAAAAGGTTCTGAGGGACCTGAAAAAGGCGGCGAAGGAAGCCGAGAAAGTCTATTTGGGACCTGACCCGGACCGCGAGGGGGAGGCGATAGCGTGGCATATTGCAGGGGAGCTGAAAGGCGCGCCGGACAAAGTCTTCAGGGTGGAATTCAATGAAATAACCGAGAAGGCAGTGACGGAGGCGATAAAAAATCCAAGAAAGATAGACATGGGTCTTGTGGACGCGCAGCAGGCCAGAAGGATACTGGACAGGCTTGTCGGTTACAAGCTGTCGCCTTTTTTATGGCGTAAGGTACGGAGGGGATTGAGCGCCGGCAGGGTGCAGTCCGTTGCCCTCAGGCTTGTCGTGGACAGGGAAAAAGAGATCGGGGCTTTTAAGGCCACGGAGTACTGGAGCATTACTGCATCCCTTGAGGGAAAAGAACCACCCCCCTTTGAAGCAAAGCTATTCAGGATAAATGAAGAAAAAGCGGAAATTAATAATGAGGAACAGTCTAACGGTATTTTAAAGGACCTCGAAGGCAGGGGCTATTCGGTCAAACAGATAGAGAAAAAGAAGAGGAAGCGCTCCCCTGCGCCGCCTTTTATTACAAGCACCATGCAGCAGGAGGCGGCGCGGAAACTCAGGTTTACCGCCAAGAAAACCATGATGATGGCCCAGCAGCTCTATGAAGGTATTGAGCTCGGAGGAGAGGGCGCAACGGGTCTTATCACATATATGAGGACTGACTCGGTAAGGGTGGCGGCTGAAGCTCAGGAGGAGGCGCGCGCCCTGATAAGGGGAGAATTCGGCAATGACTATCTGCCGCAGAAGCCCAATGTATATAAAAGCAGGAAATCCGCTCAGGAAGCGCATGAAGCCATAAGGCCGACTTCCGTTATCAGGACCCCTGCCAGCATAAAGAGCTACCTGTCCAAGGACCAATACAGCCTGTACAAGCTTATCTGGAACCGGTTCGTTGCCAGCCAGATGCATGTGGCGCTTCTGGAGCAGACGTCTATTGATATCTCTGCGGACTCATCGGAACCAGAGGCGAAAAGATATATATTCAGGGCATCAGGAACAGTCGTCCAGTTCCCCGGCTTTATGAAGCTGTATACGGAGAGCGGCGACACTGAGTCTGAAGAGGAGGGTCTGCTCCCGGCCCTGAACGAAGGTGATGTGTTAAAACTGCTGGGCATCACCCCGAAACAGCATTTCACCCAGCCTCCGCCCCGGTTCACTGAGGCGTCGCTTGTTAAAGAGCTTGAGGCAAAGGGCATAGGGCGTCCGAGCACATACGCCAGCATCCTCTCGACCATACAGGACAGGAAATACACGGAAAAGGATGAAGGCAGGTTCAGACCCACGGAACTGGGGATACTGGTCAGCGATCTTCTCGTGGACAGGTTCTCGGATGTAATGGATTATAACTTCACCGCCAAAATGGAAGACAACCTGGACAGCATAGAAGAAGGCGGGATCAAATGGTTTGATATAGTCATGGATTTTTATAGACCCTTTGACAAGGACCTGGCTGAGGCAATGGAAAATCTCGGCAAGGTCAGGCCCGTGGACATCCCCACCGACCAGGTATGTGATAAATGCGGAAAACCTTTGGTCATCAAGTGGGGCAAGCACGGACGGTTCATTGCGTGCACCGGGTATCCTGAGTGCAAAAATACAAGACCACTTGAACAAGAGGGCGCGGGCAGCGGGACCGGCGCAGAAGTGCAGGAGACAACTGAGAAGTGTGAAAAGTGCGGCTCGCCCATGGTCCTGAAATCAGGAAGGTTCGGAAGGTTTCTCGCCTGCAGCAAATACCCTGAATGCAAGACCACAAAGGCCATAAGCACGGGCATCAAGTGTCCTGAAGACGGTGGAGATATCGTAGAAAGAAGGACCAAGAAAGGGAAGGTGTTTTTCAGTTGCGGCAATTACCCTAAATGTAAATTCGCGACATGGTATAAGCCTGTCAGTAGAAAATGCCCTCAATGCGGCGCGGCCTTCCTGGTCGAAAAGAAGACCAAACAGGGGGAGTATATCGCTTGTCTTAATAAGGAATGCGGCTTTAAGGAAGAACTCGTAACTCGTTACGAATCAGTCCGCATGGCATTTCCTGCATAACTCAAACCCGCTTCCTACATTCAATCTCCAGAGCCGGGGCGAATCAGAAGCGTGAGGGTCATGGCAGCTCACGCATGAAAGCTCCTTGTCTTTTCTCAATGGGTCCCGCTTTCCGCTTGTCGGATGGAAGTACGATCCTCCCACTGCCGCGACTATGTGCCTTCCACTGCCTTTATCCATATGACAGTTATTGCAAAGGTCCCATATGGGCTTATGGAGATTGGAAGGATTGTCTGAAGCGTGCGGGCTGTGGCATATAGTGCAATTGCCTATGGTAAACGGCCCGTGGAAATATTTCCTGCGTTCCCATTTTTCTTTCTGCTCTATATGACAGCCAAAGCAGACTTTCGTGTCAGGTTTCCTGACGGCATACGTGGGGGACGCAGCGGGATCATGGCAGCTAAGACAGCTCCACACAGCGGAGGGTCCGTGAGTAAACGGATAGGAGACCAAACTTTTATGACATGAGTAGCAGGTGGAATCTGCTGCCGGCATATCTCCGCGCCTTAATTTTTCAGCAGGGAATGCAGAGACACTGACAGGCTTTTTATCAGCAGCGGCCGGTTTGAGAACATGACACGCGACGCATTGCTCACGATTTTTCATATGGAAGTAATCCTTCTGAAATCCGGGCGGCGGATTCTTGTAAAGGCTCTCAAGATCGGACCTGCGAAAAACATTCAGGCTGATATTGCCGGCGACCGACTTCTCTTTCTCCGCTGTTATGTTTATCCTGTTGACGCCTACCGTCAAAGGTACTGAAAAACATTCCACCTCACGGTCGGGGACGAGCTTCAACTTCTCTCTGTCATTGATCAGTATTCTAATCGAATCTGCAGAACCCTTCGGGACACTCAGAGAGATACTTATAATCCCAAACTCCATAATAGTCCCGTCAGGAGGATAATTGACTGAGAGGACCTGCCGGCCTTCTTCAGCCGGAAGCCCGGACGCAAGCAAAAGGACCACTATGAAACAGAGTGTTCTTATTATCATTTAAATAACTCAGACAACTGATATCTGTCTATTATAAGGGAATGAAGTTAAAAGAAGCTTGCAAGAATATGTATCTGAAGGATGAAAGAGACCTGGAGGTGTTGCTGAATGCACAGGTTGCCACACCATTATTGCTCCTATTAAATAGGTACAGCGTTACCCCCAGGTCTCTGTTGTCTGCTTACGAAATATTATAAACGCGTTTGACCCCATTTACAATAATAAATTCCAACACCCAAATTCCAAATAACAAATAAATCCCAAATCTCAATAACCAAAAGAGCCACTGTCAGCGCCTGGTCATTCGGACATTGGAATTTGTTTGTTATTTGGTGCTTGATAATTGGAATTTATTCAACGGGGGTGTGTGCAAACAAAAAGGGGGCGGCTTTAAGCCGCCCCCTGATATGTCCTATCGAGTATCTTCTACAGCAGATGTCCTATACAAGTATTGCCGTGCTCGTGGCTGTTCGTGCCGTCAGGACAAGTCGTGTTCCACCAGATTATGGTGCTGACATTAGTAGCGCCGGACAGGTTGGCATTTGTAAGGTTGGCATCGGTCATGTCAGTGTTTAACATGTTGGCGCCCGTGAAGTCGGCATTGCTCAGGTCGACCCTGTAAAATGACGCGCCATTTAAATTGGCGTTGATCAGGATTACGCCGTGCATGCAGGCGTTGTTCATGTCCATTATGAAGAGGTCCTCATCGGTGAGGTTACATTCATAAAGGTCAGCCCATGGCCCGAGGTACATGCCGCAATCAGCGCTGACCCCGGTGCATACAATAGGTCCTGACCCAGGGCCTCCGAGGGCAGTACATACACTGGGCTGGCCGGAACATGTCCAGTTGCTCTCTGTCTGACATGAGGAACTGCATCCGTCGGCGGACATGATATTTGCGTCATCGCATGTCTCGGCTCCGTTGATTATGCCGTTTCCGCATATACTGGTAACAACACGCGCACATGAGCTGGGATAGCCTGAGCATGCCCAGCCGCCTTCTACATTACATGTTGAATTGCATCCGTCACCTGAGGTTGCATTTCCGTCATCGCATGTTTCAGTTCCGCTGATTATTCCGTTTCCGCATACAGAAGCGCTGCCGCCCACGAAATAAGTGCAAATCAGGCTGCCGTCCGAACTGAAGCCCGTAACAAAATGATTGGCGGGACAGGACAGACCTGCAAGCGCGAGAAGCCCTGAAGGACCTTGTGGACCAGCCGGTCCCTGTAAGCCGATATCACCGGTATCGCCTTTGTCACCTTTGAGCCCCTGCAAACCCTGCGGGCCAGCATCACCGGTATCGCCTTTGTCACCCTTGAGCCCTTGTAAACCTTGCGGGCCTGTATCACCGGTATCGCCTTTATCACCTTTGAGTCCTTGTAAACCTTGCGGGCCAGTGTCTCCGGTATCGCCTTTGTCACCCTTGAGTCCCTGTAAACCCTGCGGGCCTGTGTCTCCGGGATCGCCTTTGTCACCCTTGATGCCTTGCGGGCCTGCCGGGCCTTGAATACCTTGGGGACCCTGCGGACCGATTGGACCCTCGGGGCCGGGCACCGGGGCAGTTTGTTCAAGATCTATTATGCGCTGAAGCAGAAGCATTTCAGACTGATCAGCATAAATAACCATCTGGGCGGAAGTAGGAGCGGATGCAAGTACTGCATCATTGTGTATATACTGGACCTTTAACGAGCCGATGTTTGCGCATGATGATCCTGAACCTGTATGATCATCATCGTCATCACTGGACTTTGTTCTGAGTGAGACTGAACCATTGAGGTGTGAGCCACGTTTCTTTTCATAAATTTTACATCCGGTATCAGCCCTCACCAGACGTATCAAATCGTTTTTTGAAAGCTCTCCGACAGGATCGGTAACGGCAAATTCAACTTCAATGTCCGTTCCTTCCACGATACTGATTTCCCCGGTTGAGCTTGCGGTGTTCAGAACAGTCAAGGTTACAGAAGCGCTCTGTGCCTGAACATGCGACATCCCGGATATCAGGATAAGAAGACAAGTCACCGCGAATAATATAATAGCTCGGTTTAAGGGGATATAATCATATTTTTGTCTCATAACTGCCTCCTTAAAAATTCATATATTGAATCAGCCTTACAAAGAGATGCAGCTATGATTAATAAACCTTTTGCAATGAATATGCCAGAGAACATATTTTTTTTATTATTAGTAGAGAATATGGGCCGGGGGCGCCGGCTGTTCGCTGCTCCTTGAAAAAAGCATTATCGAACCCATTGAAAACACTGGATTACATTTCCGTGGTATGCCGGTCAACGGGCACGGGGAAAGACCCAGAAAAATGCAGGGTCAAATCATATAGCACTTGCTATAGGGAGGCTGTCTGGTAATATGACCGGACCTATATGGTCATTTAACTGGCCCTGAAGGTCTTTTCCGTGGAATGCCCTGTTTATCTGACACTCAGGGGCCATCCGTAGTTGACGGATCGCAGTCATCGTCTTTCCCGTTAAGCGGGACCTCGGCCGTCCCCGGATTGCGCAGCGGGTCACTATCGTCACAGTCTGCGTCGAGAGTATACCCGTCGTTGT
Source organism: Nitrospirota bacterium (assembly GCA_016222915.1). Classification (GTDB taxonomy): domain Bacteria; phylum Nitrospirota; class Thermodesulfovibrionia; order UBA6902; family UBA6902; genus UBA6902. Next base: position 4,079 of record JACRQA010000009.1, on the reverse strand, counting down.
CGTTGTCCGGGAACATCCCTATAGTCAGGGTCACGGATTTTTTTAAGGGGTCATTGGATGGGAGCTCTGAACCGGAAACGGCTGTTTTTCCCGAAACAGGCATTAAGCCGAAAGAGATAGTGCATGTCTGATACAACACCAGCGTCTTGCCGGAGCAATTATCGGCGGTCATGCTGAAAGGAGACTGAGGCGCCGTGATCTGCCCGATGATGAGCTCCCCGATTCCGTCATTTTTTATTGTGACGGTCCTGTCAGGCAGCTTGCCTGAGCCGATGTTGCCGCCGAAAAAAATAATCATGGGACTCACTGAAATGTCAGGGACGCCTCGTGCCATAAAGCCCCTGTTCTCAGCGCCGTAAGAACCGTATCCGATTATGTCGCCGTGATCGTTAATTATATACGTCTGGCTCCATTGCCATCCCGGGGGGACCAATGAGAAAAATGACGAGCCGTTATAAAGAAAGCCGGTTGTATGCCCGCCCTTATATGTGCCCCATCCCACCACAGCCCCGCTGTTGTTTATGCCGTAGGCCTCCACTGATTGCCAGCCCGGGGACAGGATTTCCGAATATGATCCGTCTTTGTACATGAAGCTTTTCGGGGTGTTGCCGATGTCGAGGCCGGAGCCTGCAACAGCGCCGAGATCATTGACGTGAAAGGCCTTTGCTTCATGCAGTCCCGGCGGCAGTAAAGCCGTATAAACGCCGTTTTTATAAACAAATCCCTTTGTCTTATTGTTTTCATCAGTGCCGTATCCGGTGATGACGCCGTTACGGTTGATTCCATACGCGTATGCATCGCGCCAACCGGGGGGGAGGATGTCGGTGTAAGTCCCTTTGCTGTAGAGAAAGCCTTTAAAGTATTTCAGCTCCCGGCCGTATCCGACGACATCTCCGTTATTGTTGATCCCGTACACATATGCTTCTTTCCAGCCGGGAGGGAATATCTCGGTGAATATACCGTTGCTGTACAGAAAGCCCTTATAGTCACCGGACAGCCCCTGTCCCGCGACGTCACCCTTGTCGTTGACAGCGCGCGCGTGGGCTTCTTCCCACCCTGGAGGTATCAGTGTCTTGTAGGTCCCGCTACGATACAGGAACCCCCTGTATTTTCCGGTTTCATCCCTTCCCGATCCTACAATTATCCCGTTGTTGTTGATATCATAGGCCTCGGACGATTGCCATCCGGGAGGAAATATTTCGGTATAGATAAACCTTGCATAGGACGAAAGCGGGATGATCAGGCAGCAGATTATGAGGGCCATGAAAACGGCGAACAAGCGTATGGCAGGCTTAAACGGGACCACATAGACCTTTCTTCGTATCATGGCGATGAGGACCAGGTCCTCAATTAAACGGTTATATTTTGAGTATATCAGAGAGATATTGACATGGCAATTCATAAAACATATTGATAGATTTATGATTATGATGTTTGTTACATTAACATGAAGGCCGATGCCTGGACAGATCATCCCGGACAATTATTGAAGCGCTTTAAATATGAAACATAACTTGCCCTTCTTAATTAAGCTGTCATTACTACTGTGCCTGTCCGTTGTCCTTATGTCCGGTTGCAAGAAGGATGAATCTCCGTCGCAGGGGGCAGATAAAAGCACTGATGAAAAGACCCTGCTTATAGGCCTTATCCCCGAGAGGAACATATTTGAACAGATGGAGCAGTACGAGCCGCTTGTCGATTACATTTCCCGGAAGACAGGGACGAAGATAAAGCTGAAGGTGCTTACGCGGTACGGGAACATTGTCGACAATTTTGTTGCGCTGAATTTAGACGGCGCTTTCTTCGGCAGTTTTACTTTTGCGCTGGCGCATGCAAAGCTGGGAGTCGAGCCTCTTGCGAGGCCGGAGAGCCTTGATGGTGTTTCGACATACTACGGTTTGATATTTGTCAGGAAAGACAGCGGGATCAGGAGTGCGGCGGACATGAAGGGCAAAACATTCGCCTTTGTAGACAGGGCCACCACAGCCGGGTATCTTCTGCCGCTTGCTTATTTCAAGGACAACGGGATCAGGGATTACAAGGCTTTTCTGAAAGAGGCGTATTTTACCGGGACCCACGAGGACGCGGTATACGATGTGCTCAACAAAAAGGCCGATATAGGGGCCGCAAAGAATACCGTTTATTACGAGATGGCAAAGACAAACGGGAGGATAGAGGAAGAGCTTACGGTCCTGACAAGGTCCCCGGACGTCCCTCAGAACAGCCTGGCAGTGAGAAGCGATCTTGACGGCACGATAAAAAAGATGCTGAAGCAAACTCTCCTGGGTATGCATAATGATGAGGACGGCAGGATGGTGCTGAAAAAATTCGGCGCGAAAAGATTCATAGTGACTACGGACGAGGATTATCAAAGCGTGCATGACTATCTGAAGAAAATAGATATGTATTTTACTTCTTCTGAATACGGAAACGGTCCATGAGGAAGAGGATCATTATCGGATTAAGCGTCTTTTCAGTTATTTTCCTTTTGGGCGGCCTTTATATAATAACGACGATCGAATCGGCGACTTCGACCCTTGACAACCTGATAACGCTCCACCAGGTGGAGATCCTCAGGGAGCAATTATTGCTCCAGATAAAAAGGGTGCAGGCCGACATTAATCTCAAGAACACCCGCTATGCCAGAGGCATGGATACCGTGATTGCCAATGTAAAAAATATGGAAAAGATGGCGGACGGCTGCCTGGACTGCCATCATTCCGAAGACATGACTCTCAGGCTCGAACATCTGCAGGAGGATGTCGATGATTATAAAAAGGCGATAAGCAGGCTCTTCACAATAAGGGCCAACATCCAGCGGCTGGAAGAAGAGGAAGACAGGACCTTCAGGACAGGCGATGAGCTTATCACATCGGTCAATAGCATGATTACCATGGCGAGCAGCAAGCTGGAGAGCAAAACACAGAGTTCCCTCAGGGATATTGCAAATACAAAAGCCATACTCTATGCCCTCGTGGCCGCCCTCCCTTTATTTACCGGGATGCTGGGCTTTTTTTTTATAAGGGGGCTGACTTATCCCGTCAATGTGCTGTTGAACGCGACGCGGAAAATAAAAAGCGGCGAGCTTGACCATAAGATAGAGGGCCTGAAAGATGAATTCGGGGAGGTGGCTGACTCCTTCAATGAGATGTCCAGGTCGCTTGAGGAGTCCATGCGCAGCATCCGTGAAAACGAGAAACGGTATCGGATGCTGTTTGAAAGCGCGGGGGACGCCATCTTCATGCTGGAGGCTGAGGGTGAAAACGCAGGCAGTATTGTGTCGGCCAACAAGGCTGCGGCGGACATGCATGGATATACAGTGGATGAATTATTACAGCTCAACCTCGTCAGGGACCTTGATGCGCCGGACGACTCAAGGGACGCGCCCGAGCGTATCAAGCGCATACTGAACGGGGAATGGATAAAGGCGGAGATATACCACCGTAAGAAAGACGGCACGGTCTTTCCGGTTGAGGTCAGCGCAGGCCTGCTCGAATTCATGGGGCATAAGTACATCCTTGCCATTGACAGGGACATTTCCGAGCGCAAAAAATCAGAAGAGGCTATAGTCAGGTCCTATATTATGTTCGTGACGGTGCTGGACAGTATCGACGCGATTATTTATGTCGCTGATATGAATACCTATGAGATACTGTATATCAATAGTTATGCGAGAAAGGTATTCGGCGACCTTGAAGGGAAGGTCTGCTGGCAGACGCTTCAGTCCGGCCAGTCCGGGCCGTGCGCCTTTTGTTCAAACGATAAACTGCTTAATCCCGACGGCAGCCCCAAAGGGGTGTACCACTGTGAATTGCAGAACACCGTCAATGGAAGATGGTATGAAATCCGTGACAGCGCGATTGAGTGGATAGACGGACGGCTCGTCAGGATGGAGATCGCTACTGATATTACTGAGCGCAAAAAGCTGGAGGAGACCCTTAAAAGGGCCGAGCAGATGAAGCTTGTCGGTGAATGGGCCGCGGGTCTAGCCCACGAGATCAAAAATTCTCTCGCGGGAATCAAGATATCTGTGGAGGTGTTGGGCTCCGAGGTAAACATGCCGGAAGAGGACAAGGAGA
>JACRQA010000136.1 GCA_016222915.1 Nitrospirota bacterium | reverse complement strand
GTTACCATATGTTGGGAAATCAATCTTATAAGGAAGCATCCAAGAAACCAATGCACACTTCATCATCAGAAACAACCCCCCCCAATATAATATTAGTAACGTTCGATGCTTTAACTGCACGAGATATGTCGCTTTATGGATACCACCGGCCGACGACCCCTTTTATTGATAGGTGGGCAAAGAATGCCTCAGTATTTACAGGTGCCCATGCTGCGTCCTCTTACACCAGCCCGACAACTGCCAGTTTAATGACAGGAAAGAGAGTGTGGAGCCATATGCTATATCAGCCTCATGGTTATATGATTCGCAACAACGATACTGAAAACTTGCCTCTATTACTATCAAAAGCCGGTTATTACAACATTGCATTAGTTCAAAATAAATACACTCCGCTCAAGGCCTTTTCCGACCACTTTGATGTTGTCCATCCCATGAGTGATTTCAAGATCAGCAATTCACTTACCAGTTATATAGATGATGGACTTTATAAATATTTTGCCGGAAAAATAATAATATATGATTGGGTAATCAGAGAAGATTTTATCTTTAGACGATTTGCTGACTTTCTTTTTAAATTTTTACCGGATCCTTTAAGATATGAATATCCTGCTGATAAAGTCTTTAGTGCTTTTTTATGGCATATTCGCAATGAACCGCCACAGCCATTTTTTGCATGGCTTCATATTTTCCCGCCGCATGCCCCTTACATTGCCCCGGCACCCTATAGGGGGATGTTTGATTCGTCATCCAAAATCCGGACATCGGAGAAACTGAAAGGTGATAAGAGTAAACGCTTTGATATAGCAAGAGCGAAGTATGATGAGCTGATCAGATATTGTGACAATGAATTTGAAAACTTTATTGAAAAATTAACAGAGCAAACCAAGAACACTGTGATTATCTTATCTGCAGACCACGGAGAGAGCTTTGAGCATGATTTTATCGGGCATGGATTTTATCTATATGAACAAATTACGAATATCCCTCTTATTATAAAGGGGCCTGATCAAACAGAGGGAAGGATTGTTAATGGACTAGTGGAACAAATAGACATAGCTCCTACAATACTGGAATTTGCCAATATACCCGTTGCACCATGGATGGAGGGCAGATCACTATTGCCGGTCATTCAAGGTAAAGATTTTCCATCGGTCCCCATTTTTTCTATGGACCTTCAGGAGAACCACAGCGAGGAAAAGATTCAGCATGGAGTTTTTTCTGTCTGGGAGGATGAGTATAAATTGATACACTATCTTGATGACAATAAATCATTGCTTTTTAATCTAAGTGATGACCCTGGTGAAATGAATAATATTATTGATAGAAATGCTGAAACAGGCAAACGTCTATTGACCATGATTCATGACAACCTGAAAAAAGCGAATGAAAGAATAAGCGTAGTAGATTAATATTCCCCGGTTTTTGTGTCAAAGACCAGGATTGTCGTTTTATTCCAAAGCGCGCGGGAGCCGGATCAAGGACCCGTGTCTTTCCTGTACGGATGTTCTCACGTTATTGATTTAGGGTCAACCTGTAGATAATGAATTCTTCAGTGAAGGTTTTTGCTCTGGCTATTATGCTATAGTCCCATCCTGATTGCCCGGCCATAGAAACGGCCTCTTCAGTCCCGGCAATGGATGAGTAAACCATCTGGACGTATCCGCCAGGTCTAAGGCGCTCCTTTGCCTCTCTGAAAAACCTGTTGACCAATACCTTGCCGGGATCATACAGCGCCTTTTCAAAATGGGTTTTGGGCGATCCTTCAAGATACGGCGGGGTGAACAGTATGACGCTGAATTTGTCCTGCGGGTCCAGGGAGCTGAACAGGTCTCCTTCTACGACCGAGACGTTATGTTCCAGACCGTTTTGTTCGACATTTCTCTGCGCAAACCTTACGGCCTCGGGATTGATATCTACAGCAATGACCTTTGCCCCCGCGTGTCCGGCGGTAATCGCCTGGATGCCGGAACCGGTCCCCATATCCAGCACGGTATCTTCGGGCGTTACCACGATATGTCTTGCCATGAATTCGCTTGTAAAATAGCGCTTGGGATTAAACACATCCTCGGATATCTCGTATGTCTTTCCCAAAATACAGACTTTGTGAGACCCGTATTTCTGGATTATTTTTATCAGGCATATGACAAGTGATTGTTTCAGACGTGTGAACATAACAGGTTGAATGGAATGATCGGTTTTATCGGTCACGCCGGGTGCACTAAAACTTATACATGACCATGCCGGTCAGGAGCTTGGGATAAAAATATGTGGACTTCGGCGGCATTCTCTGACCTGCAAGGGCGACTTCCTTGAGGTCGTGTATCTTGGTCGGGTTCAGGAAAAATACGGCTTCAAAGGGACCTTTCTTTGCCCTGTTCACGGCTGTCTCCGGGTCCATTTCATATTCATAGTGGCCTATCTTCAGGAGGTCCTCAAAAACGAATTTATGAAGGACGGACACATCGAGGGTCTTCAGGCATTCCGGGAGGTCCATCTCTATGCCTGTCCCGTTAAATGACAGCGTATAGTACGACCCGGTATTCACAAGAAACATGCCGAACGAATGGACCTTGCCTTCCATTGACTGAAGCATCTTATGTCTCGCCTGTTCTTCGGTGGTTTCCGCAGAGCTTATTTTCTGCAGTTTAAAATATTTCTTGAGGACCTCTTTTATGTTTATGTCCGAATTGATCTCAACAATGCGATGTGTCGGGAGCAATGTTAATCCCTCATCTTCCATATTGCAAAGAAACATAAGAGCGTAGTTGAAAGGCTCATTACCGGTCTTGCTAAGCCCTTTGCCTTGCATCTCTTTCTGAAACGCAAGCGCGGTTTCATAGCGGTGATGGCCGTCGGCTATAAAGACATCCTTATCGGACATTTCTTTTCTTATCTTATCAATGGATGCGCGGTCGCTTATCCTCCAGAGCCTGTGCCTGAACCCGTCTCTGTCGCCTGCTTCAATAAAGGGCGCGGTCCCGGACAGATCATCCTGGATCGATGACGCGGCCCTTTCCATGCTGCTGTAAAGGGAATATATCGGGCTTGTGTTGGCATCGCAGTAGCGAAGAATGTTCAGCCTGTCCGACTTCGGCTTTGAGTAGGTCATCTCATGGGGATGGATTTTGCCGGAGCCCAACTCTTCGAGCTTTACCGCAGCGAGAAATCCTCTTGTGTTCAAGCGCCTGCCCTTGATCTCGTAACTTATTTCATAAAAGTAGAAGTACGGTTCTGTGTCGTGTAATAAAGTCCCTTCCCGAAGCCAATCGGCCAAGAATCCGGCGGCCCTTGTATAGCGGTTTTCGAGCTCGCCATCGCTGTCGCTGTCTTTGCCGAAATCGATACGGATAATATTGTGAGGGTCTTTCTTATAAAGCTCTTCCTTGAATTCGGGCGTGACTATGTCGTATGGCGGCGCTGTTGTCAGGGAAGCGTCCACCTTTTCAGGGTTATAAAGTATGCCTCTAAATGGAATAATCTCTGCCATAATTCTGAATTCCTGAGGAAAAATATCTTAACATTGAGCTGAGGCAAATTTCAAACATAGCCGGACCGGACGTACTATATATGAAATTTTTATCGAACGATAAAATATTGCTTTTCACATAGCATAAATCTAAAATACGTTATGGTCCTCGTCGGAAAAATCACTGATTATCTGAGACTCATAAAGTTTTCCCATTCCGTCTTTGCGCTCCCTTTTGCATTTACTTCAGCCGTGATAGCGTCAGGTGGGGTACCTTCGCTTCATCAGATCTTCTGGATAACCGTGGCAATGGTCGGGGGCAGGACAGGGGCCATGGGGATGAACAGGATAGTCGACAGAAAATATGACGCGCTAAATCCCAGGACCCGGAACAGGGAGATCCCCCAGGGACTGATCAAGGCATGGGAGGCGTTTATTTTTACTGCCGCTGCATTTGCTTTTTTATTGCTTGCGGCATATAAACTGAACCCTTTATGTTTTAAGATAGCGCCGCTGTTTCTTCTCGTGCTGTTTACTTATTCATATACCAAAAGGTTTACGTGGCTGTGTCACATCGTACTGGGCTTTTCCCTTGCGTTAGCTCCTCTGGGGGCCTGGATAGCCATAAAAGGGACTTTCAGCCCGGACATCCTGCCGCTTTGTTTTGCCGTCATGTTCTGGGTCGCAGGCTTTGATACCCTGTATGGTTTGCAGGACATGGATTTTGATAAGAAGCAGGGCCTCTATTCCATCCCGAGCGTATTCGGCGTCAAGGCATCACTATGGATAGCGAGGCTGTTTCACGTAATAACTATAGGATTGTTATTAAGCCTTGTCCCCCTTTTTGAATTGTCCGGCATTTACCTGGTCGGCGTCCTGATCGCTTCGGGACTGATGTTATATGAGCATTCATTGGTAAAATCAAATGACCTGAGCAAACTCGATATGGCCTTTTTCAACATGAACGGGTATATCAGCATCACGGTTTTTGTATTTACGCTTTTTAACTACCTGCTTCCTTTTTAGCATCGAACATTTTTATTCGACCTTCTGCCCTCTGCCTTTATCCTGCCTTGGTCATTCTTTGATCCGCCAATACATAACGCTGCCTGCAATGCCGAACACGACAGGACTTATCCATGGGGCAAGCCACGGCTGAAGTATTCCTGTATTGCCGAGAGAGATACTCACCGAATAAAGAAGCCAGTATAATACGCTGATGATTACGCCTAGTCCGGCTGCCATCATCCCGCCGCCCCATCTTGAATTCAACGCGAGGGAGATGCCGAACAGGATCATCACAAAATTTATCGTGGGATAAGAGAGTTTTTCATAAAGCTGGATAATATATCTGATATTCCTGAACCCCGCCCTCTCAAGTCTCGAATAATAATTGTAGAGCTCCATGAAGTTCATTTCTTCAGGCTTCTTCATATCTTCC
>JACRQA010000121.1 GCA_016222915.1 Nitrospirota bacterium | reverse complement strand
ATAGTGGGGCAGACGGTTTATGCCAACACGATGGAGCATTTGCGGGAATTCGGAACGCTCAAGGCCCTGGGCGCAAGGAACAGTGATATTTACAAAGTCATCTTCGCCCAGACAGGGATAAGCGCTGTCGCGGGCTTCACGATAGGGTCTGCCCTTATTCTCCTTGCAAAGGACGGTATTGAAAAGGCAGGCGTCAGCCTGTATTTAAGCCCCGGGCTATTTTTGTCCCTCTTCTTTGTTATCCTGTTAACGTGCCTCTTGTCCGCGTATTTTTCCGTGAGAAAGGTGAGGACCCTGGACCCTGTAATGGTGTTCAGGATGTGAAGGGAATATGGGACCGATTCTTGAATTGAAAAATCTGACCAAGGTCTATGGCGATGGCGATAACAAAGTCGTTGCGGTTGACTCAGTGTCGCTTTCCCTGAAGAAACAGGAGATGCTGCTTATCATGGGGCCGTCCGGCTCCGGCAAGACGACCCTGCTTTCCATGATGGGATGCATACTGCGTCCAACGTCAGGTGAAGTGTTGATAGACGGGCAAACAGTCAGTAAGGGCGAGGCGGCGCCTCGCCCTTATGAAGATGTGTTGCCGGATATAAGACTGCGATACTTCGGGTTTGTATTTCAGTCCTTTAACCTTTTCCCGTCACTAACTGCCGTTGATAATGTGTCGCTTATACTGAGGCTTAAAAAACATGACGGAAAAAAGTTGCAGGCAGATGCGAGAAGACTGATTGAGCGGTTCGGGCTGGCAAAGCGTGGCGACTTTTATCCTGCCGACATGAGCGGCGGTGAAAAACAGCGCGTGGCCCTGGCAAGGGCGCTGGCCGGTGATCCTCCGATTATCCTCGCGGATGAACCTACCGCAAACTTAGACTCAAAGACAGGGCTTGACGTGTTGAGGCATTTGAGGGAATTATCCGGGGAGGCGCAGAAGGCGATTGTCATAGTGAGCCATGATCCAAAGGCGGAGACAATGGCGGACAGGGTTGTTTTTCTGGAGGACGGGAAGATAAGGAATTGAGAGCGTACGGACGTTATAACCGGACTATGCAGATATTGTTTTGAAAACCTGTTTAACTCGATAAAATTTATTAAAATTATGCATATGGTTTTTGAATAACTATTCGGGAAATCGAGATTGATTGAAATTACACTAAGGTATCGAAAAACAGATTTTCAAAACAATATCTGCATTATCCAATTTGTATTGGGAGATAGAAAATGAAAAAGATAATCATTGCAGCCGGGCTTATATTACTTTTAATTTCCGGGTATGTTTTGCTTTCAAAAGACAGGGGTACTGAGATAAAGACAGATACTCCTCAACTTGCAGTAAAGAGGTATGTGGCGGCTGAGGGGAAGGTGGAGGCGATGCGTGGTTATGAGGTGGAGGTCGGCTGTGAAATAGACGGGAAGATCTCGAAGTTTGTTGTGGACGAAGGGGACCCTGTTGAAAAGGGCCGGTTGTTGGCGAGGATGGAAAACAAAGACCTCGAAGCCAAATTAAAAGAATCTGAGGCCGGGCTTGAAATGGCAAGGTCAAAGATGAAAGAGGTGGCATCAGGATCGAGGGAAGAGGAAGTCAGGAAGGCGACGGCCGCGCTTGCCGCAGCAGTTGCCGATATGGAATTTGCCAAGATGACCCTTGCAAGACACAAAGAGCTTTTCAATGACGGACTTACCACAAAAGAGCTTCTCGATGAAAAGGAAATGGCCTTGAAGGTAGCTGAGGCAAAGGTCAGGGCCGCGGAAGAAGAAGAGCGGCTTCTAAAAAAAGGCCCCAAACAAGAGACCCTTAAACTCAATGAAGACGCCGTAAGATGTGCAGCCGCCAACGTAGAGTACTATAAAAAAATACTGCAGAAGACCTTTATAACCGCACCGATCTCCGGCAAGGTAATCCGCAAGTATCTCCAGGAGGGAGAGATGCTGAGCAAGGAAATGCTTACGTCTCTTGTTGCAATCGCCGATGTGGAAAAGATATGGATAAACGCCGAGGTGGATGAGACGGATTTAGGGAGGTTCAATATTGGAGACCCTGCGGAAGTCAAATCAGACGCGTACCCGGGGAAGGCATTCAAGGGGGAGGTCCGTGAAATTTCCGATTACGTCGGGACGAGAAAAGTAAAACCGAATGACCCTGCAAAGAACATGGATATGAAGGTCGTACAAGTAAAGATAGCCTTACTGGAAAAGACCCCCTTCAGGCTTGGGATGACAGTGGACGTCAGGATACTCCCTGATTAAAGATTGCCGCGCAGTCTCTCCGCATGAAGGATCCTTTTCACCCCGATTTTATAAGCTGATTTCCTCATCCTGCATTGTTCCTGGAGGCAGATTGCATGAACGTCTCTGTATGCGGAGATCATTGTCTGTCTCAGTTTTTCCAGGACCTTTTCCTCGTCCCAGTAATCATTATTTAAATTCTGGCTCCACTCGAAGTAGCTCACGACTACGCCGCCTGAATTTGCCAGCACATCCGGTATCACCAGGACATTTTTTTTGAAAAGAATCTCGTCTGCTTCCGCAGTGGTAGGGGCATTGGCAAGTTCCAGAATTATTTTCGCCTTGACGTCATCGGCGTTGCCGCTGTGCAATTGACTGGACAAAGCGGACGGGACCAAAACATCACAGTCGCAGGTCAGCAGTTGTTCATTTGAAATACCCTGCGCCCCGCTAAAACCGGTCACGCCTCGGGAGGTTTTTTTATGGGAAATGACAGAGGGGATATCCAGGCCCTCCCGGTCCAGAATGCCTCCTCCTGAATCACTGACGGCGATGACCTTATACCCTTTTTCATGCAGGAGACGGGCGGCGTTTTTGCCTACATGCCCGAATCCCTGTATTGCAATGCGTGTCCCGGTTTTGTCCATGCCTCGCTCTTTCAGGGCCTCTTCAAGGATGTAAATGCCTCCCAGTGCGGTAGAGTATTTGCGCGCCTTAAGGCCTCCGAGCGCAACGGGTTTGCCGGTCACAATCGCTGGACAGTGCTCTCTTTTTATCCTTTCATATTCGTCGAGAATCCAGGCCATGATCTGTTCATCAGTATAAACATCCGGCGCGGGAATGTCCCTGAATGCGCCTATAAAGTCGGCGATGGCGCGGATGTATCCGCGGGTGACGAGTTCCAGTTCGTTCCTGTCGAGCTCCTTAGGGTTGACCAGGACCCCGCCTTTCGCCCCTCCGAAGGGTATGTTTACTACAGCGCATTTCAGGCACATCAAAAAAGCAAGGTCGCTCATGTGCTCAAGGGTAAGATCGGGATGAAATCTTATCCCCCCCTTGGCCGGTCCTCTGGCGTCATTGTACTGCACCCGGTAGCCCACGAACATCCTCGTTTTTCCGGTGCCGGTTTTTACGGGAAAACGGACGATAAAGGCGCGCCTCGGCATTGCCAGTATATCGAGCTCCTCTTCCGACAGGGAAAGATCGGAATATATTTCCTTAATTTCAGCAGCGCAGAGCCTGCACATGTTGCCTTCGTCAATATGCACCCTCTCATGGTTTCTGTTCATTTTCATTCCTTTACCGGCTGGTCGAGATAGCCTTCGCGGATTACCCGGAATTTTCCTGTTTCTATTTCCAGGTCATAAATGTTGAAGTTGGTGCGCATATCGATGCCTTCGTGATGGACGGCAAAGTTGATGGCTGCCGAGCCCTCCTGAAGGCTTTGGACCCGGTGGAAAACAGCGCGGGGCCAGCACAGCATCGCGGCCCCTTCAAAGACCACCTTATCGCCCTTTTTGACCAGTTCGGAGGTGACCATAAAGGCCTCGACCTGACCGTGTTTTTTGGTATAGAGTTCTATATAACGAGTGCCGCATACAACTATCAGATTGTCGTCCTGATGCGGATGCATATACCAGGGTCGTTTTACATCACCGACCGGACCGGGAGAAATTGCGTTGCTGACATGGACTACCCTGTCAATCGCGCCGATGTTCGGAAAGGCCTTTGTGGGAACATTGTCGAAGTACACCCCGGGTGTGCGCCTGAAAATATTAAGGGGAATGATCTTGTATAGTCCGGGGACCTCATCCGCTGTCCGGGCATCGTTTAGCATTTCTTCTGGCCTCCTGTATTTAAGTTGGTGCATATGCTTATAAACATTTTATCGCAATTGTCGGCACATTGTAAGGTTGTAATGCATAAGTCTAAAAAATGACGGGTCTCTGCCTCCTTGCCTTAACGCCGGTTAATACGATATTGTATGATGTTCAAAAAGTTGCAATTTTAAGCTCAGGTATCGACTATGAAAGGCATAATAAAGGCGCTTGGACTTGTATTCGGAGACATCGGCACAAGTCCCATATACACGGTGACCGTAGTATTTCTCCTCCTTCAGCCCACGGCTGGTAATATCGTGGGAGTCATGTCATTAATAATATGGACGCTTCTGGTCCTTGTCTTTCTCCAGTACGACTGGCTTGCCATGGGTCTGAGTATACGAGGTGAAGGTGGCACCATAGTGCTCAAAGAGATCCTGGCTCCTCTTGTGGCGGACAAAAAGAAGACGGCATTCATCACTATGCTGTCTTTTGCAGGCATCTCTCTTCTCATTGGAGATGGTGTTATTACCCCGGCCATCAGTATCCTGAGCGCCGTAGAAGGGTCCGCATTAATTCCGGGACTTGAAGACATCTCAAGAAACGTCATTGTATTGATAGCCATGCTGATTGCCGTGGCCCTTTTTTTAATTCAAAGAAAAGGGACGGAAAAGGTCTCTGGGGCCTTCGGCCCTGTTATGGTGGCCTGGTTTATTGCTCTCGCCTCATTCGGTTTAATTGCCATATCCGAGGCCCCGGAAATCCTCAAAGCCTTTAACCCGTATTACGGAATTAATTTTCTCTTTGAAAACGGTTGGAAGGGTTACATAGCGCTCAGCGAAATTATCCTGTGCGCTACAGGGGGCGAGGCGCTTTACGCGGACATGGGACATCTCGGGGCAAAGCCCATACGTCAGGCGTGGATGACTGTTTTTGCCGCGCTGGTCCTGAATTAT
>JACRQA010000097.1 GCA_016222915.1 Nitrospirota bacterium | reverse complement strand
TTGACTAACTCATCTTCGACCTTGGGATGACACGTAAAACATATCTTCTTCTCAGCCGCTTTCAAATAAAATTTGTTCTCCGACGCGTGCGGATTGTGGCAGGCAATGCAGCCGTCCTTCTTGATTGGCTCATGAAGTCTGCCGACATTGATATTCGGTTTTTCGCTGTGACAGCCCGTGCAAAGAGCAACTTTATCTTTCAGAGTGACCTTGGGATAGTCTGAGGCATGCGGGTTGTGACAGCTCAAACATTTCCCCTCATTAGTAAGAGGATGTATGTTAGCCGTCTTATATGCCTTTTCTTCTTTCTTATGACATGTATAACAGAGCTTGCCGTCCGGCGCGATTACGGCAAGGGGCTCAACGTCGCTGTCCGGTTTGTGGCATGCATTGCACTGCCCGAGGGCCAGGGGCTCATGTACGGATTCCCTCAGAAGCTTGTCGTTTGAAGAACTGTGAGAAGTATGGCAGCCGGAGCACCCGCCCTTTTCAACAGGATATTTCTTATGCGCATTTCTGAAACTCTCTTCCTCATATTTATGACAAGACCTGCAAAGGTCCACTTCATCTTTTATCAGATTGTCCTTATATTGAGACCCGTGGGGCGCATGACATGTAAGGCACCCGTCATCAAGCGGCTTATGCCTCTTTGTCCTCTCAAAAGGGGCCTTATCATGACATTCAAGGCACTGCTCATTTCCCACCTTTTTCTGGAGGGCCTTATTTTCCGACGCATGGGCGTTGTGGCACGGCAGGCAATTGCCTTTTTTCAGGACGGTATGCACGCTTGCCATGCCCTCCACATCCGAGGCCATTTTCGTATGACAAATGAAACAGAGCTTTCTTTCTTCCCTTTCTACAAATGATTTTACCGCCAATCTCCCGTGACGCAGATGGCATGCTTCACAATCACGCTTGACCATCGGATCATGCACATACTGCTTCGATAAATCGCTTTGTGTCTCGGTGTGACAATCCAGGCATGGCTTAGGCACAAAACCTTTCTTTGAAGGCCTTACTTCAGGAGCGCACTCGACTAAAAAGCAAATTACAAAAGCCGATAAGAGAATTTTAAAAACAACACATTTAAATTTAAATATCATCCTCATAGCCCCTCGACAGAAGATTGTTATTTTTTAAAGGGTTTCTCAAAAGCGCGGACAGCTTCTTCATTGAGTTCTATCCGGGCGTCTTTTCTTAATTTTTCGATATAGCTATTGTATATCTCATGAAATTTATCTTCATACGCTGCCCTGTGTGCACGCGGTTTCACGTCATTGAATGACTCTACTTCCCTTTCTGACTTCTCCATCAGTCTGAAAATCATATATTCACTGTTATTCTGCAATATCGGGCTGATATCGCCTTGAGTAAGATCATCAATAATCTCTTTAGCAGGATCAGGTAAAAGCTCCTTGGTCTTCCAGTCCACGACACCGCCGGCTGAAGCGAATGAGTCCTTCGATTTCGTCTTGGCAAGCCAGGAGAAATTGGCGCCTCCCGCCAGACTGTTCAACGCTTCCTGTGCTTCTTCCCGGGAATTCAGAGTAATCTGCTGTATCTTGTACTTTGCCGGTTTGAGATACTCATCCTGATGGCCCATGTAATAATCTTCGGCGTCCTTGTCCGTTATCCTTATCCCGGGATTAATTACCTTCCTGGTAAACGCTGCCTTAAGAAGCACATTTTTATAACGCTGTACGCTGTCTTTCAGCTCTGAGTTGACTTCATAATGACGGCTAAGCGCGTCAAGGTCTACCAGCTTGAAATCAAGCCAGCTATTGAGGATTACTTCTTTCGATTTGGTGGGCTTTGCCGGGAGCATAGCTACAAAATCACCAACCGTAAGGGTCATATTATTTGCCGTAACAAGAGGCCTCATGTCCTTTGACCATTCTTCCCTGGTCTTGTCTCCTTCATCCGGATTAATGGAATCCAGGAGTTCCCGGTCAATTTTCACGGCCTCCTTTTCACGGAGCTGGATGAGATATTTATCACTCAA
This sequence comes from Nitrospirota bacterium, assembly GCA_016222915.1. Taxonomy (GTDB): domain Bacteria; phylum Nitrospirota; class Thermodesulfovibrionia; order UBA6902; family UBA6902; genus UBA6902. The sequence continues at coordinate 2,942 of JACRQA010000097.1, read as the reverse complement.
TTCTTTTATCTGTCGGTCCTTAAGTGCGCTCTTAATGGCCCCCGCTGCGCTTTCCAACTCCGCATCCGGCGCGGCCTGCCTGTCTAATAATTTAATGATGTAATATTTATCGTGCTCTTTTATGACCCCGCTTATCTCGCCCGGCTTTAAGACAGAAACGGCTTCCTTCAAAGCCGGCTTCAAGGCCTTTCTCTTGACAACAAGATCCTTCACCTTCTGCTTTTCTGGACCTGCTTCATCCTCCGGCAAAAACTTCTCAATCTCTTCGCCGCTTTTAACTTTTTGCAATATCTCTCCGGCGGCGGTTTCGTTGTCCGCCTCGATAATGTTCAGGGTAAGACTCTCGTAGTTCTCCTTATAGTAATCAGCAATATCCTTTTCGGTCACAGAAACCTTGCCGACGATCTCCTCATTATAAAGCTTTACTACTGACTCCCTTAACACAAATTCCCTGATCTTCTCCTGAATTTCCGGAGAATTTTCCAGGCCCATCCGTCGCGCCTCTTGTATAATTAATCTGTCATCTATCAATTTTTGTATATACTGAGATATATCGAATTGTTTTGTAGCCGAGAGGTCCTCTCTGCGATGGGAAATCTGGAGTGAATATCCAAGGTCATCTTTGGTTACAGGCTCTCCGTCAACCAATGCGAGTGTATTGTTGTGAGTTGTGAGCGAGGCGCAATTTGAAAAAATCAAAATACAGAATATCGAACAGAGAGAATAAAACAGCAAATTGGCACTACGCATATTAAACGCTCCGCATTTTTTCTGCAATATTTAAATCAACCTCTACGATTTATCAACTTATCATCAAATGGCGAAGAACAAATATTACTCACGCCATTTTTTCTTACTCAGCTCTTTCACTAAACTCGATATGGCGCTATAAGCCACTGAATGGACCGACCTTATCCTCCCCCAGTCAAGCGCGATAATGCTGTCTTCTCCACTCAATTGGCTGCTATTATACCACAATATGTTGTTATTACTGCTGTCAATAAGCCTGGCGGTAATGCCCACATTCGGGGCCGCAGAAGCGGCAATTCCGTCTGAATAATCATCAACCACGCCCACCAGTATTCCCCTCGCTTTCAATTGCTTCGCCAGCGCGCCTATATTGACATAATCAATGTCCCCTTTACGCCTTATACCCGACTTTATGATTACGTCTCTGATATCACCATACTCTATCGGTATAAATTCTCGACTCTTTAGCAGTTCCATCATAAACATATATGTGGCTATGGTCCCTGCGTTACTGAAACTGGTGTTATTCTTGAAAGGCATTACCGCAATCCGGTTTGCAGGCATTCTTTCCTTGTACAGCTCTTCAACTTTAAAAGAAGAAAATAGAATATCAATGACCTTCGGAATTAAACTGAATACGGTCTTCAACCTGCCCAGCTCCAATATTGCAATAAAATCTTCACCTGTGGCAGCGGAATAGTCCGCCCATATAATTGACCCGTCAGAAGGGTCTATCATACGCGCCATGACCCCGAATTGGGGGATTTCTTCACCAGAGAATGAAATTATCGCCCCTGTCAGAACGGCTGATATGTTAAATCTCTTCTGTATCTTCCCTGAAAGTTCTCTTGAAACATACCCGGAGAACCTGATTCTTTCTTTGCATAAAAAACTATTAAGGTCCTCTTCATCCACTACTTCAAACCCTTTTTGCCCCAGCTTGTCGATCAACAGAGGTAATACATGTTTAAGGGCGTCCTTATTGTCTGACAAATTCTCAAATGGGAAAATCGCCACCCTTTTGTTATTTTCTTTTTTCAGCATCTCCACAGAGAAATGCTCGGGCTTTTCCATATATATTTCTTTTTTTTCTGCGGTTGGAATGGTCTCGTTTGTTGCGGTCGCTTTTTCAGGACTGCCCTCAGCAACAGATGCCTCTGTCTTTACCGAAGGCTGCGCTTGCTCCCTCTCGGGCATAATATCTTTTGTCGCCATTGACGATAGCTCCGTCAGGGCCGGTACAGGTGTTTCCTGAGGTATTATAATCAACCCGACTGCGGGTATAGTTTCTTTTTTTTCTTCAACTAAGCGGGGAGCTTCCACGGCAGCTTCTATCTTTGCTATTGGTTGTTTTATTTCCTCCTTCATAGCTGCGGCCTCAGTTTCGTCCTTCATTATGAGAGGAGGTGTTTCAACCGGAACAATCGCCGGCTTATCGACAGTCTCTGTTATGTCCTTTTCATCCTCTGCGGCTCTCGCTATTTTCCCGGGCCTTCCGAAATTTTCTCCCGTCAAGAGCGGGGCCTTCTTCACGGCAGGTCCGGCCATCTCTTTTTCAACAGGTTTGATCTCTTCCATCCGCTTAGATTCCATGGGAGGAGCTTCAGCCATGAAGACCTTCGGCTTTTTCCCATTTTCTTTAATCTCTTCCGGTGACGGGCCAGCCTCCAAACTGTGTTCAACTTTTACTATAGGTCCCTTTTTGAGGACAGGTCCTTCTGCGGTCTTCTCCCATCCTTTTTTGTTAATGACGATCTCTTCGATTGCTTTTTCCGGGCTTGCGGCTTCTTCCTTAAAACCGAAGGTAGCTTTTGCAGAGACTGGGTCTGTTTTCTTGGCCGTTGTTTTTGTCGCACCGGCTAATGGGGCCGAGCTTCCCTCATTAATTGCCGAATATATAAAAAATGACAGAACGCCGAATAGTAATATGATCAAGATGATAACTATTTTTTTCACCATATCACTCCGAAGGCGGGGACTTTATAATTTGTATTTTTATCATTGTAGATGTTATGTATAAGCTCCAGCCCGGTGGCTACGGAATGCCGGCTGCCATGCAATGACCGATTTAATTTTAATATTTATAAAGAGTGCGGATGGATTCTCTTACAAGCAGCAAGACCGTTTCGCTGAGCGTTTCATACTTTGCCCCGAAATGCCGCGCCAAAAAACCGGCGCCTCCGCGAGTTTTT
>JACRQA010000008.1 GCA_016222915.1 Nitrospirota bacterium | reverse complement strand
TTGACCTCTGCCGTTTTATTTTTTCTCATGCTGTTCAGGCTTTCAATGAACATGTAGGTCCCGACTATTCCAAGCATAAGCACGTATGTCATCTTTATAACAAAGTCCGCATTGCCTGTAGCCTTGAGAAATTTAATCGCATATACCCCTGAAAGGCCGCCAATGAAGCCCCCGATCAAAAGATACATGCCCATCTTGAAATCCACGTTGCCTACCTTCCAATGGGCGTATGTTCCCGACGTTGACGCCGCGACTATCTGGTTTGAGTCTGTTGCAGCAGCCACGGTCGCCGGGATGCCGAACATTATCAAGAGCGGGGTCATCAGAAAGCCGCCGCCGACCCCGAAGAGTCCGGACAGCAGCCCGACCGCAAGCCCGAGTCCCACGGGAATTAAGATATTAATGCTTGTTAGTGCAACCGGTAAATAAAGGTACATAAAATTCATCGGACCGTCTCCTTAAAAAATTAAAATAAATTTAAGCAGCATAAACCTGCCTTGACATCGTCACAATGGGCTTTGAAGCAGTTCTCACGAGCCTCTGCAATTCACCTGAAGATATATTTCCGTTGTCGGTCACACTCGGGCTCAGTAATACCATATCAACGAAATTTTTCTGTTTCAGAAAGTCCTTGACTGCCGAAACCGCATCCAATCCCACTGTATACACCCTTGTAACTACTCCCGAGTTTTGAAACTTTTCAGTGAGCATATTGATTTTTTCTATGGATTCACTTTCGATCTTACCCGATAAAATTTCCCTTGCTGTCTCATGCTCACCTGCCCCTGCAAAGGTGACTGCAGTCATGACGTCTTCAAACCGTTTCAAGAAACTCCTTTTGTGGACCATCAAGATGGTCAGGTCCTTATTCATTGCCTTTGCGAGATCAACTGCATAAGATAGCCCTTCATCAAAATCTTCATTTTGATAAGTAACAAATAATATTTGTCTTCCCATTTTTGACCTCCTGAATTTCACCAGCTATAGAGCATTAGCCGTGCCACTTGAGAACGCAATGAATTTAAAAGAAAAAATTATGGGGCCGAAATTCGTGTTAAAAATATGAACGGCGCAAGACCATCTGTTGAGTATGATTTTCGAAGTGAAAACGGACAATAATTTACTGATATAAAAAGAGATTGTTTGAAAGTGCCGGCAGGGTTTGTGCGATGTTTAGAATATGAACGGTGTTAACGCTTACTCCTCTTTCAATATCTTCCACAGGCTCGTCCGGGATATGCCGAGGACTTCCGAGGCCTTTGTCCTGTTGCCGCTGACCATTTTAAGGACCTTCTCCGAATATTCTTTAATTATTTCATCAACGGTCTTGAGCTTCTCAGGATCGAGGGTCTCAATCTGTAAGAGACGGATATTCTGAGGGATACTTTCAGGCGTGATCATAGAGGTCTTTTCGAGGATGATTGCGCGTTCAATAATATTTTCAAGCTCCCTGACATTACCCGGGAAACTATAGTTCGTCAGGATGTCAATCGCTTCTTTTGTAAAGCCTTCTATCTTTTTGCCGGACTTCGGGAGGTGCTTCCTGAGAAAATATGCGCTCAAAGGCCCCACGTCTTCCCAGCGTTCTCTCAACGGCGGGATGAAAATGTCCATGATATTCAGCCTGTAGTAAAGGTCTTCCCTGAAACGTCCTTCCGAGGTCAGCTTCTTAACATTTTGATTTGTGGCCGCAAGAAATCTTACATCTATCTTGCGGGGTTTTGTCCCGCCGACCCTGTAAAACTCGCCTTCCTCAACCACTTTTAAAAGCTTTGCCTGGAGATTAGGCGACAGCTCGGCAATCTCATCGAGAAACAAAGTGCCGGTATCGGCTATTTCGACAAGACCCTGTTTTGCCGTAACGGCCCCTGTGAAGGCCCCTTTTTCATGTCCGAACAATTCGCTGGCAAGGAGGTCTTCGGTCAGGGTCGCGCAATTAATTGAAAGGAACGGCCTGTCCTGCCTCTTGCCTGTAAAGTGGATGATCTTTGCAATCAGGCTCTTGCCTACGCCGGTTTCGCCGGTCAGGAACATATTAAAGTCCGAATTTTTTATACTCTCAAGCGTATCGAGGATATTCCTCATGCCGGCGCTTTTTGCAATGATGGTGAACTTCTTGTTCATGCCGAGATAGCTTTTTAAAGCGATGTTTTCTTTTTTCAGGTCCTTTTGTTCAAGAATTTTTCTGACCCTGTGCGTTAATTCATCCAGGTCAAAGGGTTTTGTAATATAATCATACGCGCCCTTTTTCATCGCTTCAATTGCGGAGCTGATGCTTCCGAAGCCGGTTATAATTATTACCTCCGTCTCAGGGAATTTGTCTTTGATATTTTCAAGGAGTTCAATGCCGGTCGTGTAAGGCATTTTAATGTCGGTAATGAGAATGTCGAAATACTCGGCCCCGATTTTTTGCAGCGCTTCTCTGCCGTCTTTTGCAATGCTGACGTTATAGCCGTCTTCTTCCAATGTATCGCGGATATTATTAAGGGTTATCTCCTCGTCTTCAGCAACAAGTATTTTAAAAGCCATAATTATGTTATCTCCTTCGGCAGCGTTATCGTAAAAGTAGTCCCCCTGCCTTCATCACTCTCCACGCTTATATGTCCGTAGTGCTTTTGAATTATATTAAAGACAATTGCAAGACCGAGACCTGTCCCTTTGTCCTTTGTGGTAAAGAAAGGCTCGAATATTTTTTCAATGGTTTCGCGGGACATCCCCTTGCCGGTATCGGTCACCTTTATGGTGACAAGATCGTTTTTCTGCAAAGCTTCCACAGACAGGCTGCCTTCTCCGGACATTGCCTCAATCGCATTGTTGAACAGATTGATAAATACCTGCTCCAACTGTTCCGGGTCTGCATTTACTATTATGTCGCCGGCGCTGGAGTTTAAAGTAAATCCTACCGTTTCGGCGTAAACGGAATTTGCGAGTTGTTTATGTGCCCCGGTTATCAGGTCTTTTAAATTTACCGCCCTGAACTGAGGTTCACGCCCCCTCGCAAATTCAAGGAGGTCGCCGACGATCTTTTTGACCCTCATGGACTGGCCGAAAATATCGGCTAGTCCCGTCTTGATATATACCGGACATTCCTCGCCTGATTTCTTGATGAGCCTCTGCGCGGTGGTATAGATGTTGTTAAGAGGGTTGTTGAGTTCGTGCGCGACTCCGGAGGCAAGCGTACCGATGGACGCGAGTTTCTTTGCTTCAACCAACTGCTCCTGTTTTTCGCGTAAAAGATCAAGACTTTTTTCCAGCGATTCATGAGTTAATTGCAAGTGATCAAGCATCGTGTTAAATGATTCGGCAAGCAGGTATGTCTCATCATGTTCCCTGATCGGAGCCCTCAGCTTCAAATCACCCTCGGAGATTTTCCTGGTGATTTCAGCTAGCCTTATGATGGGGGCCACGATATATGCGGACGTTTTATATATGATCAAAGGACCTGATATGCAGAGCATCGCGAGAGCCATCAGCAGATAATGCTGAGTCAGGGCAACGAATGAATTGACCTTTTGCCTCTCGCGCTCGGACACTTTATTTACGATCTCTTCAAGATTGCTCCCTACGATCTGCAGCTCATTTATCAACGAATCACTTTTTTTGTTTACGACGAAAAGATTGCCGACGGCTTTTACATACGGCGCGCATTCAATACAGGAAGGCGCCAGGTTTTTTATCTGCAAGACAGCGGCGTCCAGGTTATTAAAAGAACTTTTATCGCGGAAGAGCATATAATTTTTTTCTAAAAGCCTTAAATGAAGAATAAAGCTCGTTGAAAGCTCCTCAGCATGCCTCCCTGTTGCCACTAAGGTCTCCAGCTTTCTGCCTTCTTCCCTGACTTTTTCAACTATGTCGGTCTCCTTCTGGTAATGCACGTATAAGTCGTATATAAGACGCGAATAAGTTTGAGCGGCCTGGCGGAACTGCAAAAAATCCTCTTTCCCGATCTCTTCGGTGGTTTCAGCGGATATGTCGTTCACCGAATTGTTGAAAGAGTCAGCCGCTTCCTGAAAAAACTTGTAATATACGGCGTCCTTATGAAGAAGGAAGTTTTTCTCATTCCTTCTGACCTCCAGCACCTGCTCTGTCAGCCTGTCAGCCAGTTGTACAAAACCCTGTCTTTTTTTAACGTCGTTCAGATATTCATAAGCCAGGAGCCCGCCCAATATGACGATTAAGGAAGGGATTGATATCCCGATGATCATCTTATGCCAGATTTTTAAGCGCATTTATGGAGAAGGTCATAAGTAAGATATTGCATAAGCATTATCCCTGGAGTCGATATGACGGAGGGCCGGGTAATTGATAAGGGTGGACGGCCGCTTAAAAACCAGCGGGTATGTAATAAAGCTATTGCGTGTATCGATACCTCCGAACATCTGCTTGAAAGATATTAAACCCCGCTGTAGACGGTTGAGGTTTTGCCTCCACCTTTCTGTACCCATTCTTTCAACTTCCGGTAATCCTTATGCAGCTTCCTCCAGTTTATCCCTTTATGAATGGCCAGCAGCATCTGCTCTTTTTTGAACGGTATCTCGATCAGGTCGAATCCGTCGTTATTCATCAGTTCCCTGGCAGTCTCGAATGTGCTGTACCTGCTTATAATAATGACCTGGATATCTTCATCAGCTCTTTTGGCCTCCTGCAGCACCTGAATTCCGTCAAGCACCGGCATCTTGAGTCTGGTGATAACGAGATCAATGCCGCCTTCCCTTATGATCTCAACCGCTTCTAAAGGGTTGTTCGTTATGACCGGACTGTACGATGTATTTTCACTGACAAGTATGCTCAGAAGATTTAACATCTCCGGGTCGTTGTCTACGATCAGTATTTTCTCTGTCATATCATCCTCCTAAATTTTAACGATCAATACCGGACACGGGGCATAACCGATAACTTTCTCGGTAACGCTTCCCATCAAAAGCCTCCTGATCCCTGTTCTGCCGTGGCTGCCCAGTATGATCACGTCGGCATTTTCCTTTTTCGCAAAGTCGGTAATGACCTGGTATGTCTCTCCTTCGCCGATAAAGGTTGAAGCTTTGATCCCGAATGTCTCCGTCTTTTTCTTCACATCTTCTACAAAACTCTTTGCCTTCCTGGTAAGGTCTTCCACCGCCTTCGGCGCCTCGGCGTAGTATTCGGTCGGGACATCAACAACAGAGATGACCTTCAACTCCCCGCCGTATGACCTGGCAAAAGCGATTGCTTTTTCGGTAGCGGTATTGCTGTACTTTGAGCCGTCCGTAGCGATCACGATATTCTTCCATTCGACTGCGACCTTTTCATGGACCACGAGGATGTCTTTGCTGCTGTATCCGATGACGCGCGCCGTAACGCTTCCTACAAAGGCCCTTCCGAGCGGCCGCATCCCCCTTCTTCCCATTACAATCAGGTCGCAGTTGTCCGCCTCTGAGACATCTACGATCCTCTCGAATATCTCACCCTCTTCACAGACGGTCTTTATCGAGGCCCTCTCGGATTCCGCCAGCTTCCTGGCTTCTGAAAGGGCGTCTTCACAGGGCTTTCTCATGGTCTTCATCACATTTCCTACGGCGGTAAGATCAAGGTCCCCTTCATACGGCGGGACAACAGATACGACCGTGATCCAGCATTTTTCCGTACAGGCAAGCTTGAACGCCTGTTTAAGGGCATTCAAGCTTGTCTCTGATCCATCAATGGCTGCGAGTATTTTTCTGTAGCTTCCCATCGTTATACCTTACTGTGTCCTAACGCCTCTTGCGCTGCAAGTCTTTGTTCGCGACGTCCCTGCCACATGGCTTTAAGGACGATAAAGGCGCCCATTGCGAGGGCGAATATCATGATCCCGTAGCTTACGCTCTTCAGCATCTTTGTCGTGTCAGCGGCAATCTCCGTAATCAGGCCGAGCTGCGACATATAAACAGGGACCATGAGGGCGCGGCTGAACAGGACCGTGACCATGATGGACCCCATGACGACTTTAATCATGAAAGGCTTTACGTATGTAGTCCCGATAGCGCCGAGCTGAATTCCGAAAAGCGATCCTGCAAGGATTATCATTGCAAGACGAATGTCGACGAGTCCGCTCAGAGCATATTTAAATGAGCCGCCGAGGCCCATTACAAAGGCTATAACCAGTTCGGTGGCGGAAGCCATCAGGCTCGGCGCTCCGAGCACGTAAATCATCGAGGGCACGCCTACAAAACCACCGACCGCAATTGTTGCGGCCAACATTCCGGTTGCAAAACCGAGCGGGATGGTGAAGAGGACGGAGACCTTTGCGTTTATACTCTTGAAGTAAACCATCGTGCCGGGGATGTTGATGGACTGGACCCATTTTGCAAGTTTTGTGACCTTTTCTTCGGCATTGGAATTGCCGGATTTGTAAGTCTTCCATGCATCCAAGAGTACAAACCCACCTACAATGGCAAGAATTATCACAAACGCCGTGCTGACATACAGGTTTGAACCTGCTTCTCCAAACGATTTTTTAATACCCTCCTGTATATGCGCTCCGTAAAGAACTCCAGCTTCTGCCGATATGCCGAGTACGATTCCAAGTTTCACGTCCACCTGCCCGTACTTTGCGCGTTTGAGCGCGCCTATAAGCGCCTTGGGGAATTTGTGGCACATGTTGCTTGCTACTGCAACAAGTCCTGGAACGCCCATACTCATCATTGCCGGGGTTAGAACAAATGCCCCGCCGGACCCTATAAAACCGCTTACAAGACCACCGACAAATCCGACAAGAAAAAGGTAGATAATATTCGCTGTGTCAAGATTGATAAAATTGGCAGCTGCATTGGCTATATCGTGCATCTTACTTGACCTCCTTCTTTTTCTTTGCGGCCTCTATGCCCATGACCGTCCAGAAGTCGCCTGTGAATGACCCGTGGACAAATGAGAATATGAATGCCGTCGCTATCGGCAGGAATGCATACATGCCCCCCTGACCGATATACCCGTTAATAACATCCTGCTTTGACAAAAGCAGCGCATAAAGCGCCACTGATATGACGCCCATCAGCAGCATCTTGCCGACGGGTTTTTTCCTGACCTTGCTTTCAGCCATTTTCTGTCCTCCTTAAAGTTGTAAAGTTTTTGACTAATGATTGGTTAATGATGAATGATGACCGACTAACTCGCCCTGAGCCTTACTCGCGGCTCCTTGTCCGTTCTCTTTCTCATCTGTTTGTCCACAGACTTCCTTTCTCTGAGAATCTCTCTCGCCGTATCATCCTCTCCTGCCTCTGCGAATGCAGCGGCTGCATAAATGTCCTCCAGTTTTTTGAATAGTCCTTTCATTTTTACTTCCTCCTTTTTTTAATTGACAAATTCGTAAAAGTTGCCGACGGCCCCTTTGTCTTCATTGTCATCCTTCGGATTCGGTCAGTCTTGATATTGCGACGACCGGCCTGGTTATCTGTTTAAGCATCTTCTTGAAATCGAGGGTCTTTTTGTTTGCGGAAATATTGGGGCTCAGAAGCACCATTTCGATATTCGGTTTGCTTCTGAGCAGGTCCTTTACCGCGGATATGGCGTCCCCGCTTTCGACCTTGCAGGAGAAGTTGATTGATTGCTCCCTGCACTTTTCAGCGAACGCTTCTATCTTTCTCGCCTCGATTTCCCTGATTTCCTTTTGCTGTCTGTTAACGAGGTGTCTTACCGTCTCATGGTCTCCGGCTTCTGCAAACGCGACCGCAGCCATCATATCCTCATATGTCTCCATGGCCTGCTTGCCGTACACCATCAGCATCTCTATCCCGGCGTTCAGGCTTTTTGCGAGCTCAAGCACATATGAAAATCCATCCTCGCTGTCCTCACCTCCTTTTGTCACGAATAGAAGTTTTTCCTTCATGGTTGTTCCTCCTTTAAAAGCTGACCTGGTTAATCCAAGATGCATGCCGGAGTGTAATGTGTTGAAATGAAAGGGAAGTTAAAGCCGAAGATACGAAAACGCTGTTTCAGATTAAAACAGTGATGAACAGTGACTATATAATTGAAAATGCTTTTTCCTGTTGAAAAATGTATAATTTTTTATGCTGGCCCTTCAGGTTGCCGAATACTCTTGTCCCCGGAATGAAAATTCGGCATGATTTCAAAAGCATTATAAAAACTCCTCCGGGTCTGAGCGGGTGATTGTGTGATGCAGCTTAAAATATGGCATAAGATGATCATAGGCATCGCGATACCTTCCCTGATCGCCCTCCTGGGCGGACTGCTGGCGTATGGATATATTACGGATGTAAAGAACCGGCAGGGCTTTGTTATGATCGCGGACGATATGAAAGAACATGTCCTCGAAATCAGACGGAATGAAAAAAACTTTCTCCTCCACAGAGACGTCGAATACTTCAAATACTGCGGGGACGCGATATCCTTCCTTAAGAATTATCTCAGCAATATATCTCCTCAGAGCGCCGCTGAAATAGGAGAAAACAATTTTTCCGAGCTTAGAAACTCCATTCAGGCATACTCGGATACCATGAATAACTTATATGGACAATTTCAGACGGAAACCGACGTTGTTGAAAAAGTCAGGGAAGAAGGAAGGAAGCTGGAAGCATATATAGCGGCGAAAAAAAGCAGCGGCGAACTCTCGACAAACTTTATCCTTAACGTCAGGCGTCTTGAAAAAAATTACATGCTCTTCCGTGACAAAGGCTCCTTTAATGCATATGAGAGCGCTATTTTAACAATGAAGAATATCGTCCCTATATGCTATGAATGCATGCCTTATACAAAAGTGGCTTACAGTTTATCGAATGCCTATAATAACAGCGAGTCCCTGATAAACGACTTGCAGGCAACCGGTGTCAAACTTGAGGGAATCACATATGGCATAGCTGATAAAGAAAGACGCAGGATAAACGCTTTCCTTAACCGGACACACACCCTCCTGGTTTCAGCTCTTATCCTTCTTTGCACGCTGGGTCCTTTGCTGGTGTACAAGACCGCATCATACATAGTCGCGCCGATCAAGAGGCTCTCTGATATTACAAGGAAAATAGCCGAAGGGGACCTAGACCAGAGGGCGCCGCTGAAAGAACATGACGAAACCTATTCGCTCGCCCAGTCCTTCAATACGATGCTCGATCAACTGCAGTTGACCCATCATTCCCTGGAACAAAGCATTGAGCTCCTTCATGAAAAACAGATAGAGGCCGAGAAACGCGCCTCTCTTGGGTTCCTTATCTCAGGGATCACTCATGAGTTGAACAACCCCCTGAACAACATTTCCCTGACTGCCGAATCAATGAGAGAAGACATGAACGAACTCACACCGGAGGAGCTTAAGGAATATATCCAAGACATACTTTCGCAGAGCGAGCGCGCCAAGCATATCGTTTCGGATGTGCTTGAATTTGTCGGCACACATAAAACCGCTGCAATGGAGAAACTGGACATAATCAACCTGGTCGAGGAATCGGCAAGTCTTGTAGCGAACCAGTTGAGAGTCAGTAACATTAATCTGAAAATGGACATACCTAACGCGCCTTTCTTTGTTAGCGGTAACAAAAGCAAACTCTATTACCATTGATATAAGCGACACCGGGTGCGGCATACCGGAAAAAGATATGAAGAACATTTTCGAACCGTTCTTTACCACCAAACCCTCAGGAGAGGGCACAGGGCTCGGATTGTCGGTCGCCCACAGTCTTGTCATGAAGCATAACGGAGATATTTCCGTCCGGAGCATACAGGGGGAAGGGACGACTTTTACAATAACATTGCCTGGATATGCAGAGGGTGCATCTATAACGTCTGTATAGTGAATTCCGTCAGAAAGGAGACTTTCCGGTCCGTTAAGCGAAAAGGACCGGGAGACCGCAGGACAATGACAGCCGGATTACAGCTTATGATAATAGACGATGAGCCTATTGTGGGGAAAAGGCTGAAACGCATGTTTGAAAAAGAAGGCTACGCCGTTGAGACCTTTCTTGATGGCGTTTCTGCGATTGAGGCGCTGGAGAAAAAACATTTTGACATCATCGTCACGGACCTTATGATGGGGAATGTCGACGGGATGAAAGTCCTGGATGCCGCTGTTAAGAAAAACGCCGGGACCAGGGTCATTATCATTACCGGGTTCGGAGACCAGCAAACCATAGACGAAGCCTTGAATAAAGGGGCTTCCGATTTTCTTGTAAAGCCGTTCAAGTTTGAGGAGCTTTATAAAGCAGTCAAGAAAGCGGAGACCGGGCTGAAAGCAACCTGAGCATATTTATTTAATCCCCGGCGCTTCAAGCGCCAGACTGATAAAATCATCTATCCTGTCGGCAAACCTGATATCAATGCCTTTCTTTGCGTCCTGCGCGAGACTTTCAATATCAGCTTTGTTTTTCACAGGCAGGGCCACTATCTTAACTCCGGCACGGCGGGCTGCCAGCAGTTTCTCCTTTACTCCTCCAACGGGCAGCAGTCTTCCGGTCAATGTCAGCTCTCCTGATATTGCGACATCCCTTCTTACAGGTCTTCCCGTTAAAAGAGATACCAGTGAGACCGCAATAGTGGCCCCGGCTGAAGGACCGTCTTTCGGGATGGCCCCGGCTGGAACATGCACATGTATGTCCTGCGCCTCAAAGAAATTGTCTTCGATGCCGAGCGACGCGGCATTGCTCCTTATATAACTCAGGGCGGCCTGAGCCGATTCGCGCATAACATCTCCGAGAGATCCGGTAAGAATAAGCCCCCCTTTGCCTTTCATTTTTACGGTCTCAACAAAGATGATCTCACCTCCGGTTTCGGTCCAGACCAGACCGGTGGTGACGCCTGTCCTGTTTTCCTCGTCAGCTATTTCGTGCTGGTACCTGCCCATTCCAAGATATTTGTCCACGATATCGGGCGTTATTTTTATGTTCATGGCCGACTCTTTGTTACGGACAAAATCCGAGGCGATCTTCCGGCAGACTGCGGCGACCTGTCTCTCAAGGTTCCTGATGCCCGCCTCCCGGGTATATTCATGAATGATTTTTGTTATAGCATCCGGCGTAAATTCGGGAGGAGATTCCGAAAGGCCTTTTAAATGAGTTTGTTTGGGAACGAGATATTGCAGGGCGATATGGCTCTTTTCGTCCTCAGTGTATCCGGAGAACTCTATGACCTCCATACGGTCCCTAAGCGCGTCCTGAATATTGTCTGCGATATTGGCCGTCACAATGAACATTACGCTTGAGAGGTCAAAAGGTATATCAATATAATGGTCTATGAAATTTTTGTTTTGCTCCGGATCCAGGGCCTCCAGAAGCGCCGACGCCGGATCTCCTTTGAAATCCTGCCCCATCTTGTCCAGCTCGTCAAGCATAAGCACGGGGTTGCAAGACCCAAGCCTGTTGATCTCATCGATAATACGGCCGGGCATTGCGCCGGCGTATGTCCTTCTGTGCCCTCTTATTTCCGCTTCATCTTTAATGCCGCCCAAAGAGATCCTCGCGAATTTTCTGCCCAGGGCATCTGCTATGGCCTTTCCCAGTGAAGTTTTCCCTGTTCCCGGCGGTCCTGAGAAGCAAAGCACCGAACCCTTTGTGGCCCTGTCAAAGACTTTTTTCTCAAGCGCCTTTTTTACCGCTGAACGGACGTCGTCGAGATTGAACGGCTTTGAAAGGTAATGAAAGGCCCCCTTCTTTATGGAATCCACTGCCGAGTCGATTGTAGCGTAGCCGGTAATCAGGATGACCTGCGTGTCCGGATATTTCAGCTTTGCCTTTTCAAGCACATCCAGTCCGCTGATCTTCTCCATCTTCAGGTCTGTTATTACAACGTCAAAGGCGAAATCCTCAAGCCTGGCAAAGGCCTCACCGCCGCTGTTTGCGGTCATTACCGCGTACCCCTCTTTTTTCAATGAATGCTCTAGGTTCCTGGTCACAATCTTCTCGTCATCGACTACCAGCACACTCGGTTTTTTGTGGGACGTAAGTATCTTGACTGCAAGGTGCTCCAGTATTCTCTGTTTGATCTCCTGTAAACCGTAATGTCTTTCATCCAGGATTTTTGCCGCCCTTTCAATATCAAGATTGTCCTCTGTCTTCTTGTTCCATGGAAGCCCGGTCAAGTAATCCAGGTAAGAAAGCCCTATTGTATATTCTGCAACGGTCGGGCTTATCCTTGAGAGCATGTCTATTTCGGAATTTGCAACGTCCAGCACATGATGAGGCAGGCCGGCGGAGCTCACCTTCTGCCTCAATTCATTAATGGTCTCTGCCTGAAGTTTATCGTCGGATTTTCTGAAAAAATTCATTTTCGTTGTATATGATGATAAACAAAATCATGCGTTACTGTACAATTTATCTGATATAAATAAATTATTTTTAACTCAGTATAACAAAATTTATATTGATTTAGTCCGGTCAAATCCTTATATTATTTATGTTTCAAATTACAACAACATTGATTCAAAGTGAAGCAATCAAGCTCTTCAAAAAATATTCTTAATACACGGAAGGACGAACAAAATGTCTAAAACTACGAGAGTCTTAATTTTCCTGGCTGTCTCCCTGGTCCTGATTGCCGGGGCAGTTACAGTATTTGCTTCGACTGAAGCGTCTGAGGCGCTCCCTGCTGCTGCAGCTTCAAATGTTGCGTGGTGGGTATGGCCCCTTTCTCTTCTGGTTGTTACCTTTGTCCTCGGTATTGTGGCCGTGCTCGGAGGAGTAGGAGGGGGTGTATTGTTCGTTCCGATTATCGGTGGGTTCTACCCCTTCAATCTCGACTTCGTCAGAGGGGCCGGACTCCTTGTGGCGCTTGCAGGCGCACTTGCCGCAGGCCCCGGCCTGTTAAAAAGAAATCTTGCAAGTCTCCGTCTGGCGTTGCCTGTTGCCTTGATCGCCTCGGCAGCGGCAATAGGCGGGGCATTGATCGGCCTTGCATTACCTCAAAATGTTATACAGACTTTGCTTGGGGCCACTATTCTTTTTATTGTGCTCATCATGGCCCTTGCCAAAAAATCCGATTTCCCTAATGTTCCAAAAGCGGACGCCCTGTCACAGAGTCTCGCGATTACCGGAATATACACCGAGCAATCACTCGGAAAAGATGTTGAGTGGAAGGTCCATAAAACACCGCAGGCTTTGTTTATGTTTATTATTATAGGGGTAATGGCAGGAATGTTCGGACTTGGCGCAGGCTGGGCCAATGTGCCGGTGCTTAATCTTATGATGGGCGCCCCCTTGAAAGTATCTGTAGCGACAAGCAAGTTCCTGCTCTCGATAACGGACACATCCGCGGCATGGATTTACCTGAATGAAGGAGCAGTCCTGCCAATGATCGTTGCACCGTCCATAGTAGGAATAATGCTTGGCTCGATGGTCGGAGTAAAAATATTGGCCAGGACAAAACCAAAGGCCATCAAATGGATGGTCATCGGACTTCTGCTCTTTGCAGGTTTGAGGGCATTACTTAAAGGGCTCGGCATCTGGAAGTAAGGATTAAATAATCGGACCGTTCAAACGGTTTGAACGGTTTTAAAGGAGAATAGAAAATGAGCAATGAAAAAGTAAAGGCTTCTGAAGAACAGATTGCATACGCAAATATTCTAAACATCGGTATGTGGTTCGGATTAGCAGTGCTGACATTCACTTTTATCATATATGTTTCAGGAATATTTCAGTCTTTTGTTCCTATAGAAGAGCTGCCTAACTACTGGGGGATGAAGGCAAAGGATTATATCCACGTGCTGAACGCTCCGACAGGATGGGGATGGGTTGCCATGGCAGGCAAAGGGGACTATATGAATTTTGTCGGGATCGCCATGCTTGCCGGACTGACTATTGTGTGTTACCTAGCTATATTGCCGATCCTTTTAAGGAAGAAAGATACGCCATACGTGATAATTGCAATACTCGAAGTGGCGGTGCTGGCGCTTGCCGCAAGCGGTATCCTTAAAGTAGGAGGACACTAATATGACCGATCAATTCTGTCCGACAAAACTTGAAAAACTCCTCTTGTCAACAGACGGCTCCGAATTCAGCGAAGGCGCTGTCAGGGAAGCCATCAGCCTTGCAAAGCGGTGCTCGTCGCAACTTCTTGTCGTCTCGGTTGTTGAGACAAATCCGGAATATGAGACCATCGCGCCCCAGCTTGTCGAGAAGGCTGAAAAACAGACCAGATCGGTACTCGAATCGGTAAAAGAGCGCGCTTCAAAGGAAGGGATTGATTGTGACATTATCGCGCGCCAGGGTGAAGACGCTTATCAATACATAACCGAAGAGGCATCTAAAAACAAAGCCTCTATGATAATTATGGGCAGGCGCGGGAGAAAAGGCCTCAAGAGACTGATAATGGGGAGCGAGACAGCAAGGGTGATCGGGCATTCACCGTGCAGCGTACTCGTCGTTCCGAGGGCCGCCCGGATAGGATTTAAAAACATCCTTGTCGCCACCGACGGGTCAGGATACAGTGAAGCTGCTGTTTCCGAAGCGATTGAGATTGCAAAACGTTGCGGTTCCAACCTGGTCATAATTTCCGTTGTGCCGTCCGATACTGAATCCCCGTTTGATATAGTCCATTCAGAAATGCATAAAGGTCTTATTTCGGATGAAGAAAGCAAGGCCGCTGAAAAGAATGTCAAAGCCGCAAAGACAAAGGCTGAAAAGGAAGGGATCAGTGTAAGTGGATTTATCCTTGCCGGCAGGCCATATGATGCGGTCATCGAGAGTGCCAAAGAAAACAGGACTGATCTTATAATAGTCGGCAGTCACGGCAGGACCGGCCTTGCAAAACTCCTGATGGGAAGCGTGACAGAGAGGGTCATCGGACTTTCCGAATGCGCTGTGCTGGTCGTAAAAAGGCCTTAGGCTTTAGAGAGCTAGGGACTTTCTTCAAAGCCGTATTTCTTTAATTTCCTCCAGAGCGACACCCTGTCGATGCCGAGCACCTGGGCTGCGACCGTCCTGTTGCCGCCGACCTCTTTCAATACCCAGTTGATATAAGCCGTCTCCTGTTCTTCAAGAGAAGGTATCTTGCCTTCTTTCTTTCTGAACGTCCTTATGCTCAATTCCTTAAGGTCATCGGGCAAATGGGCAATTTCCATTTTTTCGCTGTTTGTGAGGGCCACCCCTCTTTCCATGATGTTTTCCAGTTCCCTCACATTGCCGGGGAAATCGTAATTCATCAGGATGGCTATCACATCCTGGGATATGTCCCTGATGTTTTTCTTCATAAGCGCTGAGTATTTTTTCAGGAAATAATAGCCAAGCAGAGGAATGTCGTCTTTTCTCTCCGAGAGAGGCGGGACACGGAGGGAGACAACATTCAGCCTGAAATACAGGTCCTGCCTGAACCTGCCGGTCTTTATTTCGTCATGGATATCTCTGTTGGTAGCGGCCACGAATCTCACGTCAACGCTTATCGGTTTTGTGGCCCCGAGCCGGAGGACCTCTTTTTCCTGGATGACCCTCAATAACTTCACCTGCATCGAGGGCGGCATTTCCGTTATCTCATCCAGCAGCAAGGTGCCTCCTGACGCCATTTCTATCAGTCCGTTCTTCATTGAATTCGCGCCGGTGAAGGCCCCCTTTTCATGACCGAAGAGCTCGTTAGTCAGCAACTCCTCTGTGAAGGCACCGCAGTTGACCGCAAAAAAAGGACCGTCCGCGCGCTTGCTGTTGATATGAATGTATCTTGCAAACAGTTCCTTGCCGGTCCCGCTCTCACCTGAAATCAGCACGTTACAGTCTGTCGGGGCGATCTGCCTGGCTGTATCAAGGACCCTCTGCATGTTTGTATCCTGAGTGATGATCTTGACCTTCCCTTCATATTGCTCGATCTGTTCTCTGAGTTGAGAGTTTTCCTTTTTCAGCTTGACCTTTTCAATTGCCTCTCTTATGACCTTCCTCACTTCATCCAGTTTGAAAGGCTTGGCTATATAATCATGTGCGCCCTGTTTTATCGCGCCTGTTGCGGACTGGATCGTTGCGTAGCCCGTCATCATGACGACAGCGGCATCGGGATAAAGCTCCCTGCATTTTTTAAGTATCTGCATTCCGTCTACCTTGTCCATGCGTATGTCCGTCAGCACGACATCGAATTCCTGCTCATCAATATATTTAATGGCATTGGCGCTGTTATTGGTGCCGACGACTTCATAGCCTTCTTTTTTCATAGCGTGCACCAGGTTTTTAAGCGTGATCTTTTCATCGTCAACTATAAGTACTTTGGCAGTGCCGTCCATTGGTTATTTATGTCCTTTCATTCAGTTGGGGCAGGTGCATTGTATCAGGAACTTGCTGTTTAGAAAGCATAACTCATATTTGTTGCATTATGCAATCCCTGGCTATTATGATGCAACAGAGTTGTTTCAGCTCAGGGGAAATATGGGTAAATTCCTTTTTGTTTCATAATGTTGCCGGTTCATTCCAGGATAGTGAGTATACCTCTTGTTTATTCGCTAATTGCAAACTGCAACAATCGCTCCCTTTTTTCAGCCAGGTGCTTTACGAGTAAAACGTCATTAAATTAGATAGTTATACCATTCATCAATCCTGGCACGGATCGTGATATAGAAGATGCATTATCCAATCATTAAAAGAAAAAATTTAACCTAACAATAAAAAGGAGGGAACCATGAAAAAGCTTCTGAAAAAATTAGAGGACGTTTATGCAGCAGCGGCATTCGCGGAGGCAGGAGAGCATGAGACTGCTATGGGAAGTATAAGGGAAGAGAAAAGGGACCAGACCAGAAAACAGATCACAAAAAGACCGGGCACCCAGTTAAGGGCTTAGGTAAGGAGGGAACCATGAAAAAGTTTCTGAAGAAATTAGAGGACGTTTACGCAGCAGCGGCATTCGCGGAGGCAGGAGAGCATGAGACTGCCGAAGAAATCATGAGAGAAGAAAAAAGGGACCAGAAGAGAAAGCAGGTCACCAAAAGACCTCGTACCCAGTTAAGGGCGCCGGGGAAATAATAACCTTTAACTATTATTGCAGAGAGACTGAATGAAAAAGGTCATCAGGAAAATCGGGGACACAATGGCGGCGGCCGCCTTTGCCGAAGCCGGAGAGTTCGAAACGGCAAGAGAGATCCATAAAGGTCAGAAGACGGTCCTTCTTGCAATCTCCGACAGCCTCTTTGACAGGAGCGCACTTAAATACGCGTTGAATGTCAGCCAGAGGACAAATGCGGTGCTGGAAGTCCTGTACGTGACCCCTTTTGAGAGAGAGAGAGTAAATCTGAACAACTTTTTATCTGAAGTAAAGACGGAAGGATTCAGGTTCAGTCTTGTAATGAAAATCGGGTGCGTCAAACAGGCGATTCTCGATTATACGTACAAGAGGAGCGAAATACTTTTTGTTATTGTCGGTTCAAAATTTGAACTAGAGGTCGAATGTAAAGGGGGTGAAAGAAAACTGTCTGACGCGTGGAAGAAATTAAAATGTCCGCTGGTGGTTGTTTCAAAAAATGAAGCGCCGCTCCCGGCATAAATGAAATAACAACAATACAAAATTAAAATTCAAGATTCAATATTTAATTAAGGAGGACCAATCAAAATGGGAACGGGAAGACGTGTGTTCGAGTTTCTGAAGATGGCGTCAATTGCTCACGCCAAATGGGACTATGAAGTCTCAATGAGTATTTTAAAGCAGAGGAAGAAGATGTGGATACTTTTCATAATGCTTCTTCCGATTATAGCAGTTTCTGCGCTTCAAGCGGGAGACATGATCGGCAGTAAGACAGCATATGCGCCGGCATTTTATTCCACAAATATTTTCTTGATCTCGATTGCTATCGGATTATGTGCAGGACTGATTACAGGTTGTATCGGCGCAGGAGGAGGATTCATTATTACACCGGCCTTGATGGCAGCGGGCGTAAAAGGGATACTCGCGGTAGGGACAGACCTTTTTCATATCTTTGCAAAAGCAATCATGGGAACAGCGGTCCATAAAAAGCTAGGCAATGTGTCTGTCAAACTGGCTATAGCATTCCTCGTAGGCTCCGCAGGCGGGACATTCATAGGCGGCGCGATCAACAAGGGTCTCTATGACTATGACCCGAACCTGAGCGAGGCTTTTATCAGCCTTATCTACGCGGTGCTTCTGGGCTTCCTGGGATTCTATGCTTTGGCAGACTTTCTTAAATCAAGAAAATCAAAAGACACGGGCGATGCCCACGGCGGTTCAGCAGGGATGACGAACCTCTCTGTTAAAGTGCAGAATGTAAAAATACCCCCGGTTTATCACTTTCCCGATGTTCGTCTATGTATTCGGTGTTTCTTCAATGACGACTGTCGGCACGGACATTCTCCAGATCATCTTCACAGCAGGTCTCGCCGCAACAACCCAGTATGCGATTTACGGTTATGTTTTTTACACGTTGGCAATTGGGATGCTTCTCGGCTCACTCATCGGCATTCAGATAGGAGCGCTTACAACCAAGGTTGTTAAAGGCATTCACATCAGAGGTTTCTATGCAGTATCAATTCTAGCAGGCTTTATTAACAGGGCGGCAACACTTCCAAAAAAGCTTGTTGATCTTGAAGTCATCAACTGGTCTAAACCTGTTGTCAAAGGCATTGAATCAGCCGGCAATGTAATATTCTGGGTAGTTGTTGCGGCTTTTGCGGCATGGGTCATAGGCAAGTTCGTTGTAAATATAGGCACCCTAAGAGGAGAAGATGAAAGTGTAGCTCCCGTGCTTGTAAAGGAGGAGGTGTAACATGATAGTAAGAAATAAGAAAATGTTCAGTATGGGCGTCGTGTTGGCCATATCGTTCTTATCAGTACTGGTATTGATCTTCTCGCCTGTATTTCCCGGCGGCAAGAACGGTCTTGTGTTTTCGGATGACATGTTCAACAAGCTTTCAAAGGGCTCGTCATACTTCATCCCGAAGGTGGCCAAGTCGGTTGAAAAGGTCAATGGCAAGACCTTGTCTCTGAGCGTCAAACTTGAAAAGGCTGAGGACGTTGAAAATACCGCAAAGCTATTCACAACCGCAGGCGCGACGGTAGAGACCCAGGACACTCAATTGAAGATACAGGGCGACCTAGGTGCGATACTTACAAGCGCATTGAAGGATGCCGACGCGATGTACAAAAATGACGGCAAGGCAGTGTCAGACCGTTATGGATATGATGAAAAGACGGTCATGAAAAACTGGTGGGCCGCCCTGACCAAGTTCGACAAAGAGCTTAAAAAAGAAAAGCAGATCGCTGAGGCAAAGGTCGTCTCAGACGTTATCAAGAAAGGGATAGAGCCGGGATACAATTTCTATCATATTGAAGCAAATAAGGTTGTAGACCATGCAGGCATGATGTCCGGTCTTCTCATATTTTATGTTGCATATACCATGTGGTGGGGATATGCGATATTCTATATCTTTGACGGACTTGGCCTCAGCATGAAGAAGGCGAAGGTCAAGAAAGAGGCGTAATGCATTTCCGAAAGGGCGGGTTTTTAAACCCGCCCTTTTTTTATGCTTAAAAAGTAATTGAACAGTCCGGTGTTTGAATGTTAAAATCCTTTTGTCTTCTGTATACCAATTTTATTAATTCAATTATGGTCATTTAATGGGACGGTACAGAAAAATCCTTGTTGGGGTCGATGGATCTGATTCAAGCAGGAATGCCTTCAGCCAGGCCTGCAAGATCGTCCGGGACGATAAAAGCTGGATTACCGCCATAACGGTAATTCCGCTTTATCAGGACCAGATCGAGGTGCTCAGCATAAAAGAAAAGGTCGCCAGGAAACTTCATGAAGAAGGTGAAAAAATAATCTCCGGCATAGAAGAGCTTGCGCGTCAGGAGGACATCTTTATACGAACGCGCGTTGAAGAAGGCGTTCCTTTCCAGGGCATAATAGATTTTGCCGAGGACGGGGGATATGATTTGATAGTTGTGGGCAGGCACGGCGTAACCAGGTTCGAAAAGGCCCTCATCGGAAGCGTGGCCGCGCGTATCATCGGGCATAGCTCCATTGATGTCCTTGTAGTCCCTGGGAATTCATCCGTCGGATGGAACAGCATAGTCCTCGCTACCGACGGATCAAGGTACAGTGTTGCAGCCGCAGACAAGGCGATGGACCTGGCAAAATCTTACAATGGAAACATTAAGGCCGTATGTTCAGTGGATGTTACCGACGAGTTCCTCGCTCAGGCCCCGGAAATGGTAGAACGAATGGTCAGAGAGGCAAATGGATTTACTCAGGCCGTAAAAGAAAAGGCTGATGCGTTAAATATAAATATCGAGACATTTGTCCGTGAAGGCGAAACGTTCAGGGTAATAACGGACCTCGCCAAACAGGGAAACGCCGATGTCATTGTGATGGGAAGTCACGGAAGGACCGGGATAAGAAAAATACTCATGGGAAGCGTGACGGAAAAGGTCATTGGTTACGCCCCGTGTCCCGTGTTAATTGTGCGGTAGCGAATTCAGCTTCTCTTAAATGGACCGCTCCATAGCTGGTCTTTTCCAGGGTATAAATGGCAGACTTATTTAATAAAGACAACATCACTAATCCGTCACTCAGGAGTTTAATACTCCATCTGGTAGAGAAATACCGCCTTTTCCACCTCAGTGTTGTCCAGGTTTTAATGGCGGTCCTCACCCCTATGCTTTTGGCGGCTGTTCTTATACTCGGCTGGATGTATGCCAATAAAGTAAAAGAGATCGTGACCAATGACTTCAACCAGCAGCAGCTTGTCCTGGCCCAGCATGCGGCCCGTCAGATAGAAAACAGCCTGGATCTCCTGAAGAAAGAGTTGTCACTGCTCGGGCTGTCGCCGTCCATTCAATACTTTGAAAAAGTCTCAATGGGAAAGAGGATGGGCATCACCTTCTCAAGCGTGAGGGAGCAGGGGGTGATGGAAATACGCTACGTTGAATCCATGCTTCAGCAAACTCATGTGACAATGAGGTATATCGAGTCCCTGAAACAGCAGATACATCATTTGGATGCCGGAGGCTACCGCATTGCCGCAACCAATCCCGAAGATCTTCTATTCCTGAAATGGGCGGGTAATGTGAAAAATAAGGGCAGTATACTCCTCGGCGAAGCCAGTATGATCAGCGTTTATTCAAAGAGGGACGGAAAAGGGGAATTGCTCGCAATGAAGATGGCGGTCCCCGTATGGCAGATTTCCGTTGACGAGGCAAATCCTGTTGCGACAGACAGGTTCTCAGGCGTCCTCATTTTTGTTATCGACGCAAATCAGTTGATCAAGAAGATAACAGAGGGCATCAAGTCCGGCAAAACCGGTTATGCATGGGTCATGAATGAAAACGGCCTGTTCCTTTATCATCCTGAAAAGGACTTTGTCGGGAAAAACGCGTTCGAGGCAAGAAAGGAAAAGAAACCAACGATCTCTTTTGCAAGGATCAATTCAATACAGAAGGACCTGATGCTTGCGGGCAAAGAGGGGACAAGCTGGTACATATCCGGGTGGCATAAGGGGGAAGAGAGGGAGATGAAAAAGCTGATCGCTTATACTCCCATCCATCTTAATGAGCCGGAAAACAGGCTATGGTCCATTGCGGTCGTCGCCCCCATAAGCGAGGTGGAAAACGCCATCCATTCAATTCACGTCCGGCAATTTTCCCTTCAGTCGCTGCTTATAATAATACTTCTTCTCGGCGGGGTGACCGTCATTTCCCTGATGATTACGTGGTCTCACTCTCTGGAGCAGGAGGTCGAGAAAAAGACCGTTGAGCTGAAGAAATCGGAAAACCAGTACAGGCAGTTGATAGAGAACGCAAACGACATTATCTTCACTGTAGACCGGAACAGCGTTATAACATCCATAAACAAGGCGGGCTGCGGGTTGTTTAAAAGCACAAAAGAGGAGCTTGTGGGTCAGAATATCGGAGAGATATGTCATAACGAGAGCAGTGCCTTTATGCAATTTAAGGCCATCGACGAAGTTTACAGCACGGGAGAAAACAAACTGATAGTTTATTCCGTCAGCATAAACGACAGTGAGCGATGGCTCAGCACAAACTTCAGCGGGCTTCAGGATGAGAAAGGAAATATCTCGTCAGTTCTCGGCATTTCAAGAGACATCACCAATCGTAAAAAGATGGAAGAACAGATGTTTCATACCGAGAAGCTTGCGTCGGTAGGCACCCTGGCAGCCGGTGTGGCGCATGAGATAAACAATCCACTGGCCATAATACTCGGTTTTACGGACCTGATGTCTGAAAAGGTCCCGCGGGATTCCGAAATGTACGATATCCTGAAGACCATAGAGAAGCACGGGACAAACGCGAAGAGGGTCGTTGAAAATCTCCTGAGCTTCACAAGGGTGGCGGAGGGGAAGGTGGAAGAGGTGGACATCAATAAAAATATAGAGTCTGTCATCGCTGTCATGAAAAATACTTTCTCGCTGAATAAGATCTCTTTCAAGCAGAATTTGTTACCCGGTGTACCTCATGTAAAAGGGGGAGCGGGAGAGCTCCAGCAGGTTTTTTTTAATATTATGAGCAATGCGGCAAGCGCCATGAAGGGCGGCGGCATTCTTACAATTTCCACATCTTTTGAAGAGGGTCAGAAAGTCGGGGTGAGGATATCAGATACCGGTTGCGGGATCAAAAAAGAACACAGGACCAGGATATTCGATCCACTGTTTACTACCAAAAAAGTCGGTGAAGGGACGGGGCTGGGGCTGTTTGTTTCATACGGGATCATAACAAAATACGGCGGGACGATCACATTTGAGACGCGGACAGAAGAAGAATCCGGCGATACAGGGACGACTTTTATAATAACGCTACCGGCATTAAAAGACGGTCCGAAGGTTTGTGTTTAGAGTCCAGAGGTCGGGAAAAAGAAATATTAAAGTTCTGAACTTTCAGTCAGAGCAATAAAGGAGAAAACATGCCTGAAAAATTATTGATCGTAGACGATGAACCTGACATGCTGAAGCTTCTCAGCATGATAATAAGAGAGAAGACCTCATACGAATCCGTGACTACCAATAATCCGCTTGAAGCCATTGACCTTGCAAAACAGGGCGGCTTCGACCTCATAATCGCGGACCTGAAGATGCCGGGACTTGACGGCGTGGAGCTTATTGACGCGATCAAGAGAATAGATGAAGACCTGCCGATCATCATCATAACGGCGTATGGCAATGTTGAATCCGCGCTTGAGATAATGCACAAAGGCGCCTTTGACTTCATTACAAAACCATTCCGCAAAGAGCAGATACTCTACACGATAGACAAGGCGTTGAAGCTGGTCAGGCTTAAGAAGGAGAATGAGGCATTGAAGGACCGGTTAAAGAAAACAGAGGGATAAAGGAAAGGAAAGATAGATGGGACCGCTATCAGAAGAATTGGTTGATGAAACATGGGAGGGATTTGCAGACTATACCGACGAGCAGGCCTTTAAAGAGGCGCAGATAGTCGGAAAGGACCAGCCTGAGATACTCGCTTTTATTATGGAAATGACTGAGGACCTGGACCAGGAGATCAAGGAGCTGGCCATATATATGTTCTTCGTCATACATCGCATGTTTCAGAACGGATACGGGAAGAAGATCGGGAAAGTATCTTCCGATGAAATCATTGCATGCTATGAAGATAATGAGAAACTCCTGGAAAGTCTCGGGGGCGTACACGAAAAATTCTTTGAGAGGATAGCCAGGGTGCAGATGTCTTCTCAGCCTTATGTTATCAGGTATATTGTGGAGACACTGTTTGAGGCCGACCAGGAAGAGGACGCCATCCCTCTGGGAGAAGAGGACATGGGTTATCTGTTCTTACTGATGAAGACGGTCGTTGATGTGCTTAATAAAAAGACGGATGTTTAATTTGACCGCTTAGCCGTTCAGACGTTTGAACCATTTTAAATAGATAAAGAGAGGGTAACAATGAAAGAATATGTAATGATTCCTTTTACAGTGCATAAGGACAAGGTTGAAGATGCAAAGAAAGTTATTAATGAGCTTATCTCCAAAGTCAGGGACAACGAGCCCGGAACTCTGCTATACAATTCACTGCAATTAAAGAAAGACCCGGCAAGTTTCATTCATTTTATAATCTTTGCCGACAATGAGGCACATCTGCGCCACCGCAGCGCTCCATATGTAATGGACTTCGTGAAGAAGCTTTATGATCTCTGCCCGAATGAGCCGTATCCGATCTTTCTTGATTATTTTGATTCGTGCGGAGCTGCTTCTGAAGCTATAGCGCGTATGTAAGTGACTCAAAAACATTCCAGGTGACCGGGACCTTCAACTGATATAATGAAGATATGAGAAGATACCGTTTACAAATGGTCTTCACATTAACCGGTATCGTTGTCGGATACCTTATGTTTCATCCATATACAATGCTTGTAAGTTTTTTCATGAATAACCATCCCGACAACACAGGACGTCTATATATGAATGAGAAGAGCATCTTCACCCTTATTCAGGCGACCTTTGACCCTGCGATGTTTCCAATGGCGGTCTCGTTTGCTCTTTTCGGCAGTATTACCGGACTGTTGATAGGAATGATAATCGACAGGAGAAAACGCCTGTATGAAGCGGAGCTCGAAAATGAGAAGAAGAAAGCTGCCCTGGAAACTCTCCACAGGCTTATGGTCACCCTGTCTCATTATCTCCTTAATGCCAATACAGTAATCGGGGGAATGGTCAGAAGGAGCAGGCGGAATGAAGCCAATGTGCAAGCCTCTCTCGACAGCATAGAGGAAGAGGCCAAAAAGATAGACGCTGTCATACGCTCTTTAAAAGAAATAACGGAGATCAGGACTGCCGATTACACGACTTCGGGTAAAGATCTGATGATAGATATTACCAGGAACATCGAAGAGCACCTGAAAAATTCCAGGGGGGAATAAACGGGCTTTATTGATTATGAAGATTTGACTGGAAAGAACGATATGTTCGGCCTTACACCTTAAGAGCACATCGGTAATTTGATCGTGAACGTCGATCCGCTCCCCACTTTGCTATCAACAAGTATTTCACCTTTATGCTCCGTCACAAGGGTCTGGCTGACCGCCAGGCCGAGGCCGGTGCCTTCGCCGGGGGGCTTTGTCGTGAAGAAGGGTTCGAAGATGTTCTTAATATCACCTTCAGGTATTCCCTTTCCGGTATCGCTGATTTTTACAAGCACATTGCGGTTTGTGCTATCCGTTCCGACTCCTACGGACAATGTGCCGGAATCCTTCATGGCCTGAATGGCATTGGTTATGATGCTGATAAGAATCTGTTCCAGCTTGCTGCGGTTTCCATTGACAAAGAAGGTCTTGTCCGGGATGTCCTTTGCCAGTTTTATATTGGTGATTTTGAGCTGGCTGGCGACCAGGTTAAGGGAATCATTTACAATGCGGACCATGTCCTGTTTTTCCATTTCCGCTGATTTACGGGCCCTCGCGAAGTCGAGTAAATTGTTTATTATGTTATGGGCGCGCTCACTCTGCATGACTATGTCCTGTACGTAATTGCTGAGTCTTTCGTCAGAAAATTTCCGGATCTCCTTATTGACTATTTCCGCCCGGAGAGAAATATTATTCAAGGGATTGTTCAATTCATGCGCCACCCCGGCCACGAGGAAACCCATTGAGGCGCGCTTCTCCGATTCCACAAGCTGGGCCTGCTTTTCATTCAGGAGGGCAAGGCTCTCTTTCAGGGACTGCTGCGTCTTCTGCAGATTGTCAAGCATGCTGTTGAAGGACACCGCAAGAGAGTAGGTCTCATCATGCTCTTTGAGCGGCGCCCTCAGGGTTATTTCCCCCCCTGAAATCTTCCTTGTGATTTCGGCAAGACGGTTGATCGGTTTCACTATATAAGAGGCGGTCTTGTATACGAAAAACGGCCCTAATGAGAAAAGCAGTATGAGGGCCGCGAGCAGCAGGTTTTGTGTATGGTCTATAAAGGAGCTGATCCTCTGTCTTTCATGTTCCGCTATTTCCACTGTTATTTTCTCCATCATGTCGCCCGCAGCCTGGAGGCTGTCCGTCAGGGAATCACTCGTTGTATAGACAGTGAAAAGTTCGCGGACAGAGTCGATATATGGAGTACAGCCAAAACAGAAAGGCGTAATATTTTTTATCTGCGCCAAGCTCTTGTCCAGGTATGAATAAGACTCTTTATCGCGATAAAACATGTAATTTTTTTCCAGCAGTCTCAGGCGGAGCACAAAGTCTGTTGAAAGTTCCTTTGCCTGTTTCCTCGCCGCTACAAGTGTTTCCAGCTTGTCGCCTTCCTTTCTTACTTTCTCGACGATCTCTTTTTCTATCAGGAAATTCTCATGCAGCTTATTTGTCCGGTCTGCGTATTGTTCCCGCGTTTTGCTGAGAAGGGGAAAGCCGCGCCTTGCGATCTTTTCAGACGTACCGGGAGAGATATTATTTAGCGACCGGTTTAATGTATTGATGGAGTTGAGGAGGGCCTGTTGATGTTCAACGTCTCTGTAATTGAGAAAATTTCTTTCATTTCGCCTGATTTCGAGAACGTTTTCTTTTAACCCGTCCGCGATACGCATGGACCCCTGCCGATTTTTTATATCGGTCATATAGCCGTAGGTAAGAATGCCTCCCAGGACGGCGATCAGGGAAGGGATGGTAATCCCGATGATCATTTTATGCCAGATTTTTAATTTCATGATAAACTGTTATACTTACATGCAATTTAAGAAAGTTGAGTGAACCATGAATACAATGCGGACAGGGACAACATTTGGACGACTTCGGAGAATTTAATAAAAGACTTCGCTCCCTGTCGATACAGGAGCTGAAGCAAATGCTAGCATCCGCAGGGATGCCGACTGATGTTAAGAAATTAGCCGATACTGCGCTGGAGGCTATGGAAGCTCTGGTGACTGTCAGTCCCGGCGACTCTAAACATCTGACCGCGCTTGGCTACATCGGTTATCTTGCCAGCCTGCCATGGAAAAAGTCTGCAGCAAACAAGCCTGACCTTCAGGGCGTTGAAACGATATTGAATAAGCATGTGCACGATCAAGGCAGCAGGCGGAAGATACTGGAACACCTCAGCGGGATGTTTAAAGATGATTATAAGAAGCCCAGGATACTGGTAGTGGATGATGAAAGGATCGCGCTCGAGAGTTTAACATACATACTTGAGAGGGAAGACTATACAGTTGTTACTGCCCGCAGCGGGGCAGAAGCTATTGATAAGTTGAAGACGTCAGATATTGATCTGGTGATTACCGACCTGATAATGGGAGAAATTGACGGGACCGCTATTATTCAGGAAACCATCAGCAAATATCCCGGCACGCGGGTCATCATGATTACGGGTTATGCAACTGTGGACACCGCTGTGCAGGCCCTCAGGATGGGCGCATTTCATTACATTGAAAAGCCTGTCAGGGTCGACGACTTACTCTCATCCGTTAAAGACGCTCTCCGGCAGAAATATTCAAACGGAAAGCGGAATGTCCTTTGCTTTGAGGGACCGTCGCGGGAGGCACATATCTCTCTTGGTAAAATGATCGCAATCGCCCTTGACAGAAAATTCATCAACATGTCGCTGTCGGAGATGAAGGTGGAGTCTGAAGTCATCGGGCTCGGCAGGACGGCAGAGGACGCGAGACCCGGACGCATAATTGATGAAATCCGTCTTGCAGGCGCAGCAGACCCTCTTTTTATGCTTGAGGGGCTGGACACGGCGGCAGGGGATTTCAGTGGTGACTTTTCATCTGTCCTGATGGAGGCCCTCTCTCCCCTTAGAAACCGGAATTTTACCGACCGTTACCTGGATGTGCCGTTTGATCTCTCAGGTGTGATATTTATTGTGACGGCCGAAGACGCAGAAAATATTCAAAGTCCTCTCAGAGATATCCTCGAAGTAGTTAAGTTGTAATTTCTCACCAGCCCTTTTCACTGAAACAATTCTGCTCCTGGAATCAACACGTCTTATGTATGCATTAATCTTTTTTAGTAGACAAGATAATCGCAATGGGTACATAATTACAGCACGCCGGTAGAAACCGGCATGGCTCTCTTGCCGAATCAGTGACCTCTGTGAAGAATTCCTCTGGTCAGGAGTAATCTATTTCTTGGCATAAGAAGAAAGGAGGGAAAACGTGAAGTTTCTCAAGGTATTGAGTTTTATATTTTTCTTTTCCATATTGATAGCCGTTGTCGCTGTCATGGCTACCAGTTAAAAAAAACAGACTCCTGCTGAATTATAATATGGGTCCCTTCGAAGCGTTATATAAAGACCGTTTCGAAAAGAGAAGGGGATACTTTATTTGAAAATTCTTCCGTCTCACCAGCCTTCCAGGAAGCGTTGAATGTGTTTCAGAAGAGATTATTGCCGGCGTGTTAGAGAGTGCAGCGCCTTCTTTTTATGTTCATATCTCATTTGTAACATTTCTACCATCAACGCAAACCCCATCGGCAGATAGATGTAGGCCTTGGGAACATGCTTGTGCATTCCTTCCATAAAGATAGTCACTCCGATAGTGATCAGAAATGACAGCGCCAGAATTTTGAGCGATGGATGGCGGAGAATATATTCACCGATAGGTTTTGCAAAGGTGAGAATGGCGGCAAATGAGACCAGGACAGAGGAGATGATGATCCATAATTGGTCCGTTAATCCGACTGCGGTTATTACGGAATCAATGGAAAACACGATATCTAAAAGGACGATCTGGAGAATGACATTGGAATAATTACCTTTAATATCTCCTGTGGATGTTTCCGCCTCTTCTTTAAGTTCAACGGTGTGGTGGATCTCACGCACTGCTTTATATAAAAGGAACAGCCCGCCTGCCAGCAGAATCAGGTCCCTGACCGACAGGTTCCAGATGAGCGGGTTTGTCAGGTTGGCAAGGGCCAGGATAACAACCAGCATCAGTATCCTGGCGATCAAGGCGAGGCTCAAACCCAAAAGCCTGGCCTTGTTTCTCTGTGCTTCCTTTAACCGCCCTACGAAGATGGCGATCACCAGCACATTATCTACCCCAAGGACCAATTCAAGGCCTATTAATAAAGACAGTAATGCTAATGAATCCGCTATGACTTATCTCCTTTTCCGGACAGGATGTCTCCCCGATAAATATATTGTGAATGAAAAGATACGGACAACTGAGAAATTATATATGGATCTACGGCAAAAATAAAGGGTTGAGGCAATAAAAAGGGCAGGGCGGATACGGGGAATTCATTCGCATTCTTTTCGGGTCCTCGATAAAGAACAGGTAACTCGTGGAATGTTGAATGCGTCGGCCTGTCAATGATGAGTGAAAGTGCGGAGGCGTAGCGGTCTGTGCCATGACACATACTTGTAACACCGGTCCATGTGACATATGATCATTGAAAAATGATATGTGTAATAAATTCAGATAGTTTCAAGTTGGCATGGAACTTGTTATATACAGAAATAACTTCATGGCAAAAAACGGAGAGACTAATTCTGCGTAAAGTTGCCGGGAGCTGAAAATCAAAATCATAAGTAGACAGGAGAATAGATTAATGAGAATACTAGGTTTATTTTTTATGGCGATGCTCTTTCTTACAAGGCCGGTTTCAGCCGGATTCGTGGCCTACAACGATACTGCCGGATCAACGGGCAGCGCATCCAATGTTACTTACTATAACGGATTTGCTGGGGGGACATTGAGTGGCTTCTTGATGGATTATTCGACAGGCTCTATCACCTCTGTTAACGCAAGTTTAACTGCGTTGAGCGCGTATTACCAGACAGGAAACGGCTCCATGCCGGCTTCAGGTACTGACGCATATAATATCTTCAACGGAATAATAGACCTGAGTGATATAGCATCATATGCACCGGGTGGCAGCAACTGGTCTTATGAAGTGACCTTCACCGGTCTTGACCCGGCCAAATACTATGACTTTGTGACAACCGCTAACCGCGATAACTCCGCCTACGGTGGCGATGGCGATACTTCAAGGTGGACGAGCTTCAGCATCACAGGCGCTGATACATTTACCAATTCCAGCAGTTCGGGTGTTACGGTAATTACTCCCGGTGTTGTGCAGATGAACACCGGCTACAATACTGTCAACGGTTATGTTATCGGGTGGACAGGAATCTCCGCCGCAGATGGGAGCTTCACAGTCCGTTCGGAGAATGTAGGCGCGGCAGGCCCGGGAGATGATTATAAGTCCTATGGTATTCAGGGCTTCAAATTAGCAGAGGCAGGCACAGTCCCTGTGGCGCCGGAGCCGATAAGCTCTGTTCTTTTTATTGCGGGAGGGGCAGCTTTAGGATTTAGACGTTTAATGAAGAAAACAAAAAATTAGAATAAAACAACACAAAGCTAGTCATCAGAGGCCCGGTCATTCCGGGCCTTTTTATATGCAAGTGCACCCTGTCTTGCGAGGGAGTCGGCTTCTTTATTTTTTTCCCTGCGGACATGAACGACTTTATATTCATCAAACTCTTTTAACAAATTCATTGCTCTCGTCCACAGTGGAACTAACTTTTCATTTTTCACCTTATATATCCCATTTATCTGTCTTTCAATAAGTTCAGAATCAAGAAAGATCTTTATCCTGTCGACTCCAAGCGATCTCGCCTTCTCGATCCCTTTGATAAATGCCGTATACTCGGCTATATTATTTGTAGCAATTCCAATATATTCGGAAATCGTGTGAGTGTCCCTGCTCTCCCCATATTGCATGTCCCGGTCTACGAGATCGATTACCACACCGATTCCGGAATTGCCAGGATTTCCACTGCATGCGCCGTCACAATGCATAATGGCGTATCTCTTTGTATGTTTCGAAGCCGGGGGGAGAGGCATAGTTTCAAACAAATCCGGCTGTGACTCTTTCTCTTTCGGCCTACTGTATCGGCTTCCCGGCATCAATATGCAGCAGTTGAAGCTTCGGTCTGATTAGCGGATTCGGCGGGGGGATTAATATAGAGGAATCTTTTACAAAAAAAACAATTGTAAAGGACATCACCCTTCTTAAGGTCATTATATAATTGAGGCGGGATATTAGTATTGCAGCCAAGGCAAATTTCATTTTTTGCTTCAACTACTACGTTGTCTCCATATCTTTTCAGGAGGTTCATATATTGTGTATAATACTCTTCATCCAGACGTGATATAAAATCCTTTCTCTTCGCCTTTTCCGTTTCCAGTTCGGCCTTTAATTTCTCCTGCTCTCCTCCCAATGTTTTTTCCTGCATTTTATAATCTTCTTCAGCTTTTTTGACGTTCATCTCTTCAGCTTTTAATTCCTTTTCAAATGTCTCCAGCTCTTCCATTACGGCTATAAGCTCATCTTCCATTTTGGATACATTTTTTTCAAACCCCTGGATTTCTCTCAGATGAGCTTCGTACTCCTTGTTAGTCTTGATATCGCCGCTTCTGGATTTAAGCTTGTTGATCTTGTCCTGCATTTCATCCAGTTGCAGGTCCTTGTCTTTTTTCTTTTTAATCAGGGCGCTGTATTTGGTCTTGGTTTTTTGGAATAATTCATTTAGCTGCTTGAGGGGGGAATTAAACTGGTCCAGTTTACGTGGGATCATTTCAATTTTCTCCGCCATTGAAATGATAGAGGAATCCAGTTTCTGAAGTTCAATTAAGAATTTAAGCTGCTCATTCAATGTTGCCTCCGGGGATTGTGATTATGATCGGATAGAAAGTCATGAATAAAATTATTTTCTTTTTGAAATCTTAAACACCTAACTTGGTGGGCCCACCAGGACTCGAACCTGGGACCAACCGGTTATGAGCCGGTAGCTCTTCCAGCTGAGCTATGGGCCCTGCTCAGTTGCATTTGAACAAGACATTTTATGATAAAACACCCATAAAAGTAAACCCTGAACAGATAAATAATTCATTCGGTGAGTTAGCATGCGGACATCTCAAAAACAGAGAAGAGATTATTTCATTGCTAAAGTCTCTTCCGAAGGTACGGACGATTGAGAACGATGAGATTTTGCATTCAATGATAAATGGATGACAAACTACCAACCCATCCAATAATAATTTCTTAAGATGTGAATTCCCGTCCCGGAAGTGAGATATCCAGGTTGAGGTGTCAACAAGAATAATTGTTAATTACTCGTAATACGTCTTCTGGTAATCTTACGAAGTCCCTTTACAGTTCCACCGAGTTCAGCAAGATTCTTGCGCTCTCACGAGTAAATACATAATAAGCTGAAAATGAGAGTGATTATCTTTGATGTCTTCATAAATATCCCCTTTCTAAGGACAGTGAAATATTATTAGTGCATATTTATTCAAAGTGAATTGGTTTCTAAGAGTATAAATATACTGCAAAACCTACTGACTGTCTCCTCCGTTACTTATCTGAAAAAGTGTCCTGTGGCACTCGTTCACAGCAGTTATGTTATTTTTTAGTTATGTAAATACTCCCACCAGCCTCTGTGAAATCCTGTCGGTTATTATTGAATCTCTTGGCCCACCTATCAAGTGGTAAAAAAGATAATAATCCAGTAATTTCAGATAAACGTCTATTTAATAAATAGTTAAGCCAGAAAATGATTTTAAATGAATCATTATACTGTAAAAAAGCTCTCAGCAGATAAGCCTCGTTCCAATATATTCCCTGCATTATCAAACTTTCCGGATACTGGAAAGGGTATCTGATATCATGAAAATGAATGCACACTCCGGATTCCAACACTGGTAATATGCTAAATAAAATAGCATTTAAATCACTCCCGATTTTAATAACATGAGAAGAATCTATAAAAAGTATGTCGTTGGCCTTCAACTCTTTAAATATGCTTAAATCGACTTCCTGTACTGGTTTATCAATGATCGTCAGATTTTTGTAATCCATAGTTGTTAAGTTCCGACGAAGCGTACGGCAATTTATATCTATAAATGTAAAATCTACGGCACTGTCTAAGTATAAATCGCTTGTATCCATCATACAGGCAGAGGAATATCCACTACCAATTTCAATAATCCTATTAGGTCTATGGAGTTCCCCCGAAATAGCGGACACACCGAAAGGATAGGTAGAATATAAACCTTAAGAACCTTGGAGGTGTGAGATGAAAGAGAGAAAAGGGAATAGGAAATACGACAAGCAGTTCAAGGAGGAAGCAGTAAGACTTGC
>JACRQA010000021.1 GCA_016222915.1 Nitrospirota bacterium | reverse complement strand
ACAAAGCAGGCGGACAATTGTCCGAGTCTCCTTCCTGCGTTCATGAGAGTGGGACTATTGGGCAGAAACTTCAATGACGTCATAAGGGTATAGAACCTGTCTTCAAGGCTGATGATCTCAGCATCGGATTTGCCGTAATTCAGCTCCACGGACGAAACGGCCTTGGCGACCCTTCGGAACAGACTGACAGGTCCCTCAATGGTCTTCCCTTCTTCGTCCTTTTTCAGATATCTCTTCTCAAGGACCTTTAATGCGCTCGGACTTAAATCAAGCTGGGTAGATATCATCTCTGCCATTTCTCCTCCCTTTAATACATTGATTATCATGTATTTCATTCATATAATTGATAAATAAACCTTAATTTATGAACTTTGCTTATATATTTATTTGCACTCTATTTAGAGGCGCTAGAAAATTAAACCACAATATATTGTATATGTCAAGCCAAAAAATAAACATTTTAGAACTATATGATTTTAATGGAGTTTTGCGGTGAAAAGGCGGTGAATGAAATGTGGATTCATAAAATTTATGTATAATGTACCATCATAGTCAGGGAAAATCGTTATGGCTGAAGTGAAAGTACAAAAAATTACATACGCCGGATGGAGTAACTGCTTACAGATTACAAATAGCGTCGTTGATCTCATTGTTACAACGGATGTCGGCCCCCGAATAATTCGATATGGTTTTCTCGGACACGATAATGAAATGTGTGAAATCAAGTCTACTATGGGCTTATCTGGAGGGGACGAATGGAGAATTTATGGGGGGCACCGCCTCTGGCACAGCCCGGAGGACCGAATCAGGACGTATTCTCCTGATAATACTGCAGTGACTATTCTGCACCGTTTGACAAACACAAATAGGTCCCCCGTTGAACTATCCGCATGGAGCATTTCCGCGATGGCCCCGGGGGGTAAGGAAGTTGTCCCTCAAACGCATAAAGACACCGGCTTGCTGCCAAACCGCGTGATGTCTCTGTGGCCATATTCCAGACTTAACGACAGCCGGGTTTATTTCGGCGGCAAATATATAATATTGCGTCAGGACCCGCAGATTATGCAGCCCTTTAAATTCGGCATATCCAATGAACAGGGCTGGGCCGTATATTTCAATCGCGATCACCTGTTTGTTAAATATTACCGACATGATCCGAAAGCCGTGTATCCTGACTTTGGCGTTTCATACGAAACTTATACAAATGACTCCATGCTGGAAATGGAGACCCTCTCTCCCCTCACGCGACTGGGACCGTTTGCAAGCATTGAACATGAAGAAAAATGGGAGCTTTTTGACAATGTGCAAATGCCTGATGACGAAGTTGAGCTTGAGCGGGTTTTAACCGGCATAATAAATATTGCCACCTAATTTATACCGGCAAGACGTTATCGGTTTACATTTTATTTTATTCTAAAACAATAATTGACACGGTCTGCGGCTAACTGTTCTGTCCCGCTCAATACCCTTCGCCTGTATGCTTCAGTTTTCCCATGTGCCTGCCGAATATAAACTTGCAAAGATAACATGCTTGCGTATTGCGATTGAGATCACAGTTATGTCTTTAATTATCTGATATAAAAACAGGACTAGAGGTCAAGTTAAAACCGTGGCTGCAAAAATCGGACAATTGCTTGTCAATAACAAAATTATTACGGAGACCCAGTTAAACAAGGCCCTTGAATTACAGAAAAAAGAGGGTGGCCGGGTAGGGTCCAATCTTATTAAGCTGGGGCATCTGACAGAGGAAACTTTAGTGGAATTTCTCAGCAAGCAGTACGGTGTCCCTGCCGTCGCGCTTTCAGCCCAGGACATTGACCCCTCAATTATAAAATTTGTCCCTTATGAGGTCGCAAATAAATATCAGATATTCCCTATTTCAAAAAACGGCGCTTCACTGAAACTAGCGATGACGGACCCCTCGAATGTCTTTGCTATTGATGACGTTAAATTTATGACCGGATACGACGTGCAACCCCTTGTAGCCTCGGAATCCTCGATAAAGGAAGCCATCTCCAAATACTATGAGCAATCGGACCTGCAAGGCGCCATTAAGGGCATAGACTTGGACAATGACAATCTGGACCTCATACAGGACAAAGATGACGACATTGACATGAATGATCTTAAGAGCGCTGTCGACGAGGCCCCGGTAGTAAAGCTCGTTAATCTGATACTCAGCGAAGCCATAGTAAGAGGCGCCAGTGATATTCACCTGGAGCCCTATGAAAAGTCTTTCAGGATCAGGTATAGAGTTGACGGGGCGCTTTATGACATCATGCAGCCGCCTATACGGTTAAAAGCTGCGCTGGCATCACGATTAAAGATCATGGCGGAGCTCGATATTGCCGAGAGGAGACTTCCCCAGGACGGCAGAATCAAGTTGAAAGTTAAGGACAGGGCTGTTGATCTCAGAGTTTCCACCCTTCCCACGCTCTTCGGTGAAAAGATCGTTATGAGAATCCTTGATAAAAGCAATCTAAATCTGGACCTAACAAAACTCGGCTTTGAAGAAAAGGCATTAAAGGACTTTGAGGAAGCAATACATTCCCCCTTTGGAATGGTGCTGGTAACCGGTCCTACCGGAAGCGGTAAAACCACAACTTTATATTCGGCCATGAGCACGATCAATAAAGTGGATGTAAATATTATGACCGCTGAAGACCCGGTGGAATATAACCTGTTAGGCATAAACCAGGTTTATGTAAGGGAAGACATAGGCCTTACCTTTGCGTCTGCCCTGAGATCATTTCTGAGGCAGGACCCTGATATTGTGATGGTCGGAGAGATAAGGGACTTTGAGACGGCTGAAATCGCGGTCAAAGCCGCACTGACGGGCCATCTCGTGTTGAGCACCCTCCATACCAATGATGCGCCAAGCACCATATCAAGACTTTTAAACATGGGTATTGAACCCTTCCTTGTTTCAGCCTCCGTGGTTTTAATCCTGGCCCAGAGGCTTTGCAGAAAGATATGTGAGCAATGCAAGGAAGAGGAGAAAGTCCCTGAAAATACCCTCATAGATATCGGTTTTACTCAGGATGAGGTCGGCACATTTAAAACTTTAAAGGGTAAGGGCTGCCAGGCTTGCGGGGGGAGCGGATACAAAGGAAGAATAGCGCTGTATGAGGTCATGCCGGTAAAAGACGATCTGAAAGAGATGATTGTGAAAGGCGCCACTGCCACCGAACTGAAGAGGGCCGCAATAAAATCAGGGATGAAATCATTGCGCATGAGCGGCCTGACAAAGATCAAGGCAGGAGTGACTTCAATTGAAGAGGTGCTGAAGGTGTCGTTTGCCGATTGACCGGAGATGAAACACAATATAGGGATTAAAGATTGCAACAATAAATGTCGTTGAAGAGTATGACAATTACTCTTAGGAGCAAATTATGACTACCTTATATGATTTACTGAAAATTATGATTGAAAAGAACGCCTCGGACCTTCACATAAGCACAGGCACGCCTCCCCGGATAAGGGTCGATGGTAAGCTTACCCCCATCAACAATACGAACCTTTCTCCATCTGAGACTAAATCTTTGTGCTACAGCATTCTTACGGACACTCAGAAGCATAAGTTTGAAGAGAACAATGAACTGGACCTTTCTTTCGGCGTTAAAGGACTAAGCCGCTTCAGGTCAAATATATTTATGCAGCGTGGAGCAGTGGCAGGCGCCTTTAGAACGATCCCTTTTCAGATAAAGTCCTTCAAGGAACTGGGCCTTCCTCCCATTATCAGCGAGCTCGCAAAAAAACCAAGAGGACTCGTCCTGGTGACAGGCCCTACAGGCAGCGGCAAATCATCAACACTGGCAGCTATTATTGATAAGATCAACAACGAACGCCAGGAACATATAATAACCGTGGAAGACCCGATTGAATTTCTGCATCCCCACAAAAGCTGTCTAGTAAACCAGAGAGAAGTCAATGCCGATACGGCGTCATTTAAGGACGCATTAAAATACGTGCTTAGACAAGACCCGGATATTGTGCTCATCGGTGAGATGAGAGACCTTGAAACTATTGAGGCGGCGCTGACGGTTTCAGAGACCGGGCACCTGACCTTTGCAACGCTGCATACAAACAGCACCGTCCAGACAATAAACAGGATTATCGACGTGTTTCCGTCTCATCAGCAGGAACAGATAAGGGTGCAGCTTTCCTTTGTTCTGGAAGGGATAATAGCCCAGCAACTTATCCCCAGAAAGTCAGGAAAAGGAAGGGTGCTGGCAGTAGAGATCTTTGTGCCTACCCCTGCTATCAGAAATCTCATAAGAGAAGACAAGACACATCAGATATATTCCATGATGCAGGCGGGCCAGGCAAAGTTCGGAATGATGACTATGAACCAATCTCTTTTTGAGTTATATAAAAAAGGTGAACTATCTTATGAGGACGCCCTGTCCAAATCCAGTGTGCCGGATGAATTACTTACCATGATGCAGAGGGCGTCTTCAGAGGTAGGAAAAGGGAGATAGCATGGCTACAACAATATATAAATGGTCCGGGAAATCCGCAAAAGGCGCTGTTGTCAACGGCGAGCTGACAGCGGCTTCAAAGGAAGAAGTACAGGCTTATCTGAGAAGACAGCGCATTGTTCCTTCAAGGATAGCCCCGAAAGCAAAACCGCTTTTCAGCAGCGGAGGGGGAAGTGTAAAGGACAAAGACCTTGTCGTTTTTACCCGGCAGTTTGCCACCATGATCGGCGCCGGCCTCCCCCTTGTACAAGCCATGGAAATTCTTTCAAAGCAAACGGAAAACAAGGCATTTGCAAATATTATAGGCGAAATCAAGAATGACGTTGAAGGAGGTTCTACCTTTGCCGATGCATTAAAAAAGTATCCCCGCGTATTCTCCGAATTGTATTCAAACATGGTAGGGGCCGGAGAAGCAGGCGGTATCCTGGACACCATCCTTATCAGGCTTGCCACATATATTGAAAAGGCCCAGAACCTTAAACGGAAAGTTAAAGGCGCAATGGTTTATCCCGCCGTAGTCATTACAGTCGCCGTTCTGGTAATAGCCATAATCATGATTTTTGTCGTGCCTACCTTCAGCAAGATGTTCACGCAACTGGGCGGAGACCTCCCGGCCCCCACCCAGTTCATCATTAATCTGAGCAATTTTCTCGCAGGCAAGGGAGGACTCATCCTTCTTGCAGGCATCATCGGGACAATAGTATCAATCACCCAATTCAGGCGGACGGAGAGAGGCAAGAAAGTCACCGACAGGATAATCCTGATGCTCCCTGTTGTCGGCGTCCTCTTCAAAAAGGTCGCCGTTGCAAAATTTACGCGGACACTGGGCACACTTATAAGCAGCGGCGTCCCTATCCTTGACGGCCTGACCATTACAGCCAAAACAGCAGGCAATAAGGTCATCGAAAAGGCCGTCATGGAAGTCAGGCAGGGGGTTTCGGAAGGTCAGACCATCGCTGAACCTCTGTCACATGCAAAGGTGTTCCCGCCTATGGTCAATCAAATGATAGCAGTCGGAGAGTCTACCGGCGCCCTTGACAACATGCTTGATAAGATCGCGGATTTCTATGACGAAGAAGTTGATATCGCAGTCGGCGCCCTGACTTCGATGATAGAGCCTGTGCTCATGGTATTTCTCGGCGGCACCGTAGGATTCATTGTGGTGGCAATGTATCTGCCGATATTTAAACTGATAACTCTTATTAAGTGATCCTGCCCCGTTCAGATCGCTTGCATATTGTCGTGCCGTGTGCCCTGTCTCCCAAAGGGGCGATTGGAAAGCCGTCGGATTACAGGTTGATCCTGCAATATGAATAGGCTATCCTAAATTAGCATGCAGAGCGACCTGATAAAAAGAGTAAACGCCTTGATATACATCAGGGTGGTCATCGTCACTATCCTTCTTGACTCGTTCTATATTTTCAGGATAGGTTACGACAAATTATCACATCCGCAGTGGCTCTCCTATTTTATAGCGTCCCTGTATTTTCTGACTATCATCTATGCCCTCGTTCTGCGCCGGCTGAAGACCATTCCACAATACACAGTCTTTGCATACTTGCAGATTATCATTGATATCGCTGCGGAAACCATGCTCATTTACATGACCGGTGGGATTGAAAGCCAGTTTTCGTTCATGTACCCGTTAAGTATAATTTCAGCGGGCATCGTCCTTAACCGGCGCGCATGTCTTGTGACCGCAACATTGAGCAGCATACTTTATGGCCTCCTCCTGGACCTGCAGTTATATAAAGTTATCTCTATCTCAACGGACACAGAATTTTCGGAAAGAGATTTTTTCTACAACATATTCTCTCACTTCACGGCGTATTATCTTGTCGGCTTTTTGAGCGGCAACCTGTCTGAAAGATTACACAGAGCAACACAGAGCCTAAAGGAACGGGACGTTGTCTTAAGCGACCTGAAGGCGTTCAGCAAATATATTATTGAAAGCATGCCCAGCGGGATATTTACGACTGACCTGAACAGGCGGATTATTTCATTTAACGCCGCCGCACAGGAAATAACAAAAATGAGTCGTGCAGATGTTGCAGGCAGGACCACGGAAGAAATATTTCCCTTCATAAGCACTAATCAGCCTGCACTGGAAAGGGTGGAAGGGGAGATGTTGCGCAACGGAGAATCCTTTCCTGTTGGAATGAGGATCTCAAAGCTCAGGGACGCCTCCGGCAAGACAATAGGACAGATAGGGATTTTCCAGGACCTCACCGAACTGAAGGCCATGGAAGCCGAGGTAAAGAGAAAGGAAAAATGGGCGTTTATCGGTG
Organism: Nitrospirota bacterium; assembly: GCA_016222915.1. GTDB lineage: Bacteria > Nitrospirota > Thermodesulfovibrionia > UBA6902 > UBA6902 > UBA6902. Next base: position 1,116 of record JACRQA010000021.1, on the reverse strand, counting down.
AACTTTCCGCTTCGATTGCACATGAACTGAGAAACCCCCTTGCCTCTCTGAAGGGTGCAATCGAGATGCTGCGCGAGAAAAAGGTCTCCCAGGAGCATGCCGACCACCTCATGGAAATTGCCCTGTCCGAGATGGACAGGCTCAACGGCATAATAACGGACTTTCTTTTATATGCAAGACCGCAGGGTATAAACAGTCAGCCTTTTGACCTTCATGAATCTTTAAGAAATGTAGTTACTCTTTTGCAGCGTTCTGAATCAAAAGGGGAAAATGTTACAATATCCACAAAATTAGACGGCAGCTTATTTATCACCGGTGATTCCAAACAGATGCAGCAGGTATTCTGGAACCTCGGAATAAATGCCGTAGACGCAGTCTCTGATGGCGGGGACGTAGATATTTATACAAAGCGTAATAATAATTCAGTGGAAATTATTTTTAAAGATAATGGAATGGGAATAAGCAAGGCCGATATAGAAAAAGTCTTTTATCCTTTTTTTACGACAAAGGAGAAAGGGACGGGACTCGGGCTCGCCATTGCGCAAAAGATAACGGAAGAACATGGAGGGAAAATCTCGGTTGAATCAGGAGGGATAGGACGGGGCACAACATTCCGGGTGGTCTTCCCTCTCGGGAAATCATGACCGTACCCGCGCAGCCGGAAAAGCTACAATGAAAAAATTAATGGGCAATATACTGGTTGTCGATGATGAAAAAAGCATGAGGGAGATTCTCGAGATCTTCCTGAAAAGCGAAGGCTACGGCGTATCGGTTGCGGAAAACGGTGAAAAGGCCATTGAGGCCGTAAAAAAAGACATCTTCGACCTTATCATAACCGACATGAAGATGCCCAAGGTCGGCGGACTGGAGCTCCTTAAGAATGTAAAACAGATAGCGCCGGACACTGTTGTCGTAATTATCACCGCCTTCGGCACCACTGATTCCGCTGTTGAGGCCATGAAGCTCGGGGCTTATGATTATATCCAGAAGCCATTCCAGTTGGATAATATCCGTCTGGTTGTAAAAAACGCCCTTGAGAAACAAAAGCTGCAGAAGGACGTCTCTATCCTTAAACAGCAATTAAAACCGCCTTCACTGGAAAACATTATAGGCAAG
>JACRQA010000007.1 GCA_016222915.1 Nitrospirota bacterium | reverse complement strand
GTAGCCGGAGAGAATGCATGTTACAGACTTCTGGCATTTATATCATTAAAGATGGAGTTGAGTTGGAGAGCAAACCCGATAGGTAAGGTGCGACCCAATTTACCGCTATATCAAATTTACACAAAATAGTTGACAGTATCCTGCCGGAGATGACATATTTACCTTTAACGCCATGCTTGCCCTGTACAATGAATATGCAGGGTCAGGTGAGTTGTAACCGGACCATGATATTGCCGTGTTTATCTTTGCCAGAGGACTGCCGTTCAGGTAAACGTATTCGCTTGTGACTGTGCCGTTGTCCGTGGATTCGGCGATTAATAAGCCATCCTTGTCGTAATGAAATGTGGTTGTCTGTCCGTTGACGGCCTTCTTTGTCCTCTGGCCTTTGCCGTTGTAGGTGTATTCACTTGTTATGGCGCCGGAGTCGATTACACGTGAAAGCCGTTGGTTCTGGTTGTATATGTATTGCGTGCCGTTGTCCGACGTTGTGTTGCCGGACGGATCGTAATTGAATGAAAACACCTTTTGTCCTGTTGTGGAGGTAAGCATGTTATTGGTGTAATGGTATTCGGTTGCGCCGCTGCCGGTTGTCTCTGACCGACGATTGCCGGTCGGACCATATGTGTAGGTTATGTTTCCCCACGGGCCGATTGCATCTGTCAATCTGCTGAGGGCATCGTAGGTGTATGTCTTGTTCTTTGCAGGATCGAGGGCATCAGTGATCGCCGAGATATTGCCGGCGTTGTCCCTGGTGTAGGAAAGCTGTTTTTGCGTTCCTATATTCAGACCGCTTAACTGATAGTGATTGTTATAGGTCTTTGTCGTTGCAATTCCGTTGCCCTGTGTCATCGTCGCCATGTCTCCAAACGGCAAATACGTAATATTGCTTGCCAGAGTCTTTGTCACCCCGAGATATGTATCGGCAATTGAGGTGACTTTATTGAGTTGATCGTATGTATAAGATATCTTCCTGCCGCTGGGATAGGTCATATGCGAGATGTTTCCGTTGGCATCATAGGTGTATCCTATTTGATGGGAGATGTTATTTGCCTGCTTTGTCTCTATTGTCACCCGGCCCATTTTATCATGGTCATACAATGTCGTCCCTGACGGGTCTGTCATTGAGGTAAGCCTTCCCCTGCCGTTTGATCTTTGGAGATCATCATAAGTGTATGTGATATTTTGCGCCGTATCAGGAAATTTAACAGCAGTCTGACGGTTTATCTGATCATATATGTAAGTAATTTTTGTCCCATTGGCGTCTGTCTTCGTAAGCATATTTCCATTAGCGTCATACGTATACATAGTTGTCCCCGTGTCCGGGCTCATAGTTGCGACGAGGCGGTAGACATAATCGTAAAGATAGGTCGTTGTATTTGCGTTTGCGTCTGTGACTGAAGTGAGCTTGCCTTTCCCGTTATAAGTATAGGAAGTGGCCCCTTCTTCAGGACCTGTGACTGATAAGAGCCTGTTCATAGCGTCATATGTATAAGTGGTTATGTTCCCGTTCTCGTCTCTCCTGGTAAGAACATTACCATGTATATCGTATGTCTGCTCAGTATAAGAGTTGTCTGCATTTGTTGTCCTTATGAGTCGGTTTAATATGTCGTATGAATATGTTGTAGAGGTCATAAGCGTATTGGATGCATCTTTGATTATCATTGATAAGATGTTCCCTTCAGCATCGTAGGTGTAGTTCAATGGATTCCCTGCTGCGTCAGTTGTCCTGATCAATCTGTTAAGGCCATCATAAGCATAAGCTGTCCTGTTCCCGTTTGCAGCGGTCACAGCCGTTCTGTTCCCCGCTGCATCATATTCATAGTTGATTTCGCCGCTATCCGGCCTTATTTCTTTAAGCAGCCTGTTACTTAAATCATATTGATAAGCTGTCGTATTTCCGTTAGCATCCGTTGTTGAAATAAGGTTCCCTTCAATGTCATATATGAAAGTAGTCGTCTGGTTAAGTGCATTTGTAACGGAGGCAATATTCCCATACGAATCATAAGCGTATGTTGTTGTATTATTATTGGGGTCCGTTGTTGTTAGTCGTTCCCCGTGCGGGCCATAAGTATATGATGTAATCTTGCCGAAGGCGTCTGTCACGCGGGTAAGGTTGCTGGTTGTACTGTTATATGTAAAAGTCGTTTTGTGGCTGCTGTCGTTGTCAGGGTCTTTTATTGTCAGTACCTGACCATAAGTGTTGTAAGTATAGTTTGTTATATGTCCTTCGGCGTCTACCTCTTCTGTTCTGTTGCCGTCAGTATCATATTTATATGAAGTGGTGCGTCCGTCAGCCTCTCTCTTTGAACGCAGGTTCCTGTTTGTATCGTACTGAAATGTAGTAATGTTTCCAAAAGGGTCTGTGATTTTAACAGGCACATTGAGGATTTCATCATATTCATAAGTCCAGTGAGCGCCGTTCTTCTCGGTAGTAAATGCAGTCTTACTTAACTGGTAGTAGTTGACAGTCTTTAAACTTCCATTGGGGTCCTGCGATGACAAGAGTCTCCCGTTTTTGTCATACGTGTATATATACATGTGTCCCAAGGGATCTGTTTTTGTGAGCATATTGCCGCCTGCATCATATGTGTATGTCCATGATGCGCCCATCGGGTCTGTGAGGGTGCTTAATGATCCTGAATCATAAGATATAGAATAGATCCTTCCTCCGGGGGTATGAATGGATGTAATTCTGTTTGAATTATATGTCAAGGCAGTAATTCTTCCGGAAGCATCGGTTATAGATGTAAGGTCGCTTCCCGTATACGTCAGACTTACCGTATTACCATTTCTGTCAACAATCGAGGTAATCCTGCCGGTTGGATTAAAGTTATGCTTGACACCTGACTCTTCGCTCAGCGTATAGCTGTTGTCGGCATTTTTTGTTATTTTTGAATGAAGGCCCGTTGTAGGATCAGCGTAATATGTTGTGCCGCTCAGATTATAATCGACCCTCCTGCCGTCTTTATCAATGTAAACAATTGTGTTGCCGAACTCTATAACCCTTGTGTTGTAATCGTGTGTCCACTTAGGGCCGAGGGGGCCATCGTATACATCGGCGCTGTTGTAGTAAATTGTAAAACTCAAATTACTGCTGGAGCCTTGAGGGCCTGTTATATTCTGGCTGTGGAATAGATTGCCTGATGCTAAGCTGACTGATGAGCCCATTTTTGTGCTGTTAGGGTTTTCACTGCAGTCACCGCCGCAGTTTTCATCCACAACACCGTCACAGTCATTGTCCTTGCCATCACCGCATATTTCAGGGGCCGAAGGATTGGTCTTTGGATCACTGTCATCGCAGTCATCTCCCGAAGGGCATATATTATTCCCCTGGTCTACAGTATGTCCGTCTGAATCATTGTCAACGATGGGACATTCACATCCCTCGTCTGTCTCCCCATCGCAGTCATCATCGATACAATTACAGCATAATTCGCTGCCACGGCTTGAAGATATTACACATTTACCGTCTGCGTACATGCGTCCCTCACCCGGACACAATGGCGGTTTCATATAACATATTCTTTCAGTTACGGCATAAGTATAATCATCGGGGCAGGATATATAAATTGGATGTACACACTCCTCAAGTACAAGATCTTTTTGTCTAATGCTGGCTCCATTTTCATTACATACTGCGGCTTTTGTACATTTTTGTTTCTGATACTCCCAATTGTAACCGCATGGGCATGGCCAACCGCCGGAAATGCTGCAATACCCAAACCCGGTATCATAACTGCCTCCACACGGGCAGTTTGGCGGAAACTTTTCACACATAAACAAAGTTAGGTCAAGAGTGTATTGCAGATTACACTCAAAGACCGGCTCAGCTATGCATCTGCGCACAGAAAGTGAATTTGCATAATCATACTCACCGCCGGGACATTCCGGTTCTGCCTCGCATCTGTCTTTAGTGGGATTGTATAAATATCCCCCCGGGCATCCGCAATCAGCATAGGCATTGTTGGCAATCAGGATTTCCTTGCCTATGATTACGCCCAGCAGAATAATCGCAAGAACAACAGGCACGTTTGAAACAGCTTTTGATAGCAGATAAATGATCGTTTTCTTAACAGCGTATCTTTGTAACATAGTTCCAGCCATGCCCCCCAACATAATAAATCAGATTTATATTTTTCTGCGCGCTGCTTTGACAAGCATCAAAATAGACAACGCTGCATTCATCATGAAACATTGTAATTTGAAAAACAACTGTCAATTATTACAGGAAAAAGCTGCTGAAGCACTGTACAATAAACCTTCACCCTTTCCGTCTGCTTTTTACAAGACTCCTGAGCAAGACTGCGCCCCCGCCTGTAATAAAAAACGTGGAACTTAACGGTTCAGGAGCAAGCCGTGCCGTGGTCCCGTAGACAATTGGTCCCCCGCTGAATTGCGCGTCATAGGCGATGTCGCCGGCCTGATAGTCAACCGTGAATGCGAATCCTCCCAGGGAATTTCCAGGAGCGATATCGTAATCGACATCGCTTGAGTATGTGTCTGCGATTGAGGTCTCCCATGTTGTCCCGTCCCATAATATACCGTCCCATCCGACGGGTAGGGATATAAAGGTAAAGGATGTGTCTTGCGTGAAATTAAAAAATACGTTGTAAAGGTACTCCCCGGCATCGGAGGTGTTATTGAATGTATAATCATATTGCCAGAGTCCCTCCCCTAAATCAGTTTCAAAATAAAATATGCCTGCATCCGGGGCCGCCGGAACAGGTGTTGCGGGAATGCACAGCATGCCGGCCACCATAAATAACAACGCTGATAATTTTGTCCTCTTCATTAAGATCGCCCTCCTCTTTTACTTGGCCATTTATACGTTTGATATATGAAGACCAATGTCCCCCGACATGAAATCAACCAGCAGGCGCAGTCATTATGAAGCATTGCCAAAGAAAAAAAACCTGTCAATAATTACAGGACAAGATGAAAAGAAGGAGAGGTTTTACAGGAATTAGGCATAACTAATGATTTTTTTCAGCAATGCCGATAATCGCATCAGGACCTTTAATTTAACTACACGGCTATTGACATCAGAACACAGAGAACGCAGGGACAAAGGAATTCATATCTGATACATAACCGCATTATATGCATTTGCTTGTCTCTCACCCGAAAGGTGAAGCGATTACATCTCTTAATATATCGAAGTTAGGTCGATCTCTGAGATCTCTTTGGATCAACTGCTTTTTTTAGGTTAATTTTGTTATACTTTTTTGGAATTCCGACAATTAATGAGTTATACTGAACGAAGGACCTGATAGGGATCGGTAGAAGATAAACTTTCCCCTAATATCTTAGATAAAAGGATAATGGGATTTTTTCAAGAAGAAGGATAATGAAAATAATACTGATTGCATTTAGCTGGTTCAGAGTGTACCGCAGCAACCCGTTGCGCCTGTACCACAGCCTCAAACAGTGACACAACCGCCTGCGAATGTTCAGAGTGTACCGCAGCAACCCGTTGCGCCTGTACCACAGCCTCAAACAGTGACACAACCGCCTGCGAATGTTCAGAGTGTACCGCAGCAACCCGTTGCGCCTGTACCACAGCCTCAAACAGTGACGCCTCCTCCTGCAAATGTTCAGGGTGGACCGCAGAGACCCGTAGCGCCTGTGCCGCCGCCTCCCGGCAGGACACAGCGGCCTGTTCCTGTTCAGAATGAGCCGCCAAAACCCGCGTTGTCTGTACAGCAGCCTCCGGCCAGGACACAACCGCCGGTTGAGAACCAGAATATAAACATGCCTCAGGATGCGCCTGATAATGCCGCCCCTGATGTGCCTGCAAATATTCCTCCAGGCGCCATCACCCCTGATCAGATAAAGGCTTTTATGTCTAAGCCCAGGGAGGAGAATTATATAATTCTTAATTTCGACAACGCTGATTTAAAGGATGTGATAAATACTGTTGGATCGATTACGAATGAGAACTTCATCATCAGCCCCGGAATAGACGCGCGGGTGACTATTCATTCCTCCAAGAAGATCCCGGTCAGCGAGGTAATGAATGTATTTGAGTCCGTTCTTGAAGCAAACGGAATGGCGGTTGTCAGATCAGGGGAATTCCTGAAGATAGTCACGGGCGCCACTGCCAAGCAGAAACCCATCGAGGTCAGAAAGGGCGATCAGATCGATACAATCCCGGATGTGGACAGGCCTGTAACGCAAATTGTGCCTGTCCAGTATGTTCCGGTCGCTGAAATAAGCACCGTTCTGACCCCGCTGCTTTCCCAATTCGGCAGCATTATCCCAAACCCGAGAAACAACCTCCTCATTATCAATGAGCTTTCATCAAACATCATTCGCATTTTAAAAATCCTGAACGAAATTGATGTCAATGCCTTTAAGAATACCAGGATGACCTTTTTCAAGCCGAAGTATTCTGACGTGCAGACACTTACTAATGAACTGACCGAGGTCCTTAACGCGCTGAACCTGACGCGTGAAGGAATTGCTCTCGTGCCCATTGAGAGGATAAACAGCCTGGTAGTTTTTTCGGCAAGCCCGACCCTGCTCAAGACAGTTGAAGGATGGATAATGAAGCTCGATGAAGAGGTCGTGACAGGGCAGAATATTTTTGTGTTTCCCGTGCAAAATGTAAAGGCAGAGAAAATTGCGGACATTTTAAAGACCCTTTACGGAGCAGGGGACGGGGGCAAACCGAAGGTCACTACCCAAAAAACGGATGCAAAAGCCGCGACACCTCAAAAGCCTTCGGTCGCCCCAAGGTCATCGCAGCCGTCAGAAAGCGGCAGCAGGATTGAGATTATAACTTTTGAGCCCACAAATTCACTTATTATTTTCGCCCCTCCGGGAATATACAGGGAAATCGTAAAGACCATCAAAAAAATCGATACATATCCCAGGGAGGTGTTGATTGAAGCCGTAGTAGCGCAAGTGACACTTACTACCGGTGATGAGCACGGGATTCAGTGGTCCGCTCTCGATACTCAATTCAGGGACAATAAATATTTCAAGGGTGATGTTACCGAAATTGTTGGGAGTTCTCTAACCGGTGATCTTGTAACCAAAGCGGCAGATGCTACTTTAGGAGCAGGGTTAGGAGGATTATCTTATATCGTATTTCAGCCAGACAAGTTCACGGCGCTTATTAATGCCCTAGCATCAAAAGGAAAGGTAGACATTCTCTCAAGCCCCAGGCTCCTTGTCAGAGACCAGGAGGAGGCGAGTATTGAAGTCGGCTCAGAGATACCTACAGCAACGAGCTCTACGACCTCGAGCACAACATCAGACACGTTGACGCAGAACATACAATATAAGACTGTAGGCATCAAACTGAAGATCAAGCCGACAATAAGCGAGGAGAAAACAGTCGTGCTTGACCTTGAGCAGGAGGTATCTGACCGGGGAGCCAATATACAGGTTGGAAAAGAAGGGAACACATTCCCCTCATTCAGCACAACAAAGGCAAAAACATCCATTGTCGTACCGGACAAGCAGGGAATAGTTATCGGCGGCATTATGCGGGAGGAAAAGAAAAGTGATTACAGTGGCATACCCATTTTGATGGATATCCCGTTGCTTGGTAATCTCTTCCGTTACCAAGTAGATTCAACGGAAAAGAAAGAGTTGGTAATTATTATAACCCCTCAAGTCATAGCTACCAAGTCTGAAGGGGAATCTTTAACCAGCGATTTCCTTGGAAAGTTGAATAATGTCAAGAAATATCTCAATGAAAAAGACATTAAATATCCCAAACCAGGATCGACCGTTCCATCCACTTCCAACCCGGAGGGGACAGACCCGTCCAAAACCGATGAGCCGTGAAGCAGTAAAGAAGATCAATAAATCAGGCATGCTTGGCGGTATCCTGCTGGACCTCAAGCTCATTACACCTGAAAAACTTGAGATAGCGTTAAAGGAGCAGTCGTCCTTAAACAAGACAGGCCACAGGCGTCTGGGTGATGTGCTGGTCGGCCTCGGCTTTATATCCGAAGATGATATGCTGAATGCCCTCAGCTCCCAGCTCGGGCTGCAATATCTCAAGTTTTCCGAATTCCCGAAGGCGATACCGAACGTTCCCTATCCGACTATCAAGTTTATGAAGCAGTACAAGTTTGTCCCGATCGGCGCGGAAGACAACGTATTGAAAGTCGCGCTGTCCGATCCCCTCAACGAATATGTCATCGACACCCTGCAGTTTTTTTCAAAGAAATCCGTCGAGATTTTCCTGAGCAGCGAGAATGACATCATGGAAGCGATTGAACAGTACTTCGGCAGCAATGTCCAGATGACAAGCATTATGGAGGGGATGAGAGAAGAAGAGTCCGAGACCATGGAGATCGATGAGCTGCAGGAGGACGTGCACCACCTGCGGGACATGGCCTTTGAGGCGCCGATAGTAAAACTCGTCAATATGCTGATCACAAGGGCTGTCGAGGGCAGGACAAGTGATATTCATATAGAGCCTTTTGAAAACAGCGTCAAGGTGCGGTACAGGATCGACGGCGCTCTCACACAGGTGGAGTCTTTGCCCAAACGCATTCAGCCCGCCGTTATATCGAGAATAAAAATAATGTCGCGTCTCAATATTGCAGAGAGAAGGCTGCCCCAGGACGGCAGGATAAAGTTAAGGGTATCGGGCAGGGACATAGACCTCAGGGTCTCTTCGATACCGACGATTTACGGTGAAAGTATCGTTATGAGGATACTGGACCGGGGCACGGCCCTTATCGTCCTTGACTATATCGGGTTTCCTGAGGACCTGCTCGAAACATATAAAAAGCTGATCACGACCCCGTACGGAATGCTCCTTGTGACAGGACCTACAGGCAGCGGAAAGACCACGACGCTTTACGCTTCGCTGAACAAGATCAACTCGGACGATAAAAAGATCATTACCGTAGAAGACCCCATTGAATATCAGATTGACGGCATCAATCAGATTCCCATTAAACCGCAGATAGGCCTGACATTCGCAAATGGATTGAGACATATAGTCCGTCAGGACCCGGATGTAATCATGGTGGGGGAGATCAGGGACATTGAAACGGCTGAGATAGCCATCCATTCAGCCCTTACCGGGCACCTGGTGTTCAGCACACTTCACACAAATGATGCCCCTGGCGCGGTGACAAGGCTTCTTGATATGGGCATTGAGGGCTTCCTGGTGTCGTCGTCATTGATAGGTGTTCTGGCGCAGAGACTTGTAAGGGTCATATGCCCTGTTTGTAAAGAAGTTTATACGCCTCCGCAGGACATTATCGACAAGATTGATTACCTGCCCGAGAATTTCATAGCTTACCACGGAAAAGGCTGTGAGTCATGCAGGGGCACGGGGTACCGGGGAAGGACCGGGATTTTTGAATTGATGGTGATAAACAGCGAAATCAGAAAATTGATACTTGAAAGTGCAAGCTCTGACGTTATCAGGCAGATGGCGGTCTCCAAGGGAATGCAGGTGCTGAGAGACAACGGCTGGCAGAAAGTCAGAGAGGGCATCACGACTATTGAGGAAGTCTTAAGAGTATCACAGGAAGGACTCTGATGGACACTTACCATTACGAGGCAACGACGAGGGAAGGGAGTATCGTGACCGGCACAATAGAAGTCCCGAGTGAGCGGTCTGCCATTGACCGGCTCCAGGACATGGGGTATTTCCCTTTAAAGATTGTTAAGTCTGTTGACCGGGAGGGGTTCTTTGACCGTTTCATGACGTCTCTTCAGGGCGGCATAAAAGAGAAGGACATAATGACTTTTACCTATCAGATAGGCGTACTCCTGGACGCCGGTTTTACCCTTGACAAGTCCCTTTCAATCCTGTCGGAGCTGACTGAGAAGAAGAAATTCAAAGAGCTTCTGGAAGAGCTTCATGCCCAGGTCAGAAGCGGCAAGTCTTTTTCAGATGCCCTGGCCAGGTTTCCGGACGCCTTTCCCATGTTTTACGTAAACATGATAAAGGCGGGAGAGGCAGGCGGGTTCATAGAGGATTCAATCAAAAGGATGGCCACCTATCTTGAAAACTCGCAGGGGCTGAAAGAAGACGTGCGCTCGGCGCTTATCTACCCGGCGCTCCTGAGCTTCGTGGGGGGCACCGCGGTTGTCTTGCTGCTTACTTTTGTCGTCCCCCAGTTTACGAAGATATTCGCTGATATGGGAGGGGCGCTTCCCTTGCCGACCGTAATTCTCCTTGCCATAAGCAACAGTCTGATAAACTACTGGTTGCTGTACGTGGGGTCCATAGCCGCGGTCTATTATTCAGCGAAACGCTACCTGAAAAGTGAAAAGGGAAGGCGCAACTGGGACCAGGTAAAATTCAAGCTCCCCGTTTTCGGTAAACTGTACAAGGAAGCTGCCGTGTCGCGCTTTGCAAGGACACTCGGCACTCTTCTCGCAAGCGGGGTGCCTATACTGAATGCGTTCCAGATAGTAAAGGGCACATTGGGAAGTGATAAGATATCGGATATAATCGCTTCTGTCAGAGAATCCACGCGGAAGGGAAGGGGGATCTCCGAGCCCTTAAAGAACAGTGATATATTCCCGCCCCTTGCCGTCCACATGGTGACTGTCGGTGAGGAAACAGGAAAACTCGACGAGATGCTGATCAAGATCGCCGACCGCTTTGATATAGAGGTAAGGACCACGGTGAAACGCCTGCTGTCACTGCTTGAGCCGGTATTGATTCTCGTTATGGGCATTGTGGTCGGGTTTATTGTAGTGTCAATGCTTCTGGCAATATTCAGCATCAATGAATTACCGTTATAAGGACAATCATATTGCAGGGTACGGCTCGCCGTGCCCCTGCTTAAAGGGAGGATTTATGAGTAATAAAAGAGAAATAAAATTGTTAAGATGCAAAAAGGGTTTTACCTTGATCGAGTTGATGGTGGTCATGATAATCCTCGGCCTCCTGGCGGCCCTTGTGGTGCCCAGGATGTTCGGGAGGATAGGGCAGGCAAAGGGCAGCGCGGCCCACTCGCAGATAGAGCTTTTCGGGACCGCGCTCGATTCATTTCGTCTTGACGTGGGACGGTATCCGACAACTGCTGAAGGTTTGGCCGCGCTCATTACCCAGGTTTCCGGGGTCGACAACTGGAACGGGCCGTATCTGAAAAAGATCGAGATCCCGCTCGACCCGTGGAACAATCCGTATATTTATGAATCTCCGGGGAAGAACGGCGATTATGATATTTATTCATATGGCGCGGACAAGGCGGAAGGCGGAGAGGGAGAAAACGCGGACATCGTAAGCTGGAAGTGAAGATGAAGAAGCAGTCCGGTTTCACCCTTGTAGAAATCATCATAGTGCTGCTTATTATAGGGATTGCCTCCGGGCTTGTGGGGGTCTGGATCAGCAGGGGGTCAGGGACCCTTGAGATAAGGAAGTTTACAAAAGAGGTATCGGCGGCGCTCCGTTATGCAAGGACCCGTTCGGTGAGTGAGAAGAAAATTTATTGCTTTGTAATCGACAAAGAGGAACAAAAATACAGACTGTACGCGGAGAACACCGATTACACAAAAATCGATCTTGTCTCAGATATACCCATTCCCGAGGAGCTTCAAATGACGCTTCGGGGAAGTGATGAGGAAGCTCCCAATGTGGAGTTCTTTCCGAGGGGGAATTCTTCGGGAGGAGTGATAGAAATTCTCCGGGAAAACGGCACAGGATATGCCATCGTAATTAATAGAATAACCGGGAAGGTGGACGTGGAGGAAGCTGAATGAGAAAGGGTGAAGGGTTTACCCTTATAGAAGTTATTGTGGCAATGGCCATTCTGGGCATAAGCCTGGTCCTCATTATGCAGCTTTTCTCGGCCGGCCTTAAATCCGCAAAGGCCTCCTGTGACTACACAATAGCTATCGTGCACGCCAAGGACAAAATGGAGGAGCTGTCCCAGACCCTTGCCAACGACAGCGGCGCCTTTGAAGACGGCTTTAAATGGGAGACCGAGGTACAGGATTACAAGCAGATAGATGAATCGGGTTATAAGCTGAACAAGCTGATAGTAAAAATATTATGGCCGGACGCCCTGAAACAGCAGAAGTCTATCGAGATGGTCAGTCTGAAGCTGATTACGGGGGAAGAAAAATTATGAAACATGCAGACGGCGTGAGATGGAAGGCGGATTCGGGTTTTACGCTCCTTGAGCTTGTTATTGCGGTGACCATTTTGCCGCTTATCATCCTGATTATCGGCAACGGGTTCCGGCTGGGTATGAACGCCTGGGAGAAAGGCGAGCAGGAGACCGTCTGGACCCAGAGGTTCCGGGTATTGTCGGGACTGCTGTCACAGCAGATAAAATCGGCATACCCATATATGATGGAAGTTGAAGATGAGAAGGTCGCGGTATTCGAAGGGACATCTGATTCCGTCATGTTTGTCACGGCCCTGACCGATTCGGACTTCGGAGGTTTTAAATGGGTAAGGTATTCACATAAGGAAGGGACGCTTTTTCTGAAAGAAGGCCTTTTGCCCGACAAGGAACTGGACGACAGTATTAAAGGCGATGAAGAAGTTGTTGATACGGACATCAAAGAGATCAAATTTGCATATTTGTCGCTTGAAGATAATGAATGGAAAGACTCCTGGGATTACGGTAAAAAATTACCGGGCGCAGTGAGGGTCAAGATATCTTATTTTGAGCCGTTTTTAATCACCATCCCAATGGGTATGGCAGCAGGAGAGGAAGATAAAGAAGGTGAGATACTTTAATTTTACCCATTCTTTCCGTAACAGGATGAACGGCGCGCGTATTTATTCAGAGAGTGTCCTGTCGCATCAAGGAAGGCGCCCGGGCGTATTGAATAATGAAAGGGGAGGGGTCGCCCTCGTTATAGTCATCTGGATAATAGTCGTCCTCATAGCAATAGTCGGAGAATTCTCGTATTCAATGAGGACCGAGGTAAATATCGCGAGGAATTTCAAGGAAGAGGAAGAGGCGTATCAACTGGCCCTGGCCGGTCTTGAACAGGCAAAGCTTGAGCTCCTTTCCGCTAAAACCAATGAGGTTGTGTATCTTAGTGAGGACAAGGCGCTTGTATTCGGGGTGAATACTGAAGATAAGGAAAAGCTGGAAAGAACGGACGCCATAGGCAGGGGCAGCTTTCAGTATGTCATCACTGACGAGGACGGAAAGATGAATATCAACACGGAATCCATCGAAAGATTGAAATATGTTTTTGTCGATACGGGCATTGATTCCACGGAAGTCGATACAATAGCGGATTCAATTGCCGACTGGCGGGACACGGACGATCTGCATATGCTTAACGGCGCTGAGGAAGAATACTACCGGTCCCTGGACAAACCCTATAGCTGCAAAGACGGCCCCCTGGAATCCCTGGAGGAGCTCTTGCTTGTGAAAGGGATGAAAAAAGAATACCTCTCCGGCTCGAAAAAAGCAGAGGAAGGAGTTGAAGGGGAAAAAGCTTACGAGGGGGTTGAAAAGTATTTTACCGTGTACGGCACAGCCGGAATAAACATAAATACCGCACCCAGGGTGGTCCTTGAGGCGGTTCTCGGACTTGACGCGGCAAACAGTATCATAACTCAAAGAGAGGCCGGCCCGGTTGCTTCACCGATGTTCAACGGGAAGGTGACGTCTGAATTTTTTACGATTATCTCTACAGGGACTGTTGCAGATGGTAAGATCAAAAGGTCGATTAAAACAGTAGTGCACAAGAAAGACAAGGAATTGGAGACGCTGTACTGGAATGACAACATTATTGGATAATGTCTTCGGGACGTATCTCGGGATAGAGTTTCAGGAAGATTCTATCGTTATTACGTATCTCAAAAACCGACTGTCGGGAATCAGCCTGCTGTCTACTGCGACATTCCCGCTGAAGTTTGAGGAGGCCGCCTCTGATGATGTCCGGGGCTTCATAAGCAGGCACGGGACATATGTAAACAAGGTCTTTGTCAGCGTCCCTGAAAAATGGGCGATCACGAAATTCATCGACATCCCTTCGATGAAGGGGAAGGGCAAGGGCGCGCTGGCCAATCTGATGAAGTTTGAAATAGAGCGGCATATCCCGTTTGAAATAGACGATGTTGCCTATGACTTCCTTGTGATGGACACGAAGGGCGCGAGAAATTCAGTGGTCTTCGCGGCGGTCCAGAAAGATAAGATAAACATGGTAAAGGACTATCTCAGTAAGCTGTCCCTTCAGGCCAATGCCATTACCATATCTTCTTTCGCGGTATTGAACTCAATCGAGCTGAGCGAAGTTTCAGTCGGCGGATGGCAGGACATCATAGGGATTGTGAGAAGGTCGGCCATACTGGGGAAAAAAGACGAAATCAATGTTTCAGTCAATATAAACCGGAAGCACGCCAGTGTCGCGGTCATCAGCGACGGCCTTTGCACGCATATGAGGTCTTTTACATTTGAGGAGCCAGGGCCGCCACAGGTCTTTTTAAACGATATATCCCAATACCTGGCCGAGATACAGTCTTCACTTTCCCTGGAGCATTTTCATAAACTGCTGTTGTCCGGTGATTTGACTTCAATCGAGGCATTACGGGAAGAGCTGAACGAAAAGATCAGGGTGGATGTCATTACCGTCAAACAGGTGGAAAAATTGTCAGGCAAACTGAGGGGTGTGAATGTAGACGGGGCGTCTTCCTCCATCGGGGCCTGTTTCGCGGGACTGGGCCTTGGAACTTATAAGATCAACCTGCTGCCGCACAAGGCCGATTATGAAATCAGGAGGATCGCGCCCTTTACCACTAAAATGCTGCTTGTTGTAATAGTGGCCCTGCTGGTGGGGATATTTTCTACCGAGGCCCTGAGGCAGAAGAAATTTCTGGAAGCGCTTGAAGAAAAAATAAGCAAGAATGAGCCGGAGGTCAAGGCCCTGGAAGGGATGTTGAAGGACATAGCCTCTCTCAAGGAGAGAAGTGATTTCCTGTTCAGACTAAAAGACAGTGAGATAGCCCTTGAGATCCTCTCTGAGTTTGCCAAACTGATGCCGAAAGATTCATGGGTCACCAGCCTTAATTATAAAGGGATAGACGCCGCCGATAAAAAGAAGACCGTAGGTGAATTGATTATCAGCGGTTATGCCGTCTCTTCATCCAATTTGATTTCTATCCTGGAAGATTCCCCGTATTTTGAGAAAGTCGAATTTGTGGGGCCCATTAAAAAGACCAAGGACAATGAGCAGTTTAAACTCAGCGCAAAAGTAGTCCTGCCCAAGGGCGTGGAAGGCGGGTCGGAATGAACCTACCGATAAAGGTGAATGAGCGGGAAAAGAAGGTGCTGCTTATCGGCGGAATTATTGTGCTGCTGATAACGGCATTCTACATGTACACCTGGTACAGCGACACTAAAAAAAATGTGCAGGATTTTTCAGAGGCCCGGCTTTTAATGCTCCGGAAGCAGGTTGAGAAGATATCGGGGAAAGACAACTTGCAGAAACAATTCGATGCAATGACCCAGGAGCTCGACAGGCAGGAAAAGACCCTGCTTGGCGGCAACACCCCTCCGGTAGCCGCTGCTGCGTTGCAGAGATTTCTCAAGGAAACGGCGGCGTCTCTGCAGATAGAAATCAAACTGGAAAGGACACTGAACCCCGTTGACGGACCGATATATCTCGGCATTCCTGTTGAAATAGGATTTACTTCTTACACCAAGGGATTGAAAGACCTTCTTTTGAAGCTGCGCAAATCACCTTTTTTGCTTAACGTATCTGAAATCCAGGTGAGGGTCACCAATATAAGCAAGCCTGATGAAATATATACGACCCTGGTTGTAACAGGTTTTATCAAGAAAGCCGAAGACAAGGGACCTGCAGGGAAAGAGGCAAAGAATGATACGTAATTATTTCTTGTTAAATCTTCTTCTTATACTTGTTGCAGGCCTTCTCGGTAATAAATTGTACCGTGTCGTTAAATATACGGCGGAGATACCTGCTGAAGCGGTGACCGTTGAGGAACGGAAAGAGGACATCGCTGTTGAGCATGCCGACAAAGCGTTCGATGAGAACGCCTATGAACCGATATCGGAGATGGATATTTTCAGGCCGTCGAGGACGGCCCCTTCAGCTGAAAGTAAAGCCGCTGAAAAGCCGCCGCTGCCTCCTCCGCCCAAGCTGTTCGGAACGGTCATACTCAATGAGAACAAGACCGCAATCCTTGAACAGTCTGATACAAAGACAACAAAGGTATATCGTATAAATGATACTGTGTCCGGTTATACGGTCCTGGAGATACATGAAGATAAAGTCGTGTTATTGGGAAATGACGAAAAGGTCGAAGTCAGGTTAAGGGACGATAAGGGGGCACAGACCCAGAGCAGGCCCGTACTCAGACCTCCGACTGTGCCACAACCGGCCCAGCCCGGACGCCAGATAAGTCCCGGGGCCGCGCCCCAGCGGCGCTCACGGCCTGTCCCGCCGCGCCGGAGGCCCACAATCACACCTGCGCCGGAGAACAGAAATGTTCCACCAGCTGAAGTACCGCCGTCGCACGAGACGCCTGAAGCGCCTGATACGCCTGAAGCGGAGAATGACCCGGCCCAGGAAGAAGGTCAATAGCAGACAGCCCGGCTAGGGGGTCTCTATACCGAGCGACTTTATTTTTCTGTGGAGGTTGCTTCTCTCGATATCCAGCTCTTCCGCTGTTTTTGAAACGTTCCAGCTGTTTTCCTGCAGTCTTTTGAGAATGAACTCTTTCTCGAAATTCTCCCTGGCGTCTCTCAAGGTCTTAAACGCCGTATAATCCGGTCTTATGGTCTTTACAGGCTGGACCTCTTTAACATCGATAATGTCTGAGGGGTTCATAATGACAAAGCGCTCAATCGTATTCTTCAGCTCCCTGACATTGCCGGGCCATTCATATTCCATCAAAGCGCGTAATGTGGCCTTGCTTATGCTCTTTTTCTTTTGCCCGTACTGCCGGGAGAAATTGGAAAGGAAGTGTTCAACAAGGACCGGGATATCGCTTTTTCTGTCCCTGAGCGGAGGGACCTGAATGAGAATGACGTTTAATCTGAAATACAGGTCTTCCCGGAAATGCCCTTTCCGGATTTCTTCTTCCACGTCCTTGTTAGTGGCAGCGATGATCCGCACATCCACTTTAATGTTCCTGCTGCCCCCGACTTTCTGAAATTCCTGGGTCTCGATTATCCTCAGGACCTTTGCCTGAGTGACAAGGGACATGTCGCCGATTTCATCCAGGAAGAGGGTCCCCTCGTGCGCGAGCTCGAATTTTCCCCGTTTACTTTCAAAGGCCCCTGTAAAAGAGCCTTTCTCATGGCCGAAGAGCTCACTTTCAATAAGCTCGTTGGGAATGGCCGCGCAGTTTACTTCTATGAAATTATTATTTCTTCTGGTGCTTCCTTCATGCAGCGCCCTGGCGACCAGCTCCTTGCCGGAGCCGCTTTCACCGTAAATGAGGACCCTGCCCTGGGATGCCGCCGCCTTCGAAATCTTGTCCCTGAGCTCTACCATCTTGTGGTTTTCGCCGATAATTTCCCACTGCTGGGATATGCTGCTCCTAAGGGCGATGTTTTCCTTCTCAAGCGTCTGTTTCTCAACGGCCCTCCTTGTCAGGATCAGCACCTTGTCAAGCGAGAGGGGTTTCTCAAGAAAGTCATAGGCCCCCAGCTTGATAGCGTGGACCGCCGTGTCGATATTGCTGTGGCCGGAAATCATTATTACGCACACATCTTTGTTTTTTTTCTTCAGCGCCTTGAGGGTCGCTATGCCGTCCATCCCCGGCATCCACACATCGAGAAATACAATGTCGGGCGAATGCTCGGCATATTTTTCAAGCGCGCCTTCACCCGAGGATGCCGTGATGACCTGGTGCCCTTCATCCTCCAGGACGCCGCTTAACGATTCGAGTATGCCCGCTTCATCGTCAACCACCAGTATCGTCGCTTTTGTTGTTTTGGCCATATCTGAAAAAATCTCCTTCTGAAGTCATTCAATTATAACTTAAGCGGAGAAATTTTGGCGCATCAGCCGGAAGGGTCTGCCTGGTCAATCCTTCAAGGTCCGCCATTAATCCCTATGATATAATGATGCTATGAAAGAGGCCATGTTTTATGAAAAACTTGAGAAGAGGAAAGTAAGATGCTTCCTCTGCGCGCACCATTGTATTATCTCTGAAGACAAGAGGGGACTATGCGGGGTGAGGGAGAACAGGGATGGGACTCTTTACAGCCTTGTCTATGGGAAACTTATATCCATGAATATCGATCCCATTGAAAAGAAGCCCCTGTTTCATTTTCTTCCCGGAACGACTTCTATGTCCATAGCGACTGTGGGGTGTAATTTTAAATGCATGCACTGCCAGAACTACGACATATCCCAGCATCCCAAAAAACATACGGATATTCCAGGCGACAATGTTTCTCCGGAGGAGGTGGTCAGGGCAGCGGAAAGGGCGGGCTGCAGGAGTATTTCCTATACTTATACCGAACCGACTATTTTTCTTGAATTCGCATATGACTGCGCACGCCTTGCACGCGAGAGAGGGATCAGGAATGTCTTTGTGAGTAATGGATACACCACTCCCGAAGCGACAAAGGTCATCGCGCCTTTTCTTGACGCAAACAATATTGATCTGAAAGGCGGCGATGAGTTTTATAAGAAAATATGCGGCGCAAGGCTGCAGCCTGTGCTGGACACTATTAAATTGATGAAGGGACTCGGTGTCTGGATTGAGGTCACCACCCTTATAATCCCCTCGCATAATGATTCAGAGGAAGACCTGGGCGGCATTATTGAATTTATTAAATCTGTAGATGCAGCCATCCCCTGGCATGTGTCACAATTTTATCCCACGTTTGAGCTCATTGACCAGCCGAGGACGCCGGTGCAGACTTTGAGGCGGGCCAGGGACATGGGCCTCGCGAAAGGCCTGAAATATGTATATGAAGGCAATGTTCCCGGAGAAGGGGGAGAAAATACTTATTGTCCGGGCTGCGGGGAGCTTCTCATCCACCGTATCGGTTACAGGATATTACAGAACAAAATAAAGGATGGCAAATGTCCGGTATGTTCAGTCATAATAGACGGTGTCTGGGAGTGAAATTGATGTTGATGCAGGGAGTCGATGATGGTAAATAAATTAAGAGACGAGATACTGGAATTGCTATGGTCGTTAAGAGAAAAGGGCTCAAAGAGCATCACTGATGTAGTCAAAGGAATTGCTGATAATGACACATCCGATATGATAAGGAAGATGGAAAAATCCGGGTATGTAAACGTGACAGGCAGCGACATTGAATTTACAGATAAAGGTGAGGCCCGCGGCAGGGACCTGACGCGCCGCCATCGTCTTGCCGAAAGGCTCTTTCATGACGTGCTTGAAGTCGGGATGGAAGAGAGCGTGCAGTTGAAAGAGCTTGAAGTAGGTTTAAAGGGCAGGATTGTCTTTATAAGACCTTCTGAAAGCACACGGCTCGAGCGGCTGGCCACTATGGGGATTGTCCCCGGGGGCATCATAAGATTGAAACAGAAAAGGCCTTCATTCGTACTGGAGATAGATGAGACCTCTCTGGCCGTCGACTCTCTGATTGCTGAAGAAATTTACGTTAAAGAATATTTCCGGTAACAGCCAGTACGCGATCGTTCCCGCCATCCATCTTATAATATCTTTAAAAAAATTAATAACAGTAAATAGCGAAAATTTACTATACTTAACTATCACTCCTGTCGTAAAAACATATTGCTGGACTCGGGGATTTTTTTATGGATACGAACAGAATCGTGAATGTTGTCATCGCGTCACCCGGTGATATAGTAATTGAACGCAAAATAGTAAGGGAAGTTTGTCTGGGTCTGAATGAAAGTGAGTTAATGCGCCATCTCGGTGTCTCCATTCACACGGAAATGTGGGACGATGTTTTTCCTTCCGCGGAACATCCACAAACGATCATAAACAGGCTCAATGATGAATGTGACATCCTGGTCTGTATATTTTATACAAGATTTTACACCCACTCAGGCAGAATTGAATCTGAAAATCTGAATAAATTTCT
>JACRQA010000106.1 GCA_016222915.1 Nitrospirota bacterium | reverse complement strand
GGTCGGCGGTAACAGACCCGGATGTGGAAACCAGTTTCAATTATCTGCATTTGTACAGCATTGCCTGGACGGGCTCCCAGTTCATCACTGTAGGCACTTACGGCAGGGTTTACACATCTCCTGACGGCGCAACCGACAATTGGACCAGGAGCTCCGACGCGGATTTTAGCACCAATACCTTAAGAGGCGTTGTCTGGTCGGGTTCTCAGTTTGTCCTAGTCGGATACGGCGGTAGAATATTTACTTCACCCGATGCCGCCGCCGAGAGTTGGACACAGCGCACCTCAGGAACTACAAATTCTCTCTACAACATTGTCTGGACAGGCTCGCAGTTCGTAATAGTCGGCGGCACGGCAACTGCCAGCAATATCCTTACATCTCCTGACGGCGCGAGTTGGACCGCCAGGACCGTAGGATCAAATAAAGCTCTATTCAGCATCGCCTGGTCCGGAACAAAGTTTGTGACTGTAGGAAACAGTGGTATTACCGATACCTCTTCAGATGGGACAACCTGGGCATATTCAGGAGTTGGAACTAATATTTATGGCACAGTTTGGTCCGGAACAAAGTTCGTGGCGGTTGGTTCAGGGACAACGACAGCGCCTGCTTCAATTCTTACATCTACAAATGGGACAGAGTGGATCGGCCGGTCTTCAGGAACAGCCAATAACATAACCCTGCGCAGCGTGGTCTGGTCCGGAACACAGTTTGCAGCCGTGGGTCAAAGCGGCACAGTGCTCACCTCGCCCGATGGAACCACCTGGACTGCGCGGACATCGGGAACGATCAATTATCTATACGGCGTGGCCTGGTCCGGGACACAGTTTGTGGCGGTAGGCGCCAACGGCGCGATTATTACTTCAGCCAACGGAATTACTTGGGTAACACAGGCCTCTGGAACAGCCAACACCCTGTTTGGCGTGGTATGGTCCGGAGCCCAATTTGTCGCGGTTGGCGTGAGCGGCACGGTCCTCACTTCGGCTGATGGAATTACTTGGGCAACGCAGACGTCCGGGACGACCTCTCCGCTGAACAACATCGCCAGGACCGGGGCCCAGCTCGTGGCTGTCGGTAACCTGGGCACCCTCCTTACCTCTCCCGATGGGGTAACGTGGATCGTCCGTCCGGGGGTGGGCACTGGTACCCTCAATAGCGTGGTTTGGTCGCCCGAGCTGTCGCGGCTTGGCGTAGTGGGGGCTACCGGAACGGTTTATACGTCACCGTAGTCAATGTAGAGATTTATCCGACAACCTGACGTTCATGAGATACAACGACACCACAAGCATTGGGACCACTTCAACCTGACATCATATTGCTGTTTCACCACATCTATAAAAATATCCTGAAGTATGAACGATCCAAGCTTGCCATCAATACGACGCTTAACATTTCATAAATTTCCAACTACAAAACTAATTTTATCTAAATTTATCAAGGCAGTAAGAAAAGGACTTGATAAAAAATATTAATAACATTATACTGAACCTAATGAAAAAAGAATATTAAATAAGGTTTTGCCCTAGGGCAGTTGGGGAGGGAGACAAAAGAATTGTCGATCATAAATTCAAGGAGGTGTTTTCACGCAACACAATATATCACTCGATTTCGTAGCAAATGAATCACTGATTATCAGTTAAAAAGATTAGACTTAAGGAGAAACAATGAGAAAAAAAGCATCAATTGCATCACTATGTATGATCGCCCTTGCAGCATTAGCTGTTTGGGCATCCAGCGCCTTGGCATATGAAACATATTCAGGGTGTAATCAGTGCCACGGCAGTTTCCTTTCAGCGACCTACAGCTCGTTAAAAGACGGGCAATCAATGGGTAACCTTCATAACTTACATCGGAGCACGATGCTCAGCAGCGACTGTAATGCCTGTCATGTCGGCTCGAACAGAACGCCGGTATATCTGAACAGGTCAAACGGCGGAAACGGGCTGTCTACGGACGGATGTTCCGGTTGTCATGGACGCGCGGAAGATAACACGGGCATCGCAACGATAGGCGCAGGTCTGCGGCAACATCATTATACTGCAGGCGAGACCATCTGTCTCGGCTGTCACGACGACTCAAACCCGGCAAATTACACTACGGTGGGAGAGAACGTCAAGCCCCCTTACTACTTCACCCCTGACGCATCACACCCTAATAAGCCTAATGACCCCTGCAATCGGGCGCCGGGGAAAGAGCATTTTGCAGGCTCTGCCCTGGGATTGGATAACGACGGTGACGGGCTGTATGACAGTAATGATCCGGATTGCCAGGTAGCAGTCGCATGCATCGATACTGACGGCGATGGTTACGGGTCCAACGGCGTTTCTACATGCCCTAGAGGCACAGCCATTGACTGTAATAATAATAATGCGGCAATCAATCCCGGCGCAGCAGAGTCTTGTGACAACCTGGATAACAACTGTAACGGCCAGACCGATGAAGGCGTGAGAAATACCTATTACAGGGACGCTGACGGCGACGGTTACGGTAGTGGTACGCTCTCAACACAGGGCTGTACACAGCCAACCGGTTACGTTGTAAATAACACAGACTGCAACGACAACAATGCAAATGAGCGCCCGAGCCAGATCTGGTATCAGGATGCGGACAATGACGGATACTCAAGCGGCAACATGATCGTGCAGTGCTCAAGACCTGCCGGTTATAAGACATCATCTGAATTAACTTCCGTATCAGGCGATTGTAACGACAGCAACCCGGCTATTAAGCCAAATGCGGTTGACAATACCTGTAACGGGACCGACGAAAACTGCAATGGAACTGCGGACGAGGGTTATGCCCCAGCCAACACAAGCTGCGGAGTGGGTCTCTGCGCGGCCACAGGCCAGATGGTCTGCCGGAACGGCGCGACAGTGAACACCTGTACTGCGGGGACCCCTCAGACAGAAGGACCAGCCGGCAGTCCGACATGCAGTGATGCGCTTGACAATAACTGCAACGGAACAGCCGATGTAAATGATCCTAACTGTGCTCAGACATGCGTGTCGACAACAGAGGTCTGTGACGGCGTGGACAATGACTGCGACGGGCAGGCAGATGAGGGTATGCCCTCAACACCGACTACTTGCGGTGTCGGCTCATGCGCTGCTGCGGGCACTCAATCGTGTGTAAGCGGCAGCATTGTCGACAGTTGCACGGCAGGCGCTCCTTCAGCAGAAGTTTGCGACGGCCTGGATAACAATTGCAACGGCGCTGCCGACGACGGCATTGCTTCAACACCAACGACCTGCGGCGTGGGAGTTTGCGCATCCACAGGCCAGTTGACCTGCCAAAACGGTTCGTCCGTTGACACGTGTACTGCCGGGACCCCCCAGACGGAAGGCCCGGTCGGTGACCAGACCTGCGGGGATTCGCTGGATAACGACTGCGACGGTTCAACCGATGCAACCGATCTGAGCTGTGGCGTCACTGTCCCTTCAACATGTATCGACAATGATGGAGACGGTTATGGCTCTAACGGCTCTTCTACATGTCCGAAAGGCGATGCTGTAGACTGCAACGATTCAAATGCAGGGACCAACCCAGGCGCAGTAGAAGTATGCGATGGCAGGGACAACAACTGCAACGGACAGGCAGATGAAGGCGTAACCAGGACCTTCTACAGGGACGCCGACGAGGATGGTTACGGCAATGCCTTGAACTCAAGGCAAAGCTGCAGGAGACCTTACGGTTACGTGGCGAATAGCACGGACTGCAACGATGCAAGCCGGAGGATCAATCCCGGGGCCAGTGAGGTCTGCGGAGATAATATCGACCAGAATTGCAACGGTATCGCAGACGAACAGTGCACCGTAAATAATGACGATGACGATGAGAGAGATGATGAGAGGGATGATGATTAAAACGTAAAGATCAACATCTTCTCTAACAAAGCTAGGGGGAGCGTAAGCTCCCCCTCTTTTTATAATTGGTCATGTGCCGTGAATGTTTGCAATAACCATGAATGAATGACTCAACCCCGCCCCTACCTATGAAATAATAAATAATGATATACTAAGAAAAATTTTCAGGACAATTTCCGGGAGGTCGTCATTATGGATGAGTATGAAAGAGAAATGGAGATAATCGCGCTGCTGTCTAATCCTGATAGTAATTACACTTATATCAAGTGTGATAAAGATGTTGTCGATCACTCCTGTAATAAAACAAATGAGCATAGACAAATAAAACTTATTGAGGTCGAATACTTCAAAGACGCCAGATTAAATGAGGACAAGGCAAACTTTTGTGATAAATGCAACCAGGTCTTCGTCTATAAACCCGGGGCCTGAAGAGGGCCGTTGCTGCGATATAAATCCTACTTGCAGTTACCGATACGACGGCCGCTCATCTTCTGGACCATGTTCATCCCGTCCATTTCTGTCTTTGATTCCCCGTCAAATGAGTCGCCCTTGTAAGTGATTTGACCAATGCTTTTTACAGGCTTGCCGTCGCTGATACAAAGTACTTCCCAGGTCACGGTATTACCCGATATCTCCGTGTTTTTGATCTTGCAGTCCTTGTTACGCTCCTTGTCCGGACCTTTGTCCTGAGGCACATTGTCTTTGCTTGTAAGACATTGAGTATATTTAAACGGAGGCATTTCCATAGGCATTCCCGGCATCTCCATCTTTGTAGTTATTTCCCACTGGCCGTCTTTCATGTTCATGGCTGATGCCGAATGGACAAAGAACATCACTATAAAAGCGGTCACGATTGCTGATATCCTGTAATTCATAATCTCCTCCTGT
>JACRQA010000105.1 GCA_016222915.1 Nitrospirota bacterium | reverse complement strand
GTTTTCTTCATTAATGGCGCTGGATAAATTTCCTGCCCGGCCTTTTGACAGGAGCAGGAGCGGTCTTAGCCTTGGAGAGGCCGCCGGCTTTGTTCTCTTAATGTGTGCTTCAAGGGCCGCGAAAGAAGGAAGGAAGGTACAGGGTGAAGTACGAGGCTGGGGATTAAGCGATGATGCAAACCACATGACAGGACCTTCCCGCACCGGCGACGGGTTGTCCCTGGCAATAACAAAGGCGTTGAAGTCTGCGTGCGCTGATGAAAAGGACGTAGGTTTTATTTCCGCGCACGGCACCGGCACATTATATAACGATGCAATGGAAATCAAATCCTTCAAGTCTGTATTCAAGGCGGACAAGCCGGTTTATTCAATAAAGGGCGGCTTGGGCCATACTATGGGAGCGGCAGGGCATGTGGAGATGATTATTGCGCTGAAGGCCTTGAGAGAGAAGACAGTCCCTCCGACCGTTAATTTCAAAGATGCCGACGATGACGCACAGGGCTGGGCCTCCAGAAGGCCCCGCTCTGCGGGAGAGAATAAATGCGCACTGTTGACCAATGCGGGTTTCAGCGGTATAAACGCTGCATTGGTCCTAGGATGAGCCATATGTCATTATTAGTGATCATAAATGAAGCCAAATTGTTTGTCATTCCCGCAGTTTTTAAGCGGGAATCCAGGCAGTTAAAAGGAACTGGATGCCCGATTAAAAACCTCGGGCATGACGGATAACGTCTTGTGAGGCTATCCAAATAACAGCATTAATGAAAAGATAAATTTATATGATAGGCATTTATGGTATAGGTTGGATCAGCAGAGAGGAATACGGCTGTATTCTCAAAGAGACAGAGGAGTCTTATAACGACAGTGTCTTTCCGAAGAATAAGATATTCCCTTTCTCTTATAAATATTTCGGGCGGCTCGATCATGTTTCGAGACTGACCTGTGCCGCTGTAGCGCTTGCCCTGAAAGACGCGGGCATAGAGTGTTCGCCGGAGCGTAAGCATGACGCCGGGATCATAAGCACTAATGCCTCAGGAAGTTTTGAGGCGGACATGCTTTATTTCAAAGATTACCTTGACAGCGGACGCACACTGTCAAGAGGCAATCTCTTTATTTACACGCTTCCGTCCAGTCCGTCAGGCGAGGCGGCGATATATTTCGGTCTCCAGGGGCCGCTGCTTTATATTGCCGGAAAGAACAACTCTACGGTCAATGCCCTGAGGACTGCTGCTGAGATGCTCCTTGGTAAAGAGGCGTCCGTGATGCTGGCCGGAGCTTCCGAGGCTGATCACGCGATTTATTTTGTCCTCAAAGGGGAATGTAAAACAGGGGAGGAAGTCCTGTGCAGTTATGATGACGCGGTGAAGGTATTGGAGAAGGACCTGAGTTTGAAGGAATCGGTCAATGAATTCCAAAATTTAAGGAAAGGCATCAAGGTATCATGAAAATAAAACTTATCTATCCCAGGTGGCCTAAACTACCAGGCCAGACCGAATTCCACCTGCCCCCTCACGGGCCTGTCTGCTTTGCGGCAACGGTGCCTGAAGACATAGAGCTTTCTTTTTGCGATGAAAATATTGAGAGTATTGACTTCAACGAAAGGGCCGACCTGATCGCCATGTCTGTGATGCTTACCTGTCAAATGCCGAGGGCGTGGGAGATAGCGGACATTTACAGAGGAATGGGCATACCTGTTATTTTTGGCGGCATCGGGACGATGCTTCATCATGAAGAGGTACTGGAGCATGCTGATTCAGTTTTCCTCGGCGAAGCTGAAGGACGTTTTTCAGAGGTCATCAAGGACTTCCGGACCACGGGACTGAAAAAGATCTATAACTATATGAACGACTTTCCTTCAATGGACCTGATTGGTCCTGCAAGGAGGGGCATCCTTAACCGCGAACTCTATAACTACCGTGGTGTCCAGATGGTGGACCTGGTCCATGCCTCTCGTGGCTGCAGGTTTGACTGCTTCCCGTGCTGCACCGGGTTTCTGGGAGGGCGCAAGTTCAGGCCGAGGCCGATGGAAGCGGTGATTGAGGAGATCTCCCGCATCGATAATAACAGGCTCTTTTTTGTGGACAATTCACTGGCTCAAAATGATGAGTGGGAAAAGGAGCTGTTCAGGGCCATGATACCGCTTAAGAAGAAGTGGGTATCTCATCCTATAAAGGACAAGGACGAAATACTCGATCTCGCGGCTGAGGCAGGCTGCTGGTATGTTTATCAGGCTGTCTTTGATACCTCTGACGTTATCAGAAACCGTATCAGGAGACTGAAGGAGCGCGGCATCGGCGTTGAGGGGACCATTATCCTCGGAACGGACGATCATGATGAAGATTATATAAAGCGCCTTGTGGATTTCCTGCTTGAGGTCGATCTCGATCTCGCGGAATTTACCATTCTCACCCCTTTCCCGCATACCCCTATCCGGGCGTCAATGGAGAAGGAAAACAGGATACTGCACAATGACTGGATAAGATACACG
Organism: Nitrospirota bacterium; assembly: GCA_016222915.1. Classification (GTDB taxonomy): domain Bacteria; phylum Nitrospirota; class Thermodesulfovibrionia; order UBA6902; family UBA6902; genus UBA6902. The sequence continues at coordinate 11,834 of JACRQA010000105.1, read as the reverse complement.
GGCGGTGAGGTGGTCTTTAAGCCCGCAAAGATGAGCATTGATAAATTACAGGAAATGTATCACTACGCTTGGGACACATTCTACGCCGACTTTCCCCAGAAGGTGAAGATGGCGAAGCTATTTATGAAGGTCATTGAAAAAGAGATGGAGTCGGGCACCTATAAGAGGCCAAGGCTTACGAGAAAGGCCTGGAAGGCAAATCAGGGCGGTCAGAAATGAAGATAATGATGATCTCATCCAATACCGCTGTGTCGCCTTACCCGATCTATCCACTGGGGCTCAGCTTTGTTTCAGGCGCATTGAAGGCCGCGGGTCATGAAGTCAGGCAGTTTGATTTCCTGATGGAAAACAGTTCAACGGAGTCCGTCATCGGGGAAGTAAAAGAATACGGGCCGGAGCTGATAGGTATTTCCATCCGCAATATTGATAATGTCAATATCCTGAACGAGCAATTTTACATCGATACCGTTAAGGAGATCGTAAGCGCAATCAGGACGGTTTCGGACAGCAGGATAGTGCTGGGCGGTGCAGGGTTTTCACTTATGCCTGAACTGATACTTCAGAGGACAGGGGCTGATTATGGGATCGCTGGTGAAGGCGACGTGCTGATGGTTGAGTTCGCAAATAATGCGGCCGTGGGCATCTGGCCGGAGACACGCATTATGGGTCCCAGGGAACGACTGAGCGGCGGTATGATAGCGGCCCCTTATTACGACGCTGATCTGATGCAGCATTATCTTAAAAGCGGGAACATCGCTTCAGTCCAGACAAAGAGGGGATGTACCCACAAGTGCGTATACTGCTCCTATCCAGTGCTGGAAGGGCCGAAAATCAGGCAGCGGGACCACTTGGCGGTCATTGACGATATTGAAATGCTTTCAGGAAGGCACAAGGCCAATTATATATTCTTTGTGGATTCGGTCTTTAATGATGATGAAGGCGCTTATATCGGTCTGCTGGAGGAAATGGCAAGGCGCAATGTAAACGTGCCGTGGACCGGTTTTTTCAAACCTAAAGGACTGAATGACGATATCATCAGCCTCATGAAGCGGACAGGTCTTGTTGCCGTTGAGATCGGCTCTGACGCGGCCTGTGATACTACACTTAGAAAAATGGGCAAGGGCTTTTCGTTTCAGGACATCATAGAATGCAATGAGTTGTTCGCAAGGCACGAAGTTGCCACATCGCATTTCTTTATGATGGGCGGGCCGGGCGAGACGGAGGAAACGGTGCAGGAGGGGATCAATAACATTACGGGCCTTAAGAAATGTGTGGCCTTTATCTTTATGGGCATACGCATTCTTCCGAATACGGGCCTGGAGCAGATTGCATTAAGAGAAAAGGTCATCTCTCCTGACGACGACCTTTTAAAGCCCGTGTATTATATTTCCCCCGGGGTTGATAAAGAGTGGCTGGAGAAGACCCTGACGGAGGCCTTTTCAAAAACAAGAAACTGCATATTCCCTCCTGACGCCTACGACAGCACTCTGAGGATGCTCCATAAACTGGGATACCCCGGCACATTGTGGAACCTGCTTCTTGCCGAAAAGAAACGCCCTGCAAGAAAACAGCATGCAGCAGAATAATATAAATCCAACCCGGCGCATATGGTGCGCGGTACCTGTGTACAATAACAAAGGGACGGTTCGTGAGGTTGTAAGGGAATGCCGCTCAATGCTGGAGAATGTTGTCGTAGTTGATGACGGCAGAACGGACGCCGACCTTTCCGGCCTCCTGTCGGGAATAGATATCAAAATCATCAGGCATGAAAAAAATCTTGGGAAGGGCAGGGCGATACTGACCGCCTCCAGATACATTGAAGAACAGGGCGGGGCTTATATGATAACCATTGATGCCGATGGCCAGCACATACCTGTGGACATTAATAAATTCATTCCTCTGCTGGATGACAAGGCCCCCGGCATAATCATAGGTTCCAGGAACTTCGATACTGAAAATGTTCCGCCCAAGAGTCGCTTTGGGAGGAAGTTCGCGAATTTCTGGCTGCATGTGGAGACCGGGGTGCACATAGACGACTGTCAGAGCGGCTTCCGCGCCTATCCGGTCAAATACCTGAACAGGATGAAGTTCAGGGGCTCGCATTATGATTTTGAGGCAGAGGTGCTTGCAAGGGCCGTATGGGCTGGACTGAGTTTAAAGACCGTAAATATAGACGTGGTGTATCCTGAACCAGAAAAAAGGGTGTCCAGTTTCAGGCCCTTTCTTGATAACCTTCGTCTTACGCATACGCATGCCATGCTGATCGGCAGCAGGCTAATCCCATTCAGACACAAACAACTGGTAGAGCGGCCTAAGACCGATTTCAGGCTGCTGCGTCATCCGGGCAAGTTTCTTATGATGCTTCTGAAGGAGAACGCGACCCCGGCAGGGCTGGCGTTCTCTGCTGCGGTAGGTGTATTTCTGGCTGTCCTCCCCTTGATGTTTCTCCATACGTTTTTGATTTTATATGTTGCGGCCAGGTTAAATCTGAATAAGATTGTCGCGGTAAACGTCCAGCATCTGTGCATGCCCCCGTTTGTGCCTGCGCTTTGTATTGAAATAGGGTTTTTCATCAGGAACGGGCAATGGCTGACAAACATATCATATGAAACAGTGTTCACCCAGTTTGGGGACCGCCTTCTGGAATGGCTTCTGGGTTCGCTGATCATCGCCCCGTTGGGGGCAGTGTTGATCGCTTTGATAACTTATTTTTCAGCTGCATTGATTAAGAGGCAGGTTGCTGCCAATAGTTAATCCCCCTTTTCCAACCGACAGTAGGTGCTTTAAGCAAGGGGGAGACCTTAGCAGCGAGAATTGACTTATACAAGATACCTGAGGAGCACTGAACAAGATCAATGAATATCAGAAAAAGAGGAAACAAATTAGGCTTCTGGTTTTTCCGGACCTCCCTGAAATGGACAGGGCTGTCAGGGGCTTATGGTCTGCTTTATTTCGTGTGTCTGTATTATCTGATATTTGACCGGACCGCGGTGTCTGCATCCATGGCTTATATACAGAGACGCTTCAGGGGAATAAACAGCTTCCAAAAATATCATGCCGTCTATCAGTTGTTCATCAGTCAGGGCAAGAGCCTGATCGACCGTTATTATGTAGTTTCAGGGCTTGGTCGGTTTGACATAGAACTTCGGGGATATGATAGAATAAAAAGCCTTTTGAGCGATTCAAAGAAGGGTTTGATCCTGCTAACGGCCCATGTGGGCAACTGGCAGGTAACGATGACGACACTGGAGAAACTGGGGAGGACGGTTTACCTGTTGATGTCTCCGGAAGAAAATGCTGCAGTCAAGGATTCTCTGAACATCGACAGCGGCAATGAAAAGGTAAAGATCATTTCACCGGACAATTTCCTCGGGGGAGTCATAGAAATAATGAAGGCCATAGATGAAGGCAGCATTGTTTCCATAATGGGAGACCGCAGTTACGGACACAGCGCCTCGGAAGCGGTTTTACTGGGAGACAGGGCATATTTCCCCCACAGCGCCTTCAGTATCGCGGCCTCGGCACAGTGCCCTGTTGTGGTACTGCTCTCTGCCAAGGTGTCCACGAAGAAATATTTTGTCGACGTTTCACATATAATGGAGCCGCGGTTTAGTTCGAGGGCAAAAAAGAAAGAAGAGCTGGAAGGGTTTGTTCAGGAATATGCCGGCGTACTGGAAGATTATTCCGCTGAATACCCTTATCAGTGGTTTTTGTTTCATGACATATGGCGCAAAGAAAATAAGGCAGTTAATTAATTGAAGGAGAATATGAGATGCAGTCAAATGAAGCGCAGGATTTGGCCCAGATAAAAAAGACACTGAAGGAATTGCTTGTTTCGGACTTGTCCCTTGAAGATATCAAACCTGAGGAAATACGGGACGATGAGGTGCTGTTCGGTGAAGGCCTCGGCCTGGATTCCCTCGATGCCGTTGAAATTGTCGTTATACTGCAGCGCAAGTTCGGACTTGAGGTCAAGGACCTGGAAAACAGGAAAGACGTGTTTTACTCTATAGACTCCCTCGCGAAATATATTTACGAGAACAGGAAAAAGAATTCCTGAAATCTGGTGTCAGGTATTAATACGGCAGGCGGTCTTGTTGGGAAACCTTTACAATGCGATGTGATATTGAAATATATTTCCCTTATCAGAAGTCCATATTAAGATATAGTTATATTGCCTCTAGTGCTTATTCCACTGAAGGTATCGCAGGTAAAGGTTTCCCAACAAGACCGCCTGCCTGTAGCGATAGGGTATTTCTGAACTTGTATAACCTTCTGTACCATAACAGACAACTCTTCTGCTTTGCATTTGTCTTAATATTTATTTCAGCGTGCAGCACAGCGCCTGTTATCGATCCCTCAGTCATGATCAAATCGAAACCACTCATAACATTTGTTTTTGACGACGGCAATGAGACTGATTACACGGTCGCAAAAGACATATTCAGCGCGCGGGGCGAGGTTGCGAGCACTGCTGTTGTGACCGGATGGATCAATACCAAAGATTATCTGAGCGTCTCCCAGCTTACCGAACTCCAGCAAACAGGCTGGGAAATAATGGGACATACAGTGTCTCATCCAAACTTGAGGGACTTGTCCGAGAGTCAGCTCGAAGCCGAATTGTCCCAATCAAAGGCCGCGCTTGAGGGCTGGGGTATTCACGTCAGGAATATGGTATATCCCTATAATAAATCCAATGAGACGGTCAGGAGGATTGCGGCGAAATATTACCGGGCGGGAAGGGCCGGGCAAAAGATGATGAACTCTCCCGGCTCAGACCCCTATGATCTGAAATCTTATTCGTGTGAGCTTTCCTTCTGGCACAAAATGGACGATATCAAAGGCCTGATCGACCGGGCTTACTCTGAAAAGAAATGGCTGATCTTGTACCAGCACCTTATTGACGCAAAGATAAGGATATCGGGCAAGCGCGGCGTATTTGTCCCAGGAGAGATGTTGAGTTTCATTCCTTCAGGCGCAGCGGGAAAGTATATTAAAGATAGCTTGTGGTCAATTCAGTTCGTCCCATTGTCCGGGACCCCTCAACCCGGAGATACGGTCACGGGCCTCTCAAGCGGGGCTTCCGCGAAGTTATGGGAAGTATATTACAATGAGAGGGAAGCGCTTACTGAGATGATTGAGTACGTGCACAAAAAATATCCTGATATGCAGATTGTGACAATCGATAAAGGTTTAGACCTGCTGGAGATACGGTGATTAATATAACCGGACTTGGCGCAATCTCTGCAGCAGGCGGCAATGTCGCTGAAACGCTCCAGTCATTCAGCCGTAAAGAGAGAAACGCTGGACCGGTCACATTGTTTGAAACTCCTCTGAAGTATCCCGTCTTCGAGGTGAAACATATCCCCGAAGAATATTATTTAGAAGGCAGGAGGACGTTAAGCCTTGCCCTCATTGCAGCGGATGAGGCGCTTAGGGACGCGGGACTTGAGAATGACCTGTCAAGCCTTCGGGTGGGCGTTTGCATGGGCACAACAGTGGCGTGCCAGCTTAATGACCTTGAATTCTACCAGTCATACCGCAATACCGGCGCAGCTTCCATGATACCTGTTGACAGATATTTGAAAGGCAATCTTGCTGAATTCGTTTCGCGTAAATTCAAGGCGAGAGGGCCGGTACTGACAGTTGTCAATGCCTGTTCATCGGGGACTGACGCGATAGGGGTAGCGCTCTCGTGGCTTAAAAACGGCCTCTGCGATATTGCAATCGCCGGAGGCGCGGATGAATTAAACCGTATCCCATTGTGCGGTTTTGGTTCGCTCGGCATTGTCAGCGGGGAATTATGCGCGCCATTTGACAGGGACCGCAAAGGACTTAATTTAGGTGAAGGGGCGGGCGTTCTGGTTATCGAGACAAAAGAGTCTGCCGCAAGGCGCGGGAGATCATCTGACTTGTTTTTGTCAGGATACGGCTCAGCAAGTGATTCATATCATCTTACCGCTCCCAGGCCTGACGGCGCAGGATTGGAAAGGGCAATTCTAAAGGCACTGTCTGATTCCGGAATTAAACCCGGGGACATCAGTTTTGTTAATGCCCACGGCACTGCAACACAGGACAATGATCTTGTGGAAGGCAGCACGCTGGGAAGGATATTCGGGACTGATTTGAACGTGCTTTCAACAAAGGGATATACCGGCCACACATTGGGCGCTGCCGGGGGGCTGGAAGCTGTATTCAGCGCCGCTGCGCTCCGGGAAGGGTGGATACCTGCAAGCGCCGGGTTTTTCAATAAGGATGAAAATATCCCACTCATCCCCGTAACGGAGAGAGCGGACGTCAGGGGTGACTATGCCCTTTCGACTTCGCTCGCGTTTGGCGGCAATAACGCAGCACTTGTATTTGGACGGAGAGAGAAATGAATATGCTCGGCATGGGCATAGTGTTTGCGAGCGGCAGGGGTATTGATAGTCTTGATAGAGCCCTTCACGAAGGATGGCAAGCGCCTGCTGAAGTGGAAATAAAGGGCAGGAAGTCCTTTGCTTATAAAGTCGATCAGCAGGCAATCTCCGACAGGACATTGCTTAAAAATATGCGGAGAGCTGACAAGCTGAGTAAGATGGCTGTTGTTGCCGCCTCCGAAGCGCTTGCAGGCGGAATGGTGAATATTTCCCCCTCACCCCATCCCTCTCCCACAGGGGGAGAGGGTGCTAAGATCGGCGTTATAGTTGCCACTGCGTTGGGCGCGCATGTGACGACGTTTGATTTTTTAGATGACATCCTTGAATACGGAGATGCCGGTGTCTCGCCGACGACATTTTCCAATTCCGTCCACAACGCCGCCGCATCTTACATATCATCAGCCCTCGGAATTGAAGGGCCTACTCTGACGGTCACGCAATTTTTCTTTGCGTTTCACAGCGCACTTCAGCTCGCGCAAGTATGGCTAAATGAGGGCCGCTGTGATTATGTCCTGGCAGGGACTGTTGAGCAGTATGGAGATGTGCTGGCTTATGTCCACGATACAAAACTGGTCCCGGCCCATGACGGCAGGATAAAGCCTTTTAATCTTAAGCCCGCGTTTCAGGTCCCAGGAGAAGGCTCTGTCTTTTTTCTGCTCGGCAATAATCCGGGTAATGCATTTTGCGAAGTCCAAAGTGTGTCAGTGAACGATCAAGCGGATAATTTACCGCCTGCGGATTTGAATATCATTGATGCCGATGGTTTATTGGAAGATGAATCTATTTATAAAGAATGTTTGTCTCCCGACGTTCCAGCCGCAGCTTATTCCCCGCTGTTCGGCAGTATGATGTCCGGGAGCGCTTTTAACTGCGCTGCGGGGGCATTGATGCTCAAGAATCAGAAGAGTTATGCGAACCCGGTGACCGACAACCCCTACGGTTTTAATATAGTGAATGATACAGCTCCATGCAGTATTGAATTAATAAGGTGTGTAAGATATAATTGCTTTCACGAAAGGGCTGAAATCTATCTTAGGGGAAAACAAATTGGGGAAGGCAGGTAAGTTAGTCGACAAAATCAGGGCCAATCCAAAGCACGTAAGGTTTGAGGATTTAACGAAGGCTTTAAAGAACAGTGGCTATGATATAATAAACGTCAAAGGAAGCCATTATTCTTTCTCTAATGGGGAAACGACCTTAACTATAGTAAGACCACATGGCGGACATACGTTTTGCCATGTGCAGGATGTTAAGGAGGTAATAAAGAGATGTTTACAATAGAAGATTATGAAATCGTAATAACCCCGGCAATAGACAAAGATGAGCACTGGCTTTATGTCAGGTTCCCTGATATTCCTGAAATACTCACAGGTGGAAGCACCATTGATGAAGCAATTGCAAATGCAAAAGAGGCCTTTGCCTGTCATTCAGAAGCATTAGGAAAACAGGGCAAAGAACTTCCCATGCCATCGCCCAGAAAGGTCTGCGCCTGAAATTAGCCGCATATGACACTGCAAGACATCCAGGACACTCTGATAAAAGGCATTGCATCGATAACTTCTAAAGACGAAGCCGCAATATCAGCGGATGTGCCCTTCCACGAACTGGGCATCGATTCCCTCGGCTTTGTTGAAATACTCGTATTCATAGAGAAGACCTTCAAGCTTCAGTTGATAGAAACCGGACTGGACAAAAAGGATTTTGCTACTATTCATTCCCTGGCGTCTTTTCTTCACAAGAAACTCTAGCCGTGCGGTTCGTTATTCCATCATCAAAAAACAGGCGCTATCTCTCCGGCTGTGACTGGGTCATAGGCTCGCTGGATTATATGATGAAGCAAACGACCTGCGCAGGCAATATGTCGCAGGTCGTGCTCGTGCTGGATTCTGTTCTCAGCCCTTCGGAGGTTACCAAACACCTGGGGCGGTTCATCAGTGAATTCCCAGTAGTAAACGGCAGCATATCGCGTGATATAAATATTTGTCCGTACTGGCGTATGCCCGGGAAGGTGGAAGCGGGCATAAACTTTACCTCCCATAACATCGAAGCAACCCCCCCGTCCCCCCCCTTAGAGAAGGAGGGGAGTGAGGTGTTGCCATTACTGACTGAATGCGCTAACAGGCCTTTTAAAGACGACCAAGAGCATCTGGCATTTCATCTTGTAAATATTGAGGACCGTAAGAGCTGTCTGGCGATGGCCTTTGACCACCGCCTGTTTGACGCCCGCGGAGCGGAATCCTTTCTCGCACTGTTTCAGCAGTATCTTGGAAGTAACGGTGTGGACGGCATCTCCTCCGGCGTTTCTCTGACTGCGCCTGCGCACCTTTCAGAATGGATGAAGAAGTTCCTTGCGGGCAGGAATATCAACCGCAAGATAATCTCCCTGTCTGAAAATCCATTGGCTGCATTACCTGTTCCTGACGATAAAAACAAGGGATTCAGGTTCAGATTGATCAGGTTCAGTGAGCAGGAGACAAAGACGATTTATGACAATGCCTACAGGACTGCGGGATATTTGATGGAGACGCCGTACCTGCTTTCGGTCATCATGCAGGCGGTGGACGGGCTTTTCATGAGGAGAAAATTTGAGGAGGAAAGTTATCTGGCAGCGGTGTCCATTGATATGAGGACCAATGAGGATATTAAGCAGGAGTTGTTTTTTAATCATGTGTCTTATCTTTTTTTTCAGGCACAGCGTGATATTGTAAACAACCGGAAGGAACTCGTAAACAGCATCAAGTTGCAGATGTATGATCAGATAAAGGCGGGCGTGCCTCGAGACATTATGGAGGCGAGCCACCTGACCCGGATTGCGCCGCTGTCTTTCTTTAAAAAGATTGTTGACGGGCCGTTAAAGGGGAAGATCGCCACGTTTATTTTTTCGCATGTCAGCAAAAACCCCCTCTCTCCTGAACTGATGGGGGCAAAGATAGAAGATGTCTTTCACATGCCGAGGGTACCTGTGCCTCCTGGACTAGGTTTCTTTTCCAATTATTTCAACGGCAGGCTCAATCTGGTCATATCATATCTCGATGGCCTGATGAGCGATGATGAGGTGGATGTGTTGGGCCACTTCATAAAGGAAAAACTGACAGAACGTCCCTCTCCCCTGGCGGGAGAGGGTCAGGGTGAGGGGGAACGTATTGAATACCCGATGTGATGTCCTTGTCATTGGCGCAGGGGTCTCCGGTGTAGCCGCAGCTGTAGCCGCAGCTCGTTCGGGTATGAAGACAATCCTGCTGGAGAAAGACAATTTTCTCGGAGGTATCGGATATTCCGGATTGCTTCAGCACATATGCGGTTTATACCTTAACAGCAGGGCAGTGCCGGAAGAGACATTAAATGACGGGATTGTCCGGGAGGTAGTCACCCGGCTTCAAAAACTCTCTCCCGGAAATACAATAAAGAAGATCGGGCAGGTTTATGTGCTTCCGTATTCGCGTGAGGACCTTGCCTCTGTATTCAATTCCATGTGCTGCGCTGAAGATAAGCTTTTCGTTATGTTAAATACGACAGCAGTATCGGTGAAAAAAATTGGTGATAAAGTTAAAGAGGTTGGGTTGAACAAGACCGGTACAGTACACAAAATCTCCCCCGGTATTTTAATCGATTGCAGCGGGGACGGTGAGGCCGCTTTTATGGCAGGCGCTGATTACCAGTTATCTCCTGTGTCGGAGAGACAGCTTGCCGGATTTATAATTCATTTGAAAGGATTGAACACGGGCGATGAAACCTTGCCGGTCAAGGTGCCTTATTATTTATCAAAGGGCGTAAAAGCTAAACTGTTTCCCTCGTATATCAGATTCACTGCATTCAGCTTCGGAGAGGCCCCGGACGAGGGCTTTCTGAAGATAAACCCGGGACATGAATATAGCAGGAGCAGCAAGTTAATTTTAAGCAGGGCCTCAAAGATGCTTCGGTACCTGGCGGAGAAACTGCCTTCATTCAGGAACGCGTTCATTGCGGGGACATCTCTAAGGGTAATGGACAGGGAAGGGAGAAGGCCCATCGGAGAATATACCCTTACTGAAGATGATATACTAAAGGGCGGAAAATTCGATGACGGCGTTGTAAAAAATTCCTGGCCCATTGAGCTTTGGGACAGGAAGAAGGGTACGGTCTATAAATACCTTAAAGACGGAGAATATTATGAAATCCCCTTCCGCTGCCTGAAGGTAAAGGGGATATCGAACCTCCTTTGCGCCGGACGCTGCATTTCTGTTTCCCGCGAGGCGCTTGGTTCTACCCGTGTCATGGGAACGTGCATTTCATTGGGGGAAAAAGCGGGTCTGGCCTCGGCATATTATGTGAAGAACGGAAGATTTCCGTATGAAGGGAGAAAATAAATTGCGCATACTACTTGTTAAACCCCATCCCCAACTGCTTATAGCAAAACGCCTGCAGGAAGGATTCCTGCATCTGGAGCCGCTGGAGCTTGAGATAGTTGCGGGCGGAGTGCCCGCAGATAATGAAATCGTCATATGTGATCTCGGTATCGAGAAATGGCCCATGGAGGCGTTCCATAATTACCTGCATGAATTAAACCCCGATATCGTCGGATTTACCGGGTATAGTTCACAGTCAGCCCTTGTCAGGGAGCTTGCTGCAATCGTGAAGGAACATAATCCTGATACGATAAATGTAGTGGGCGGTATTCACGCGACAATCATTCCCTCGGACTACGCAGTTGAGGCCATCGATATTATAGTGCGCGGTGAAGGGGGAACGACCTTCGGTGAGATCGTCAGACGTTTTAAGGAGGGGATGCCCCTTCATTTCGGAGATGTGTCGCTGTCGCCCCGTGAGACGGACTTTAATGAAAAGGCCGCGCTACCGCCTCCGCCATTCCCTGAAGTGCATAATATCCCGCGTCCGCGGCGTGACCTTGTTCAGCGCTCCAGGTATTTTTGCGTATGGACCTCGGCCTCCGAAAGGCGGCTTGATACCATATTCCCTCCAACTGCGAGCGTCCGCACGTCTACAGGATGCGCGTTTAACTGTTCCTTTTGCGTGGTGCATCACATCATGAACGGCAAATACCTGCAGCGCAGCCCGGAAGACGTTGTCGACGAAATCGCGAATATCAAAGAAGACCATATTTACTTTGTGGACGATGAGACCTTTCTGAATAATAAACGACTGACCGAGATTGCGAACCTGCTTCTGCAGAGGGGGATAAAGAAGAAATACATAAGCTGGGCCAGGAGCGATACGATCGTCAGGCATCCGGAGCTTTTTGAGTTGTGGAAAAAGGTGGGGCTGGACGTTGTATATGTGGGCCTTGAGTCCATGTCAGGGAACCGGCTGGACAATTACAACAAGCGCACGAATGTCGAGACCAACAGAAAGGCGGTCGCTGTTCTCAAAGAACTGGGCATCACCCTTCACGCGAGTTTCATCGTTGATCCGGATTTC
>JACRQA010000104.1 GCA_016222915.1 Nitrospirota bacterium | reverse complement strand
TCAGTGAGTCGACTGCATAGTTGCCCGTGCCGTCTGTCCTTGTCGGCTGTCCCTTGCTGACAATGATGGGGTAGGTGTTCGTCGGGCTGCTGTCCTTCCTCATCCAGAACTCAAGTGTGCCCTGGGTGGTAAGATCAAGCGAAGTCCCGCAGTCCTGCACAAAAACATGTGTGTCCGTGCCGTTGAAATTCAGCGCATTGCCGCCTCCTGTCCTGCCCGAAATCCATGATCCATCACCCCTGACAACGCCGTGGTTTTCATTTAAAGTAGCATCATTGACAGTCGTACCGCTTCCTTCGTTGAAATCATAATAGGCCACCGCGCCGCTTGGGAGCGGGCCGAATTTGCCGCCTACGCCAATAGTGGTTGTTATGGAACTGCCCCACAGGTCTTTCAGCACAGAGCCGTTAGGGGTTATTGTATCCGCAGGCGCAATTGTCGGCGCGATGCCACTTGTGCTTAAAGTAATTGTCAGCTTGTCATTCGTGAATACTGTTGTGCTCCATGCCGCGCTGCTTATCGTGCCCCATGTATGACCATTGTTAAGGGCCAAGACCGCATTAATATTTGAAGCATTCACAGTCGCTCCGTTTGTAGGTCCGTCGAACTTGACCACGACCTTATCGCCGGATTGTATCCCATCAGCTCCGTTCATGTCATAAACAATGGCGCTCTTCGGGCTGACAGTCTCGCCGTAACGCTCTCTTACCTCGTCGTTGGTAAGCGCCCTATTGTAGACCACTGCCTCGTCAATCGTGCCTTGAAAGAGGCTGTCATAAGAGTCGCCCGCGCCCTTTGCGCCAATCCTCAGAGGGTATGCATTGGGGACGGCTTTCTTCATAACGGAGCCGGTTTTTATGGGCTGCCCGTTGAGGAATATCTTCATCTGCGTGCCGTCGTAAGTGGCGAGAATATGGTTCCATGCCCCGGTCGGCACTGTAACGCAGTCGCTTGTCAGGACGTCATCCTCCTCGCCCCATTTGACCGCTATCTTGCCTTCCACATCAGCAAGCACGTAGCCGAAATTGGCAAGCGCGCTGCCGGAGGTTGCATATTTGGCAATATAAACCTGGTATGCCCTGTTCTCATCTTTCTTGGCCCAAACCTCCAATGTCCCCTCTCTGCTTAGATCAAGTGATGCGGAGTCCGGGACTTCCACGTAATCATCCTCGCCGTCAAAGTAAAGCCCGGAATCATATACTCCCGTTGTCCATGTAGGGAGATTGACGAGCGTGCCATGGTTTTCATAATCGGTTGAATCATACGCGCCGTCGCCGTAGTTCTCGACCATGTTCCAGTATCCTACTGCGCCGTCAGGGAGCGGACCGAATGTCCCTGAAATGACATGATTGTCATCAATGGAAACGCCTGATGCGTCCTTTAACGTGCCGTTGAGCGTAATTATATCGCCAGGAGAAACAGACGGAGCTCCGCTGTTTGCGCTTAATGTAATCGTCAATGTGTCGTTTGAATTTGTGGTCGTGCTCCATATGGCGGAGGTTATCGCGCCGCTTCCGCTGAGCCAGGAATGACTGTTGGAGAGACCAAGGGCGCTATTAATATTTCCACTTGTAACAGGCGTGCCCTGTGTAGCCATATCAAATTTTATGATTACCTTGTCTCCGGTCTGTATGCCTGCGACGCCCGATGAATCTTTTGCAATTGCGCCTTTGATATTTGATCTGGCTGTTATGACCACGTCCAGAGAAATGGCTGGGTTGTCGCTTGAATCAAAGACAGTATTGCTTGCAGCCTTCAATTTATCTGCAAAGAGGTCTTCAGATGAATCAATCGGAGAGCTTAGGGTCAACGTCGCAGTTGATGCGCCGGCGGTATGGTTTACCGATGAAACCGTCCTGCTATCATCCGTATCCGTGAGGATGAAATCCGAAGGAACAAGAGAGCCGCTTGCGCCTGTATTCGTATATACCCCGCGTGAAAAGGCAATAGTCAGTTGGTCGCTGCCGATCTTGCCCTTTGCACTTACAATAACAGGACCAATGCTCTGCCGTATCTGGTAAGAATTCATCGCTATATTGTAGACGTGGAACTCATCCATTTTCCCCTCAAAGTAATCGGTCATATCGCAAGTTACTCCCTGGAACATATCAAAATCGACGGGATGACCGCCGAGAAGAAACGGCTGCATGTTCCAGGTCGACCAGTATGAAGTAGGCTCAATACTGCATTGTGTAAGAGGCTGGGAGTATTCCACGGCGCCGGTATTCATGGTCACATCGTTCCCGTTTACAAAAAGCCTTATGATCTTGTGGTCGGCATCCCAGCGGTTATAGACGGCAGCCACGTGCGTCCATTCATTTAATGGAATCGTTACACTGCTGTACGCCCCGTGGTCCGGTTCATACATGTCCATTGTGTCAGCATGGAAGACAAGCCTCGGGCCGGTCTCGCCGGGGACAGTGTCTTTAATCATCAACACATAGTTCCTGTCGCCTTCCTTTGCGTTTGAAGCGATGGTCTTCGTGCCGGTGAGATCAGTCGGATATATCCAAGCTGCAATTGTGCCCGTGTCGGTCAGCTCGAAAGCCTTGGCCATGCCGGTTTTGGCCGACGACTGGGCATAGCCTTCGGAGAAAGCCCCGCGTGAGCCCAGCTCTACAACGTCGTTGCCGTCAAAGGAGAAGGCCTGGCCGGATTTACCGGGAACGAATTTGGCCAGGTAATCGGCGTTGGGACTCAGGCTGGAATTCGTAGACTGAAGATTGCCGTTGTCCACCCAGCGCCCGTGCATCTTCCATGTGCCGGAGTCGTCCAGAGAATTCTCAAATCTGATGTCCGCCACATGTTCCCTGTTGAATAAGGTCGTCCCGCCGCCGCCCCCCGAGACAGCCAGGCGATGGATGTTGGCCGTTTGGTGACATGAAGCTGAACCGCAGCCGAAAAGACCGCCGTTGTGCTCCTGTGTCTTAACACCGTGACAAATCTGGCAGGCAGTCGGCGCTGATGATGATGGGCCGGTTTCGGCCCCTGGTTCGCTGGTTGCCGGACGAATAATGGTCCTGGTCATTGATCCGTTACTTGCGCCATGCGCCTCATGGCAATCAGTGCACGACAGCACAAAGTTGCCACCCGCGATGCGGCGCTCCTGGTCCCACGGCTGATACGTGAAAGAGACAAAGCCGCGACCTACAGGCACCTTGAAAGCTGGCGGGTTGGCATCGTATATTTGGCCTTGTGCCCATATCCCCCAATAGTCAGGATACGGTCCCTGATTCCCGCCGGGGTTGTTAGCTGCGCCTTTGCCGTGCTTGTCGGAACCCCAGCTTATGCCACCTTGACCGCCACCCCCGAAACTGCTGTGACAGTCGAGACAGAAGGTCGGGTAATCGGGCAGTATATAGCCGGGAAATACGTCAGCATATGGAGTCTGGTAAATCCCTGAGCCGACATAATCGTCCATCTTTTCGCCGGCGGCATCTCCCCATACTGCGGTATTGTTTGTAAATCTCGTTACGGGACTCTTTCCGCTTGCCGCATCCCAATATTTCCCGGTGATGACATGTACGTTGTGACATGATACGCATTCAAGGGTGTAGCTTTCAAAATTCAGCGAGAATGATGTTCCAAGGTCATGCTTGTTTGAAAGGCTGAAAGCCTGCTGTATGTCGTCCGCTAAACCTGCTCCTGACATCGCATTGTTCTGTACACCTCCCTGGGTATGACATTGATAACACAAGCTCTCCTGATTTGCCCTCGTCATCCCGGGATAATTTCCTGACGCCCCATGCACGTCATGACATTCAGAGCACTTCTTGTTCTTGTGAGCGGATTCTTGATATGCGGAATATGTCGTATACCACTCAGGTTCGGATGTCGCCGCAATTCCGGAATCATGACACTGCCTGCAATTGCTGTTGCTGCTGTCATTCTCATATCCCGGCTTAAGTCTCTTATTGACGCTGCCGTAATGCGGGGTGCTCAGATCATGACACACGCTGCAGGATTTGTTTGCCGCAGGATTCCCGTATGTCATTGTGGCCTGCCAGGAAAGCCTTGTATAAGTGCCCGTTGTCTTTCCATGACCTGTGACAAAGAATCCGTATGTCGTATTGTCTCCGACTATATTTGCTGCTGTATCTCCTGTGCCGTCGTTCTTGCTGTTTCCCGGTGTCCCGTCGTGACAACTCCCGCAGTATTCCGCTTCTCCCCCTGTAGTTGTCCAATTGCCGGGATTGGTCTGCCAGTAGGTCTTGGCAATTGCTGCTCCGCTTTCCGAATGACAGCTATTGCATACAGTAGTGTTCGCAAGTCTCTGACCATCCGCAAGCATAGGTGGAGTGTTTGTCCCATGGCAATCCACACATGCGAGCTTCGGCCCCTTTTCATCCGTCACGTGCGTCTTGTGCACCCCTCCGCCCATGCCCATGAACCCGTTCACGTGCATGTGGCAATTAGTGCACCTCGTCCCAACGACTGCTCCCATGTTTGTATGCAACGGATCGAAGCCTCCGCCGTTGTTCCTGAAATGGGTTGTCTGTGTATGACAGACTTCGCATACCCCGTCATACGTTGCATCACCATCAGCAAATGATTTACCACCTGTTGAATTGAAAAACCTTGTCGTCTTGCTCCCGCTCTTGGCAGGCGTTATTATTATCTTGCTGAGATCAATAGTGTCGTTGATCAGGTTCCCGTAGACAATAGCAAACGTGTTCCCAACGGTCACCTTTGTTAAATTGATCGGTCCCTGCACTGTCAATGTATCAGATGTGTTGCTGAGTATGTTGTAGTTATAATTCTTCTGTAACACATTCGGAACAATCACCAGCCCGGTATATGCATTAGCCGTCCACCCCGCGCCTGTCTTCGTTATCGTCGATGCCGTTATCCCCGTTGATGCGCCTGAATACAGATAGCTAGGGCTCCCGTATTTTCTGAACTGGTCCTGGTAATGAGGATCATGGCAGACCCTGCACTCCACAGTCCAGTCTCCATAGCTGTTGTCTGTCTGAAGACTTGAATGCGTCCTCATATAGGGTGCATCGATATCATTATGACAGCTCCAGCAAAGTGTGTTGTATTGGGTGTCATCTATATCCTGGGGATTATGCGCTGTCCAGGGAGGCAATAATGAAGGTTGTGTCCCTGATACAAAATGGCACGAGTCGCAACCGATGCTGTTTATGCTGAAATGGGGATAGTCAATGGTGTGGGCGGGCGCAGCAATGACGAACAGTACGGCAAGTACAGCAAGAAGTATTGATCCCCTCATTATCTCTTCTTTCTTAACTGCAATTGTTGGCTACATTTCCGCCTTATAGATGAATCTCATTCGGAGATTATATTTATTTCCTCAATAGGGATTTATCTGAAAATGCATCAGGAAATCAGGCAGAACGAAATAAGTTCTATTAGTATTTTTCCTGCGCTGTATTTTCAAAATTCTTGTATGCCCCTCCTCCCTATTTAAATAAGCAAATAAAATACCATCCGATAAATTTAAAATTATTTCATAAATACAGGCGGGTATTCTTAATAAATATTGAGACGATGTTTTATTTCACCTTGTCGTGAGGGATATTACTCTATGCTTATTGCAGAGCCACATCATGGCTTACAGTCAACGAATATAGAATTGGACTTCCGGATACATCGGTTGTAGTCAGGACCGCTTTGACTTCAATGAAGTGGGTCTTAGTAACACTTGCAAGCGGGCTGCCTGATATTGTGTAATAAGTCTGATCTGTGCCATCAGGTCCGGTAAAAATTGCGTTGCCAAGTTCGCCTTCGCTATTTCCCGTCCTTACCTGGAACTTAATGCTGGTCCCCATTGGGACATTGGCATGCCATGCTATGGTATTCCATTGAACAGTCGCCCCTTCACCAGCGTCTATTTTCAGGCCGGAAATTGTTCCCTCGTTTGATAGAGAATAAGTATTTCCAAATGCCCAGGTCCCTCCTGATCCACCGTTGAGAATCATCTTCATATTATTACTATCATACGACATGGAACCGGCGGCGACTGAAGGCGAATTTGCCGGGGACAATTGCTGCCATGTGAAATCGGTCGAGTTAAAGACCCATGTTGTATATTGCGGTGTATCATTGAAGGCCCCGCCGTAAAGGACCGCCCTGCCCTTTGTGGAATCGTATGCGAGCGGAATTTGATACATACGGTTCGGAGTTGAAATATTCAGATTGCTCCATATCCAGTCGGTAGGACCAAAGCTGAATGTGCCGGAAGAGTTATAAGAATAGCCCCCTCCGTAAGGTATGATTACTTTATTGGCCGATGAGTCAAAAACCGCTATTGTCTGGTTCACCTTGGAAGATGAGAAGCCCTTCCCGTCCGGTGGATTGGTATTGTTAAAAAACACCGGTTCCCAGCTATTCAGTACAGGATCATAGGCCCAGGTCTCTTCATATACTACAATGGGGCCGGAATAGGCATAGCTTACTCCGGGACCGATTGTGCCACCGATGAGTATGACCTTTCGAAGTGTCGGGTCATAGACCATTGCATACTTAAATCTGTTGTAACCCGGGTAATTGATGTTTTGGGCGTTTCTGTTCGTCCAGACGCCCTCATGGTATTCCCAGGTCTGTCCGTTGTATGCAAGCATGACCACTCTGTCCCTGTCCGGGTCATAGGTCATTAAAGACGAACCCGCCCAGCCCCATCCGGACGCATTTGTCGGCGGGCTGCCCGCTGCCGTGAATTTTGTCCATTGCTTGAGCGCCGGATTAAATTCATAGGAGCTTCCGTCGTAGTAGATGAATTTTTTGCAGTGGCTGTCATAAACCATAGGTCCCCATGACGTTGCCGGCGACTGTCCGGTCACGCTGACGGCGCTCCAGTTTTCAGCCCCCGTCTGGAGGGTAACATAAGCAGCTTCCGAGACCCCGTTGACGCTTACTCCGGTCTTGATACCTGCGTTGAAATCAACGTCAGTAGTCCATATCTTTGAATTGGCCAGTGTAAGATATTTGTCCGTTGCCGGCTCTCCTGATGCTACGTCCACGCCGTTTGACGCCAGGAAGCGGTATTTCAAAATACCGTCTCCTGCATACACAAGCCTCACGGCAATCTTGTACAACTTACCGCTGACGCATCCTGATCCGGCGACTTCTTCCAGCATCTCGTAGGTCTCGCCATTATCAAAATTATCGTTATCGTTCTTATCAATCCATATCCTCATATAGCCCGCCAGCGGAGGCCACTGGTTATTCAGGTCCGTGTACTTGATCCTGAATTCGAATTCATCGCCCGATACGCCGCTTGCTGGTTTGATCCCTTCTATGCGGCCCGGCTCAATAACCCATTCAAGGGTTGGGGGCGTGGAAGACGCCTGCACCGTCACTGTATGATCAGACACAGGCTCTCCAGTGGCCGGAAGGCCAAAGTAGTCATTAGCGATAAACCTGTAGCTGAGCTCTCCTGCGGTGGTAAGAGCTATGACCTTGTAGTAGATTCTCCCGGTATCGTAATAACCGCCGGCCTTCTCATCCAGGACATATTCAACACCATTAACAATGACCCGCACTCCGTTTGCATCAGGCGGCTGATTGTCTGGGTCCGTATATTTGACTCTGAAGGTGAAAGCCTGTCCGACGGCCCCGGCGTTTGGATTAACACCGTCATTTTCATAATTCGTCTCGTTAGTCCATGAAAGCACAGGCGCGCGATTGATTATCGAGATTGTGTTTTCATTCGCAGGGTCGCCGACAGCCTGCAGCCCGCTGGGAGAAGAGCCGGTAGACACGGTGTCCGGCCCGTCTGCCGCTGAAATTTTGTAGCGTATGGTATTGCTGTAAGTATTTCTGATGGATATGATCTTCTTATATATCCTCCCGCCTGAGGGCGCTGCGCTCACGTAGTCCATGGAGTAAGCTGTCTCGAAAACGCCGTCATTATTATTGTCGAGCATCACCCTAATATAGCTCGGGGAATTATAAAAACCTCCTCCGTCCATATTAGTCAAGTGGTCCGCGTAATTGATCCTGAACTCGAAATTACTTCCTGATACAGCGCTTTTGGGATAAACACTATCGGACGTGTAATTGGTCTCGCCCGTCCACGAAAGGACAGGAGGGCTGTTTGGAACATTGTAAGGGGTCCATTCGAAATTTCTATATAGAATTTGACCATGGCATGTCGCGCTGCAACCGACCCTGTTGGTGCTTAGCGGCAGCCATTGGAAGCCGTCGGCAAGCCTTAAAGGCATATTCCGAGGCGTCGGCGGATTGTAGCCGTTGATGTCCTTACTGGAAAGCGCCCTGTTGTAATAGTAAAATTCAAAGCCCGGCGGTGTGCCGGTAAGCGATCCATCGGACAACATCGCCATGTTCTTGCTGCCGTGAACGTTGTGGCACTGCGGACAGCTCACTCCGCTGTTTGATGTCGTCCTCCAGTCGGATTTCCAGCCCTGCCACCATATTTGACTCAAGTGATAATAATGACCGACCTTCAAATTAGCATTGCCGGTGCTGCGCTGCGCCATGTTTGATCGCTCATCTATGGGATCAAGAAACGGCTCTGATTCGTGACACTGGAAGCAGAGCAGGTAGTCGTCGAAGTTAATACTGCTTCCCGGCCTTGGTATTTGCATGGGCTCTTTGCCGTTCACCATCTTTAACCGGTAGCCCTGCCGGTAACCTGCCGCGGTAATCGATTGCGTGCCGTACGTCCTGTCCACTCCGTCAATGTGTCTGCTGGAAAAATCATGACAACTGCTGCACCCGATTGGGCGTGTCGAGCCGTTGACCATCAAGGGTGGAAAGTCACCGTCCTTGGAAGGATAGACCTGGCCGTCCTGCAGACCATGACCGGTCTTGTAAAAACCCCAGCCTATACCATATGTGTATACACCATCTTCATCGCCGATAACGTTTGGAGCGCTGACGCTTTGAATAATTGAAGACCCTTCATCGTGACAACCCGCGCACCACTTTTCCTTGCCCGGCTGCAATGTAGCGCCATCAGCATTATAAATGCCCTCCTGCCAGTTGGCCTTTGCGCCGATCACATTGTTGTTAGCTCCGTCATATGTACCCTCAGGGCTGTGGCAAGGGTTGCAGACATCAGTCTCCAAAAGATTAAATTTACCATCGCCGTTTATATCCGCGCCTGATTTAAAATTAGGGAAGCTGCCCGTGTCGTGACAATCACCGCAGACAATATAAGGCCCTTTTAAATCATCACTGTCGTTTTCAGTGTGGGTCGAATGGCTTTTGAACGTCCCCTTCCCAAGATTATTATTGCCTTGCCAGCCTGCATCATGGCCGTGGCAGGAATCGCAGCCTGTGCCGCCTCCGCCACCATGCCCGAACCCGTTGACATGGTTGTGGCACTGAGTGCATCGCACTCCCTCATTATGCGCTGCACCGGAGCCTATTTCGTCATGATAGTTGGTCTCTGTGTGGCATACTTCACATATGCCGTCATATGTCGCGTCACCATCTGCGAATGACTTGCTCCCTGTATCTCTGAAAAATCTTGCCGTCTTGACGTTAGTCTTTGGCGGGGTGATCTTACTGCGGTCAATCGATTCCTTTACAAGTTTCCCGTATATGATTGCAAAGGTGTTCCCAGTGATGACCTTCGTCAAATTTACAGGCCCCTGCACCGTCAATGTATCTGCAGTATTGCTTATGATCTTGTAATTGTAATCGGGTTTGGAAATATTGCCGACAACTATCTCACCTGCCCACTGGTTTTCCTCCCAGCCCGCCCCTGCACGGGTGATGGTTGTTGATGTAACTCCCGTCGACTGTCCTGAATAAAGGTAGCTTTGGCTTCCATAGACCCTGAACTGCCTCTGATAATGAGGGTTATGACAGACCTTGCATTCTACGGTCCAGTCTCCATAGCCGTTGTCCGTCTGAAGGCTCGAATGAGTTCGCACATATGGGGCATCGATATCGTTATGGCAGCTCCAGCAGAGGGTGTTGTATTGAGTGTCATCTATGTCCTGAGGGGCATGCACGGTCCACGGAGGCAATAAGGACGGCTGTGACCCATACACAAAATGGCAGGAGTCGCAGCCGATGTTGTTGATGCCCGAATGAGGGTAATCAGTCGCTGCAAATACTGAGACTGCTGACAGGACCAGCATCAGCGTTAAGAGCAATATGTTGCTCTTAATAATATGATGTCCTGCTGAAAATGTCCCACCCCTCAGTCTCAAATAACGCCCCTCTTGTTATCTGCCCAAGCATTAATACCCAGGTCTGTAAATAATTACCTCGTCCATGGTCCCCTTGAAAGGATAACTATTCGTCCCCCGCACACCAAGCTTCACGTTCTCTGTATTAGCGATTGTGGTCATTGCTGCGGCGTTCGCTCCGTCGGTAGGAGCGGCCTGGTCGAGCGCCTCGTTTAAATATATGTTGATGGAATTGCCCGTCGCGCCGCCGTCATACGTTACAACCACGTGGTACCATGTGCCCGTGGTAACAGCGCTGGAGGAGGTGCGCAGTAAATACTTGCCTGCTCCGAAATCGTCCACGAGGTAAAAAGCAATTTTATTGGCGCTGTCCTTACACAACTGCCAGCCGCGGTAAGGTAAGGCATTATTGATTTTGGTAACCAGCATATGGAAGTTGGTCAGCGAATTGAATTTTACATATGCCTCCACGGAAAACGGCTCGCGCCAGGCCGGGTTGAGAGAGGCCGGATTACCTGTATCGACATAATCATTGACACCGTCAAAAGACAGGGCCGAGGCTGTATGGCCTGCCGGATTCCAGGCCGGAGCGTCAGCCGGATAATTTGGCTTAAGCGTGCCGTCATTGCTGCTTCCCGTCGCTTCAAACACTTTGTCGCCGCTGCCTTCATCCATTGGCCAATAAGCAACCGCTCCCATCGGAATAGAACCGAAGAAGCCGCTCAGGATTACAGTCCCGGTGGGGTAATTGCCTAAATCATCCCTAATAACTCCACCCATAGTAATATTGTCTCCCACTGCAACATCCGGGACTCCGCCGGCTATGGACAGGTTAATGGTCAAGGTATCGTTTGTGTAGATATCTGTCGACCATACAGCCGGCTGAATGCCGCCCAGGCTGTCCAGCCAGGAATGAGAGTTCGACAATTGAAGGGCTGTATCGATGTTGCCGGCAGTTATAGCAGTCCCCTCGGTCGGGCCTCTGAATTGGATAACCACTTGATCGCCGGATTGGATCCCGGCCCCGCCGCCGGAGGCATCCGAAGCGAAGGCGCTCTTCATGCCCGCGTATATCCCGTCTGCATCATTCGCAAAGTCTATCGTTCCGTTTCCGCCGGAAGGTGTGCCGCTGCCGCCGTTTGCCGTACTATTGCTGCTCAATAATGAATTGTCGGTATTGTAATGGACCGCGATCCGGCCCCCGCCGCCGCCGTTTGAGCCGCCGTTGGCAGTGATCGATCCGGCTCCGGCAAGGATGTCGGTAATCAGCAGGACGCTGCCGCCCGCGCCGCCGCCGCCGGTTGTGCCTTGACCGTTTACGGAGATTGATCCGTTGATGGTCAATGTATTTTCTGCCGCCAGCTTGACTGCGCTGCCGCCTGGTCCGCCACTGCTTGAGTCACTGCCGCCGCTGCCCAGGGATACAGGCAAGGTTTCGGAGCCGTATATCGGGGCGCCGGATGAGCCGATACCGCCGTGGCTCGCGCCATACAGACCTGAGGTTGCCGCTCCGGGGCCTTGCCTTTGTCTGAAGCCAAGCGAGTCGCCTCGAATAGTCGCCCCTGTTTCAACTGTGATGTTATTGGAATTGATCGTCACCCCTGCGCCTTCAGCGCCGCTTGCGCCATTGTCTCCCTGAACATCCAGTCTGATGCCGGAAGGAATGGTCAACTCGGCAATGTCATATGAGCCTGAAGGCAGGGCCACCGAACCGCTTACAGGACGTGAGGCATTCCACAGCTCATTCCAGGAATTGGCGCTGCCTACCGCATTGACCCAAAGGGTGCCGCTCGTTGCAGTGCCAACACCCTCTGTCTTTACCTGTCCGGTAAATGAAAGGTTGCCGGTGTTCCACTGCAGGGATATGCGACCGCCCCCGCCGCTGTAGGCTGATGCCCACCGCAGCGGGCTCATGGCGCTGATCGCGCCTGTTCCGGTTATCGTATCGGCTGTGACCCAAATACTGCCGCCGGAACCGCCTCCGCCCTTGACCGCCTCGCCGTTGGCTGAAAGGGTACCGTTAATAGTGATCGTATCGCTGACATTTAATTTGAGGGCGCCGCCGCCCAAACCGTTGGTGGAAAAGCCACCTCCGCCGCTGCCTAACGCTGTTGGTTCAGTAAAAGAGCCGTATAGAGAGCCTCTCTGCCAGCCGTAGATATGGTTTCCGTAACCGCCGTAACTGCCGCCCCAATCAAGATTTCCTCCGGGGCCTTGCTGCGGCCGGAAGCCCATGAAGTCGGCGTTTAGCGATGCAGTGCTTGCAATCGTAATGTTATCAGCGTTGATTATTACGCCTTGGCCATGGGGTTTATCGGCTGTGCCGCCGGAGGCCGCATTGATGACAGTCGGGTCTCCCTGTCCATCCAAAGAGACGCCTGAGTCTATGTGAAGCTCTGAAATCGTGTATGTTCCCGAAGGCAAGGCAACAGAGCCGGTAACATGGCGCGAGGCATTCCACAACTCATTCCAGGAATTACTGCCGCCCACCGCATTTACCCAGAGGGCGCCGTTTGTTGCGTTATCCGGCCCCTCGGCCTTCACTATGCCGTTGAACAAGTACTTGCCCGTTTGCCAATCAAGCCTAATTCTGCCGCCGCCGCCGCTGTAACCCGTGCCCCACCAGTCATCGCCGCCGCTTGCATTGATCAATCCTGATCCGGCTATAGTGTTTGCAACGATCCAAATACTGCCGCCTGAACCGGCAGTCGACATCTTACAGCCGTGTCCTACCGCCGAAAGTGTCCCGTCAATTGTTACATTGCCGGATACGTCCAGCTTTATCGCGCCCCCGCCCGGTCCGGCTTGCGATGTGCCGCCGCCACTGCCAAGCGCGGTGGGGACCAGTGCGGAGCCGTATGCAAACGACCGCCTTTGGCTGTCTACGCCCATGCCATATCCGCCATAGCTGCCGCCATTTGACGCCCCGGTACCTGGGCCTTGCTGCGGATAAAAGCCCATGCCGTCGGCTGAAAGAATGCCGCCCGATTCTATCACGATGTTGTTGGAATGAATCGTGACGCCGCTGCCGTGTGGTATCGCTTCGGTCCCGCCCGACGCTGCGTTGATCGCGCTCCGGTCTCCCAGACATTCGATATTTGCGCCATTCAGAATGCGCAGATCGTTAAGAGTATATTCTCCGGGTGGGATTGCCACAAGGCTGTTTACCGGCCGTGATGCATTCCACATCTCGGCCCAGGCGTTGCTGCCGCCCACCGCATTCACCCATAACGACCCGTTCGTCGCGCCGGTTGAACCCTCGGTGGTAATCAATCCGTCAAAATCGAAATTGCCGCTGTTCCACTGTAATGATATTCGACCGCCGCCGCCTGTGCGGTAGGCGTTGTAGCCGCCCCTGGCGCTGATCGTGCCTTCACCTTCGATCCTGTTTGTAATGATCCATACACTGCCGCCCGAGCCGCCGCCGTCGGCATTGATGCCGGCTGCGGAAATCAGTCCTCTGACCGTCACCGTATCGGATACAATGAGCTTCATTGCCCCGCCGCCGCTGCCGCCGCTCGATACAGTTGCCCCGCCGCTTCCGAGCGCGGTAGGCTCGGTAATCGACCCATAGGGGAACGTATCGCGTATGCCATCGGTGGATGTTCCGAAACCGCCGTAACTCCCGCCGGACGCCCAGTTGACGCTGCTTGCGCCGGGACCGGATTGCGGGCCGAATCCCTGGCCGTCTGCGCTGATGTGGCCGCTTGGACCGACGATCACGTTTGATGCATTGATCGTAAGCCCGGCCCCATGCGGTTTGTCTGCGGTGCCGCCGGAGGCTGCATTGACGACTGAGGTATCGCCCTGCAGAAGCAGATGTCCGGCGTATGCACGAAGTTCGTTAACGTTTAACGTTCTCGACCCGCCATTGAGATTTGACGATAGAGTCAGGGTAGCAGTATAACCCGGATTCAAGCCGATGTATGTCAGTCCCGCCGGAATAGTATCGGCAAAACAATTGGTGTTTGAAGTATGTTTAAAGACAACCTTGTCACCTGCAACAGGAAGACTGTCAGCGCTCCAGTTTTCAGGTGTGCTCCACAATCCGTCGCCGCTGTCGTTGTCCCAGATGATTTCTCCTGGCGTGACGAAGGTGACCTCAAGATCGGCTTCACCCTGCCCCTGGCTGGTCACAGCGATAATGTGAAATGTATTAGTGCCTGAAGGGGCGTAATCGGGAATCGTCCGGAGAAAGCTGTAGAGGTTGTCACCGGCGACAGTATCACCGTGTGTGCCATCGTCATATAATGTCTGGGTCTGACCGCCTCCTATTACTGAAAGATCAATAGTTACAGAAGTGATAACTCCTCCCGGGGATTTCACCCAGGCCCCGAAGAGCAGATCGACTGTGCCGTCCGCTGTGATTTCGTCATCAAAGGTCAATGGAATGACCATCGGCAAAGGGTTCGGGGTGCGGTGCCAGACAGGGCTGTAGTGACAGGCAGTGCATATCCGGTTATTGACCGGCCCCGAGCTGCCCGGCCCTGCCCCGGCTACGCTCTGCGAAACCGGCGCGGTTGTGCTGGTAATAGGACCATAGTCCCGGTAGTCATCGTTTAAACTGTATCCCGGGTTGCTCCTCAGGGTCCAGTCATTGGTCGACGGCAGGAAAGAAGCGGCCTCTTCATCCATCACTACCTCTGCGCCGGTGTCCGTCTTCACCCACTTCATGCCGTCCGCGATGATAGCGCCGTCGGCAGCGGACGAAGTCATCTCGACATATTCATTCCCTGCTCCGGTGAAAGAATAAATTCCGAGGGATTTCCAACTGCAGCAGTTGTACCGCAGGTCCTTTGTCAACTGCGCGCTCTGCGCCCCGCCGTTGTAAGAAATAGTGATCGGCGCGTTGGTTGCCGCGCGGGAAATCTCATTGCGGCCGTTAAGCGATGCCCAATAGGCAAAGACCTCATAATCACCGGCCTGCGGGAGCGTGGGGGTGAACTTCACCGCCCCGGCCCCATCGCCGGGCAGAATGTATTTCATATTGAATGCAGGCACGGCATTGGTTTGTCCCGGAAGGCTGATAAGCTCGCCGTGCCTGAGCATCGCCTGGTTGGGCGCGCCGTGTACGTTATGGCAGGCAACGCAGGACACCGCTGAATCGAGCTTCTGGAACGAAGTCGAGTAAGTCGTGATGTCCCAGTCAGAATCGTAATAGTTGTCGCCCAGGGGCAAATGATACCAATGCGCGTTTTGGCCGGAGGTCGCATTATAAAAGTTCGTCCGGCCGCGGTCATTATACGCCGTCCCCATCACGTCATTCTTTTTATGGCACTTGAAACAGAGCGCAAAGCTGTCAAGCAGATTGTACGAAGGGGCCGTCGGGTTTAAGGGAATGACCATCGCAGGTTTGCCTTTAACATTCGCCAGACGGTAAGCATCGGTATAAGGCGTAGGGACTGATTCATTCGCCTGGCTGTCATCCAGGACTTCATAAGTCCTGTACGCGCCGTCGATATGACGTTTTGCGGCGTCATGGCAATTGAGGCAGCCGATCTTGTGACCGCTAAGATAATATCCCCAGGTATAGCCGTAGCCGTATTCAGCGCCTTCTTCATCGCCGACAACGTTCGGTGCGCTTACGCCCTGAATAACCGAAGGCCCTTCATCGTGGCAGCTTGCGCACCACTTCTCTTTGCCAGGCTTAAGACTGGTCCCGTTATTATCGTATACGCCATTGGTGAAATTGATTTTGACTCCGATATTCGGATCATAGACACCGTCATACGTGCCCCCCGGACTGTGGCAGGGATTGCATACGGTTGTTGTCGCAAGAGTCTGGCCGTCCTTAAATTGAGGGAAATTGGATGTATCGTGGCATTCTGAACAGGCAAGCGACAAATGCATTCCACTTCCATCGACGTGCGTAGGATGTGACTTCTGCAGGCCGTGACAGCTTGAGGCATCTCCGCATCCCGTGCCGCCTCCGCCTCCGCCGCCGTGCGCAAAGCCGTTGACATGATTATGGCATTGGACACATTTCAGGCTTTCATTATGAGCAGCGCCGGAGCCTATTTCGTCATGATAGCTGGTTTGAGTGTGGCATACTTCACATATGCCGTCATACGTTGTATCACCGTCGGCAAATGACTTGCTTCCTGTGTCCCTGAAAAACCTTACCGTCTTGGTGTCGGTCTTGGGAGGTGTAATCTTGCTGCGGTCAACCGTATCTTTTATGAGCTTCCCGTAAATTATTGCAAAGGTGTTCCCCGTGGCGATTTTTGTCAGGTTCATCGGCCCCTGTACTGTGAGCGTGTCCGCCGTGTTGCCGATTATTTTGTAGTTGTAATCGGCTTTGGCTATATTGCCGACCGCAATCATCCCTGCCCATTGGTCCTCCCCCCAACCCGCCCCTGTCTGAGTAATTGTTGCGGATGTAATTTCCGTCGATACCCCCGAATAAAGATAGGCAGAACTTCCATATGTCCTGAGCTGCCTCTGATAATGAGGGTTATGACAGACCTTGCACTCAACGGTCCAGTTTCCATAGCCGCTGTCCGTCTGAAGGCTTGAATGCGTTCTTACGTATGGGGCGTCAATATCGTTATGGCAGCTCCAGCAGAGGGTATTGTATTGAGTATCGTCAATGTCCTGCGGCGTATGAGCTGTCCACGGCGGCATCAATGACGGTTGTGACCCGTACACAAAATGGCAGGAGTCGCAGCCGATGTTGTTGTTCCCGAAATGCGGGAAGTCCAGGGCCGCATGCGCCGACGATATCAGCAGGATTAATACAAAAATTGAAAAGCAGAACAGATTAGAGCTTACAAATAGTCTCAGCTTCCGGCTCAATATTCCGGCGAAGACCCTTTTTAAGGACACTCCCCTCATATAAAATTCCTTTCAGTAACTCGACTTAGTTTATTATTTATTTCGTGGAATAATACTGAAAACTTAAGGAAATAAGCAATATAAATACCAGTAAAACCGGATACTCCAACTTACCTTACAATAAGGAGATAACACTTGATCAGTCAGGATTGGGACAGCTCATCTGGGGGAATTCACGCACCTTCACATAAGATATTGCGCAGCAGTTGAGTTCCGATTTCTTATATCAACAATCAGTTGAATCCGACTCGATAGTTGGTAATTTCCTAATTATCCCAACTCGGTGGCGCTCGTCATCTGATCAAAGAATTGCGTAATTTTATTCTTCATGTCGGACTCCATGTGCGCCATGGCCGCGCGTGGATGCTGGTTCAGCACGCCCGATACCATATACGGAATGTAATAACCCCAGTCGATCTTTTCCGTCCACGGAAGGATCTCGGCCTCTATGGCCTCAATAAGTGGACGCACCTTAAACTTGGGATTTTTCAGGAATGCTATCAGAAGTTCAAGCGGGCAGTTGCCGGCCCCGCGTCCGATTCCGTACAAGCTGGCGTCGAGATAATTGACCCCAGAGATGATTGCAGATATGGTATTGGCGAAGGCCAGTTGCTGGTTGTTGTGACAATGTATCCCGATAGTCTTGCCGGGGAGGCGCTCCATGTATTTTTTGGAAAGCAGGTCTATGTCCTCGGAATAGAAAGCGCCAAAGCTGTCTACAACGTAAACTATCGGCACCCGACTCTTTGAAAGATCATCAAGTGCCTCGTCCAACTCGCGCAATCCCACTGTGGAGACCGCCATGAGATTTATGGTTGTCTCATAGCCTTTGTCGATGCAATGATGGGCCAGGGCTATTGCGGCGTCAGTTTGATGCGCATAACATGCGACCCGGATCATGTCCAGGGAGCTATCGGATTTTAGGGGGATGTCATTATATTCGATCCTGCCGATGTCGGCCATAGCAGAGAGCTTGATCTTTTTCTCTGTCTTGCCGATAATGCGCCGGATGTCATCTTCAGCGCAAAACTTCCACGGCCCTACCTCGGCCCGTGAAAAAGCAGACTCCGAGCTCAGATAACCGATCTCCATATAATCGACGCCTGCTTCCGTGCAAGCCGTATAGACCTTGCATACGAAAGAGTCGGAAAATTGCCACTTATTCATTAATCCCCCGTCGCGGACAGAGCAGTCTATAACTTTTATTTCAGGTCTGTACATATATCGTCTCCTTATAATATTAAGAAAGTTTTATCTGAGGGGATATTATAATTTATTTCTTCTGATCAGGGCAAAGGGCAATAAATTTTTTAACATTTCGGGCAATTTCATCAAGGTCATGCTCCATCAATGCCTTGCGGCCGAAAAGCGAGGCGCTTGCGCCCACGGCCTTTGCGCCGGCAGCGAAATACTCTATGATGTTGCCGGGGTCAACGCCCCCTACCGCGACCATGGGGATATGGTCAAAAGGTCCTCTGAGTTCACGGATATATTCAGGACCGAATGGCCGGCATGGAAAGACCTTGACCATGTCAGCGCCGGCAGACCACGCAGTATATACTTCTGTAGGAGTCAGCGCCCCTGATATCACCGGGACTGATTTTGATACTGCATAATCAATGACCGCCGTGTCCGTATTAGGCGTAACAAGGAACATGGCCCCGGCGTCAATGGCCATTTCAGCTTCCGCAAGATTGCATATCGTCCCCATTCCCAGTAATTTTCCGGAAGGCACAGACGCCCTGTTCGACGAAACGATCTCCACTGCCCGGTCAGTGTTCATCGTAATCTCAATTGCCTGCAGGCCTGAAGCAAACGAGGTATCCATTATGTTCTGAAAATAGGCAGCTTCCACTCCACGCAGGATTCCTATGACCGGCACTTCCAGTTTCATTTTTTTCGCCTTAATTTATTCTTCTATTGATTACTCAAGATTCTTGACGATGCGCTCTTCGCTGATATTACAGCACAAGATATTTAATTTCAACAGGCCAGTCCAGTACGATTAAAAGGAAAGAGAATGAGGTGAGAATGCCGCAATCGATTCAATCGGACATCACATCGGGTCCCAGTCATAATAAACAGCACACTCTTTGTCCGATCAGGAAGTGGCGATGAGCATTACCAGTAAAAACAGGATCGATGCTACAAACATAAATCCACCGATATGTAATGCTGACCATAAAATTGTCTTTGCGTCAAGCTTCTTTATCACTTCCTTATAAAACGTTTCTCCGCGATGAACATACTTTGGAGCTACTGTCCCGATGATACCCGCATAATTCTTTCCTTTCATGACCGGCCTCCTGATATTATTTATTTTGCTCAATACCAAACGCTGTCTATTTACAATTCGGATGTTAAGTGAAAATGATGAATAGGTTTTTTCCTGAATTTAACTAAGGATTAGGACAGCATATACCTTTCTTCACTCTCTGACTCACAATCTAACTCAAACCTTGCAGCATTTGATTTTCTTTCTTAAATGAAGAATACTTTTTCATCAGCTCCACAGTCCGGGGAACAACCAATTTTAGCTGATGCCTCTGGATTATCCGTGCTTCTTAAGCATAGGTAAAAATACCATCTAATGCGGGATTTCACTCGGTTTTAAGCACATCAAAAGACTTAAGGAAAACATAACCACCCGGATTCATTGAATTATGATTGTGGCATTTATCTTGCACGTTTTTACTTATCTTGTTTTGAGAAGCCGTTCAGGAAGCCTGTCGGGCAGCAGATCATATTTAACGCGAAATAAATAAAGGTGAAAGAAGCTTAAGCGCACTACTAAAAGTCGAGACAATTATATGAGAAATAAACTTTTAACGACAGCCCTGAAAAAAGCGGAAGAGATTTCCGTCGGAATATTTGTCGCTGCAATTTTGCTTTGTGGATCTGCTAGCAAGTCGGGAGCTGAGTATCAAGACGGCTTTACGTGGGACCGGAATGGCGATTTTCTGATCACGAATGATTTGAATTTTAAAAAAGACACACAGGGAAGCACAGTCTGGAGTTACGAGTGGTTTACCGGAACGGATTATCTGCATACCTCGAACATGGCTTATTATTGGACAGATCCGATGCCCGGTAACGGCAGATGGAAAAGACAGGCCATGTACGATAATGACGTCAACATCAGCCGCTGGGACCAAAATACAAACTTCTATTCCGGCTATAATGCAAATAAAAATTCATCTCTTATCAGATGGACTAATCCGGTCGGGAATGATTCCGATATCGATATTCTTGGATCGCTAAGACTATACTGGGGCGGACAAAGCATGTCTTATACAGGCAATTACTGGGCCTCGCCCGTTGATGTACAGCTCATTATGGGATACTTTGACTCTTCCAGTAACAGCGTTACCGTACTTAAAAATGATCTTCTTACCAGCCCATTCTCAGCCGATATGGAATGTGGCGCCAATTTCGGAAACTGCCCGAACATGGTTATTCCAATTGACCTTTCAATCTCAATGGACTCTGGGGATTCTTTTTTCTGGACCGCCATTCCACAAGGTCAGGTCACCAATAAGAATCGATGGATTACGCTGAATGATACTCAAATGAATATATCCTATCAACCTGCCGTAGTTCCGGAGCCGATAAGTTATGTCCTCTTTATCACGGGCGGAGCAGCATTGGGATTCAGACGTTTTTCAAGGCAGCGCGCTTTGAAAAATTGACACTTAAGGAGAAGAAATGAAAAGACATGAAACCACGACTAGGGCAATATTAATTTTGTCTGTCATATTTATGATGACGTCATTTATGTTTGCCGGCGTTTCAAATGCCGCCCTGGAATATGACAAGTTTTATTCTATTACTGCTTTTGAGGGGAATTCGGCTTTATGGAGCATTGACCCAATAAATGGGACAACCGATGTAGTCACTACATTATACTTCCAAAATGGCTCACCTGCCCCGGTCCCTCCCGATTTCAGAATAAACGCGCTTGCCTTCAGCCCTGATAATGAACTTTTCGGCTGGAACAATGCAGCCAACCAGCTCTATTCAATAAACTATGATACCGGTTATATTAATCCTATCGGCGCTGCCAATCTGAATCCTGACACTCAATGGACCAATGGCCTCGCGTTTGACAGGAGCGGGGACCTCTACGGTCTTGTCGACGGATATCCAAGTGATAATTTTTATTTGATAAATCCCGCAACAGGTACGTCCAGTCTTATAGGCGATGCCGGGCCGAATATTTATCATACCGGTCTTGCAATAGACTTTAGCACTGATGAACTATATGCCCTTTCAGGATGTAATTTCAGTTGGGGTTGTACATATGACACGTTATACAAGCTTGATAAAAATACAGGGCAAAGGCTCTCGTCGATTAATCTGACTCCTGCAGTTAATGCCGGGGGTGTGGGGTTGGAGTTTTACCCTGTTACAGGGGAGTTGTATACAATCCGTGGAGGGAACAGGTTAATGACGGTTGATATAATCAGCGGAGCAGAGACGCAGAAGTTTATTCTGGATGGAATTAATACTACCAGTCTCGCGGCCCCTTATCCTGCCGTTGTGCCAGAGCCGGAAAGTTATATCCTGTTTATTTCAGGCGTGTTGATATTGGGGAGCGGACTTTTTATTAATCGGTTAAAATTGAAACCGCATTCCACCCATTCCTGATTCTAAGATGCATTGGTCAGCTCAAAATCCTTAATATTCAACATGCAACATTGCTCATTCGATGCTCGTGCAGGCTTTGCTCCCCTTGTCGCCTCAAAGCAGATGATGGAATCTATGGCACATACTCATCCGGGCCCATATCAACCGTGCCGTTGAGAATGCGCGTATCTCCGTCGATATCAGTGCCCGCAGGGGCATCGTCGTTGTTTCCCGTGTCCTTGCACGGTGAGCCGCTCTGAATATGGAAGTTGCCGCTTGTCTTTGGATCGTTATTCCCTGCCTTATCACCGGCTACGAATGATTCAAACAACGGGTCTGAATCAATGTTGCCGGTCCCGGCAAAAGTTCCCTCAATATCGGAGTATGAAACGGTAGGAGATCCGCTTATCTGAGGACCGGAGGTCCCGGCTGTATTACCGTATATGATGCTGTTTTTTATGTTGACAGTTCCTGCCTGCACCCTTATACCTCCGCCGTAACGGTAGGCATAGTTTCCGGCCAGTGTACTATTGATTATGTTCATCGCTGTTCCGGAAGTGTATATTCCACCGCCGTCCAATGTCCCGGTGTGCGTGTTTCCGGTTATAGTGCAATTAGTGATCGATGCGGCAGTGGCGGATGTCGATGTATAATAAATGCCGCCGCCGTATCGTGCTTTGTTTCCACGTATATCAGCCTTTGAAACACTCAATGTTGTTGCGCCATCGACAGCTACTCCTCCTCCATCCCCTGTAGATGAAGTTGCATTGCTGTTAATGGAGCCTCCGGTAAATGCAAGGGTAGCGCCTCCTCCGGCATAAATTCCTCCGCCAAGCCCTGTGGCCGTGTTGCTGTTAACAGTCGTATCGGTAATTGTCGTGGTCTTTGCTCCGGTCAGATAAAGGCCTCCGCCCCTCTGACTGCTGTTTGACACTGTATTCGAGTCAATGTGACTGTTGGCTATTTCAAGAGCTACTGCATTATTGTAAATACCGCCGGCGCTCGCAATGCCGGTATTGCCGCTGATGGTTGTGCCGGTTATAGAAACTGTATTTGTGACCCCTGTCAGATATGCCGCTCCGCCCAGATAGCCTGTATTGGAAGACATCGTCGCGTTGCTGATCAAAAGCGGAGTGGCTGCTGTCGAGCCGTTTATGTAAATACCTCCACCGTAGCGGCCGGAATTCCCATTGATAGTCCCGCCAGAGATCGTTGCTGAAGCCGAGGCCCCGGTCAGGTAGATGCCGCCACCGTCGTAACTGGCTGTGCTGCCTGTCGCATTGCTGTTTATGTTGCAATCAGTAAATGACAGCGCTGAATTATTGCTATATATGCCTCCGGCGGTCTGGGAAGAGGTGTTATTGTTGATGGACGTGTTAGTAAAGATTGTCGTGTTTGTGATACCCGTAATATAAATACCGGTGCCGGCCTGGGTAGTCGTATTATATGCTATGGTGCTGCCGCTGACGGACAATGTGCCTGTTGTAGAGCCTGTGAAATAAATGCCGCCGCCGCTATTTGCGGAGTTGGCATAGCCTGAGCCGCCGATTGTGGAATTGGTAATAGTTGCACCGCTTGCAGCCCCTGTGATATAAATGCCGCCGCCCACACGATTTGTCGCGGTATTGCTCCTGATAGTACAATTGTCAAAGGTCGGGATTGAATTGTCTACATACACGCCGCCACCACCGTTGGTTCCGTTATTGGCTGAATTGCCCTCAATAATGGAATTCTTTATGGTAGGAGCAGCTCCGGATATATAGATTCCTCTTGTTGCCGTATTTGCCGCCTGGTTATTGATGGTAAAACCGTCAAGAACCGCGCCGGAGGTTTCGGCGTTGCTGAAGGTAACAACTGCGGCATTGGCGCCGCTTCCCTGTATCGTCGTTGACGCAGCACCCATTTTCGCCTGGATTGTGATATTCTTTCCGTCGAAATTGATGTTTTCACTGTATGTATCAGCCGAGACCAGTAAAGTATCTCCATTCAAAACAGAGGCGCTGTCAATACCTCCATTTATGCTCTGATAATTACACGGCGCGTCTGCATGGCCCGCTTTACATACGGTATAAATTGTACCTCCTGCCAGGTCATCATCCGTAATCGTCAGGGTATGCGTTGTGATTGCCCCCTGAGTCGCATTGGTCGGTGATCCCATATCAACAATGACAGTCTCATTGCTTTCGTCAAGGCTGTCACCAGTAATTGTAACGGTTATGTCGGAGGTTGTATTTCCGGCTGTGATAGTTATCGGGCTTGCAGTTATGCTGTAGTCCGTGCCTCCACCCGTTGCTGTGCTGCTTACGCTTACTGTAAACGGGACCGTTACATTGCGTCCGCTTATTGCAGAAAGCTGTGCCGTAATTGTCGGTGTGCCGCTTTCATTGGCCGTTGTCTGTGATGCGCTTGTAAAGGTCACTGTCGGCGTTGCATCGTCATCCGTAATTGTAACCGTATGCGTCGTGGTCGCTCCCTGTGTCGCATTGGTCGGCATTCCCATATCAACAATGACAGTCTCATTATTTTCATCAAGGCTGTCTGCCGCTATTGTGACCGTTATATTTGCTGTTGTATTTCCTGCTGTGATGGTTATCGGGCTTGCGGTTATGTTGTAGTCCGTTCCGCTGCCTGTAGCCGTACTGCTGCCGTTAATGGTAAAAGGTACTGTTACATCCCTGCCGCTTGCAGCAGACAATTGTGCCGTGATTGTTGCAGTTCCTGTTTCATCAGTCGTGGATTGCGACGTACTTGTAAAGGTCACCGTCGGTTCGTTGTCGTCATCCGTAATTGTTACCGTATGGGTTGTTATTGCGCCCTGTGCTGCATTGGTAGGAGTTCCCATATCAACAATGACGGACTCGTTATTCTCATCAAGGCTGTCCGTAGCTATTGTTACGGTTATATCTGCTGTTGTATTTCCGGCAGTAATTGTTATCGGGCTTACGGTTATACTGTAATCAGTTCCTCCACCTGTTGCAGTACTGCCCGTATTTATTGTAAACGGTACCGTGACATCCTGACCGCTTACTCCACTCAGTTGTGCAGTGATCGTCACAGCGCTGCTTTCACCTGCCGTTACCTGTGATGCGCTTGTAAAGGTCACCGTAACACCGGAAACAGTCAGTGAAGAATTATTTGTCGGAGTGCCTGTTGCTGAATCCGTACCGTCAGAGGCCGCAAACTTATAATTCAGAACGCTGTCACCGGCTGTCGCAAGAGTGAGTGTTTTTGAATACCGCTTGCCGTCCTCATAATTAGTGTCACCGCCGTCGGTTTCGGTCATGCTGTATTTCTCATCAAGATCATAAACGGCGCTGTCATCTTCATCTACCCATACTTCTATATACGAAGGCGCTGTGTTATCAGCATCTGTATAATCAACTCTAAACTCGAAGTTGCTGCCGGTTATTCCGCTGTTGGGATTCACCCCGTCGGTTGTATAATTCGTCTCGCCTGTCCAGCCAAGTGCCGGTGCATTATTTGTTACTGTTACCGTGCTGTCTGAAGCTGGCGCACCCGATGCAGCGACCGTGCCGTCTGATGCGTAGAACCGGTAATCCAAAGCGCCGTTACCGGCATAACTGAGCGTCAGTGTTTTTGTATAAAGTTTGCCGTCGGAATAAACCGTATCAGCATTAACTGCCGTCATGTTATATTTTTCATCTTCCGCATAAGAACCGTTGTCGTCTTCGTCTACCCAAACCTGGATCGAGGTCGGAGCTGTATTATCAGCATCTGTGTAGTCAATCCTGAATTCGAAATTGCTGCCGCCGACAGCGCTGTTCGGATTAACACCATCTGACTCATAATTTGCCTCCCCGGTCCAGGAAAGCGCGGGGGCATTATTTATTGTCCCGTCATATTCATCCGCGCCAATGTCATCAGCGCTGCCCTGAGGCCTGCTGTCGCCGTCGATGTCATCAGTGGGCGCATATGTCGCATTGGCAACATCGATGGCCGGTGAGTTCGACTTTATATGGTAATCTCCGCCTGATGCATCAACGAAGAAGGGGTCCTGCTCTGATAAGTAGCCGCTGAAACTTGCAGAACCGCCGGAAGCTACAACAACATATGGATAGTCATTATAAATTCCGTCGCCATCATTGCTGATGATTGAATCGTTTACAGTCATTGTGCTAGTTGAAGACACCGATGCTACATGTTTCTGCATGGCATTTGAGGCGATATTGTTCCATACAATGGAATTCTTGATATCAATGGCAGCCCAGGTGTTGGTATAAAACGCTCCGCCACCGCTGGCTCCGGTCGCTTCATTATTTGCGATGGTTGAGTTGACCGCAGTCAATGCACCGTCAAGCCATACACCACCGCCCACTGCGGCCGTGTTGTCGGCTACAATACTGTTTTCCATTGTCAAGGTGTCGGCGTCAGGGAGGAAGGCGCCACCGCCATTGCCCACAGCAGTATTGCCGATGATTGATGATCTAACCAGACTTACGACCCCGCTGATATAAAGACCGCCGCCATTGGCCGTTACAGAGTTGTCCCTTATGGTAGATCCGGTGATATCAACAATGCCGCCCAGATAAGCGCCACCGCCACTTACCGCCGTATTGTCATGGATAACGGTGTTAATAATCTGGTGGTGGGGCTCAGAGCCGTTTTTGATATAGATCGCGCCACCGCTCCCGCCATGGTTGTCATAGAGTTCGGAGTCCCTGACGATGAGGGGGGTTTCTCTGGGGAGAGTGTCGTCGATAAAACTTATGCCCTGTGTATTATCATGGATCTTGCAGTTATCGATCGTAATGCCGGCATTGCTGATATATACGCCTGCCGTACCATTCATAATCTGAAAACCTTCGACTGTTGAGCCATTGGAATTGCTTCCAACTGACACGCCGTATGTTTTGCCCGTGGCATCTATGATAGTGGTGTCCGGACCGCAAACCGACCGGACAGTTACGTTGCTATCATCCCCACCGGAAAAAGTCACTTTTTCGTTATAAGCACCTTCATATACAAGTACTGTATGGGCTCCCGAGATTGCGTCGACCGCAGACTGGATTGTACTGTACCAGCCCGAGCCGCCTGAGGGCCTTACCTTGAGCGCATCGACGACTGTGACAGTATTGTTCGATATCGGCCCGCCTATGGCCGTATCACTTCCGTCTGAAGCATAGAAGCGATAATTAAACGCATTGTCGCCTGCAAGTGAAAGTGTCCTTGTAACCTTATAAAGCTTTCCATCCGAACATGTGGTATCGAAGGCGTCTGTCTCGGCAAGATTGTATTTTTCTCCTTCTTCGTATGTGCCGTTGTCGTTCACATCTATCCATACCTGGATGTCATTAGCTGTCGGCGGACACTGATTGTCCTCATCCGTATAATTTATCAAGAACTCAAAATCACCGCCGTTTGGCCCCTCTGCGGGTTTAACGCCATTGGTCAGGCATGTTGCAACTACCCAGTCAAGTGAAGGAGGATTATTCGTCCCGTCAAGAACAGTTACCATGTTGTTTGACGTGGGACTGCCTGTTGCGCCGGCAGAGCCGTCGCTTGCATAGAAACGGTAATTGAGATTTCCGTCTCCGGCATAAGCGATTGTCAGGCTCTTTGTATATAATTTGCCGTCTGAATATGTGGTATCACCGCCGGTCACTGCAGTCATTGCATATTTTTCGCCTTCTTCATAGGTACCGCTGTCATTCGAATCCAACCATATTTGAATCAATGCCGGAGCATTATTGTCTGCATCAGCATATTTGACCCTGAATTCAAAACCATCGCCGTTTCCTCCCGTGTCAGGATTGACCCCATCACTTGTATAGGTTGCTTCTCCTGTCCATGACAGTACTGGAGCACTGCTGGAAATTGTAATAGTCCCTCCGCTCATCGGGGCGCCCGTGGCATCATTAGTCCCATCCGATGCATAGAAACGATAGTTGATAATATTGTCCCCGGCACTGTCTATGGTGAGCGTCTTGTAGTACATCTTGCCGTCCGTATAGATAATATCAGAGGAACTTGCTCCGGTCATCGTATATTTTTCTCCGGGCTCATAAGTGCCGCTGTCATCTTCATCTACCCACACTTGCATATAGATTGGCGAGTCGTTGTTTGTATCCGTATATTTGACCCTGAAAGTGAAAGCACTTCCTGATGCGCCGCTGGCAGGGTCAACTCCGTCGCTTGTATAGTTTGTCTCACCGGTCCAT
Organism: Nitrospirota bacterium; assembly: GCA_016222915.1. Taxonomy (GTDB): domain Bacteria; phylum Nitrospirota; class Thermodesulfovibrionia; order UBA6902; family UBA6902; genus UBA6902. The sequence goes on along the minus strand of JACRQA010000104.1, from coordinate 6,000 downwards.
TCAAGAATAGGTGACTGGTCAGTATCCTGAAAAGGGTTCCTGTTCTTTATCTCGGTGCTGGTCCCACCGTGACATGGATAGCATACATTACCGGCTGACCCTGGAAGCCATAATGATCCGGTGCTGGCCGAAAGCGGCAGGTTCTCCGGCTGCGGAGGATTTGAATTAGTGGAAATGTCGGAGTTGTAGTACCATATCTTGACGCCGGGTTCCCTGTTGACGAGTTTGCCGTCGCGCACCATGGACAGCCTGGTAGAACCGTGTACGTTGTGACAGGTTATGCAGGTGATCCGGCTGGTGTAGGCCTGGCTATCATAGCTTTCGCCGCTGCCCCAGTCAGCCTTGAAACGCAAGCTATCATTTAAATTAAGATGATAGTAATGCAGGTTGGTGGAGCCATTTCTGTAATTTGTGTTCGTGCCATCAGACGTTGTAAAGGGAGTGTCCGTGTGGCAGCTGAAACACAATCTGGAATTAGACGCTTCAGCCCTGCCGGTTTTGGGTATAATCATCGGCTCCTCGCTGCTTATCAACTTGAGACGGTAGCCCTGGCGATATTCGCTTGGATCGGTAGAGGAACTTTCATGATCATCAAATGTCCTCGCATTTCCGTCTATATGAGCTACGGTAGATAAATGACAGTCGAGGCATCCCTTCCCAGCCCCTGCTTTTATACCCCCGCTTGCCGGATACGTCTGCCCTGATGGCAAGCCATGTCCTGTCTTGTAGAATCCCCATCCTGTACCGTAGGTGAATAAGCCGTCCTCATCACCTATTACATTCGGGGCATTAATGCTCTGTATCTGAGACGGAGACTCATCATGACATGTCGCACACCACTTCCCCTTTCCGGATTTCAAACTGCCGTTTGCCTCATAAATGCGGCTGTCCGCACTCTTTGATATGCTCCAGTTGTTCTTTGCTCCGACAGCAGAATCGCTTACTCCATTATATGTACCATCGGGACTATGACAGGGATTACATACCGTCGTCATTTCCGCACCAGACTTGTAATCAGCATAGCTTACACCGTCTGCAAAATTCGGAAAACTGCTCGTATTGTGGCAAGTACCGCAGTCTACGTGCGGCCCCCTAAGATCGTCGGAATCATTCTCCGTATGTGTCGAATGGGCAACATACGTCCCCTTGCCGCCAGTGACGCCTTCATACCCTGCATCATGCCCATGGCACTGGTCGCAGCCTGTGCCTCCTGCTCCGCCATGTGCAAATCCATTAACATGCGAATGGCATTCTATACAATAAGTTCCCGCAGGCGAACCGACATTCTCATGCAAGGGGTCAGAATATGAGGAGTCGCCTGTATATGTTCCATTTCGGAAATGCGTTGTCCGTGTATGGCAAACCTCGCACACTCCATCGTATGATGAATTGCCGTCCGCAAAGGAATTAGCTCCCTCCTTCCTGAAAAATCTGACTGTCTTGTTTCCGCTCTTTGAGGGGTCTATCGTTATCTTGCTCAGATCAATGGTCTTGTTGATAAGATTACCGTATAATATTGCAAAGGTATTCCCTGTGGTGACCTTTGTTAAATCCATCGGCCCCTCTACCGTTAATGTATCATCCGTATTATCTGTAATTTTATAAACATATTTATTCTGGGAAATATTAGGGATTACCACCATGCCCTCATAAACATCCGTTTCCCAGCCTGCCCCGGTCTTTGTAATGGATGATGCCGTTACTGTTGTTGATGTGCCTGAGTAAAGATAACTTGCGCTTCCATATTCCTTCTGCTTCTGATAGTGAGGGTTATGGCATACCCTGCATTCCACTGTCCAGTCGCCATAGCTATCGTCAATCTGAAGGCTTGAATGTGTGCGTACATGAGGAGCTTCTATGTCGTTGTGGCAACTCCAGCAGAGGGTATTGTACTGAGTATCATCTATATTTTGTGGTTCATGTGCAGTCCATGGCGGCAATAGAGAAGGCTGAGTTCCATATATGAAATGGCATGAATCGCAGCCTATGTTGTTGTTTCCAAAATGTGGATAATCGAGGCCCATCGCCTCTTTACCTGCAAGTACCAATAAAACTGCTAAAATCAATAGTTGCAAGCTCGCAATTCTTACAATACTATAACTAACGACCCTTCTCATATTGCTCCTTTATCTCGTTAACTGAGTAATAACACTGAGGATTTACTATGTAAATCTACTATACATACCGTCTTACTATTGTTCGGCATTCATACAATTTAGCTCAATAGGTCATTCTCTGAAATTAACTAAGGAAATGGAAGGAAACACATTAACTAAAGGATTGAATGAGACTTCTCCTTTAATTCACCTTTTTAATTCATCTTAATCTTCAATTGGGAACAGGGGAAGTTTAGTGGAGGGCATAAAGACGGTAGAAAGCCGCTTGCTATATGATATGCGCCCAGTTGATTTTGTTTATGCAGAAATGGGGATAGTCAATGACCGAAACATTTACCGCTTGTATACTTAACCACATATTATTGTTATTAACTTGACTATTCTTCCTTGCCGGCATCAGGCTGTTTACGGAGCATACTCATCCGCGCCCATGTCGTATCCCCCGCCCTGAGGCCTTGAATCTCCATCAATGTCGGGTGAAACAGCATTGGTGATTGTGCCGGAATTGATGCAGGGCGAACCCGCTCTCAGATGATAATCGCCGTCGATTGTGGCCGTTGCCGAAGGGTCCCGTTTGTCTATAAATAACAGGTTAGTATCATCGTTGATTGTATTGGTCAAAGTGGGCGGCCCGCCCTGGATATAAGACGCGCCGGTCTTGATAAAAGAATAATCCAGTGTGGTTGATCCGCTCACCAGGTACAATTCATCTCCCTGACCGACCGCGTAATTGTTATACATAATGCTGTTTCTCAGGGTCACGGTTGTGCTCGCCACCCTGAGACCGCCGCCGATATTGCTCGCATAATTGCCGCTTATCGTGCAGTTGTAGCAGTTGAATGTGCCGCTGTTGAAATAGGCTGCGCCACCGTCGTACGCTGTATTGCCCGTCATTATCACATTTCTAAAGGTCGTAGTGGCGTTAACCTGATAAAGCGTGCCGCTTCCCGTGCCGGCATTGCCGTAGATTTTTGAATTTTCAACGGTTATATTCCCTCCGTTCAAATAGATACCGGCTCCGGCCCCTCCTGCGTTGGAATAAATGTCGCAACTGGAGACAGAAAGAGTCACGTTTGTTCCACTGCTTACATTAATTCCTCTGCTGGTGTTGCTGTAGATATCGCAGTTCCTGACAGTCGTAGTGGTGTTGCCGTTGGCCTGAATGCCGTAAGTCGATCCCATATGGCCGAAACCGTCCAGGGTTATGTTGTAGGAGGTCTGTAACAGGAACGTATATGTTCCGCCGTCGATGATCGTGCTCTCAGGTCCGTTGGCGGACTGTAAGTAACGGTCGCTCTTGTTCATTAAATTCACGCTCTCGCTGTATGTCCCGTCATAAACGATTATGGGTCTTGTCGTGCTGTCGTTTCTACCTATAGCCTGCGTGATCGTATTGCAGCATTGGCCGGTTGTAGTAGCAACACAGGCAACCCCGCATGTGCCGTAAACGGAGATCGCTTCCGTTGCAGTAAGCTGGTTAGAGTCATATGTCAGTCCCGACACGCCGTTGTCAGGCGAGGCAGCGCCGACAGCGGTCACCCTTGATTTCAAGGTATCGCCCGCTGCAATAGTTGCACTGAGGTCATAGACAATGAACACATACTTGGAAGTCCCGAACGTCACTGTCCTGTCAGCTGCTGTTCCGAGATCAATCGTAACCGCCGTGGACGCGCCGTTCCATGACGCGGTCTGTCCAATCTTGACCGCTCCAGCAAATAACGTATCTGTGTCGATATAGACCTGTAGGTAATCCCAGTCGCCCGAAGCTCCTGTGCCGAGGTCGTCAACCGTCACGCTTGAAAGCAGACATGAGCCATCAGCGCTGTTGTCGCAGTCAACCTTGAACCTCTGCATCACAAGGGAGTTCTCGCCGATGTCGGCATATCCCGTACGCACGGTTATTGGTGCCGATGTTGAAAGAGTATCTGCAGAGGCACCCTGCACGGTCAATAGGTTTGAGTTATAAGCAAGTCCGGTCACGCCTGTGTCCGGAGATGAGACCCCGACCGCCGTCACGCGGTTCTGAATCGTCACTCCGCCTGCGCCTGAATTAATGTCATAGACGATGAAGATATACTTTGAAGTTCCGTTCGTCACGGTCCTGTCCGCCGTCGTCCCCTGATTAAGCGAGACTGCAGTTGATGCGCCGTCCCATGATGCCGCTTGTCCGATCCTTGTAGCTCCTGTAAAGTTTGTGTCTGTATCTATGTATATCTCCAGGTTGTCCCAGTCTCCGGTAGAGGCTGTTCCAAGATCATCCACCGTCATTGTGGACAGTATACAGGAATTGTTTCCCGCAGTATCGCAGTCTACCTGGAAGCGCTGCATGACGACATTCTGATCGCCGACATTGGGATCAACCGCCTGCACCGGCGTATTGTTTGATGTCGAGAGCGAATCTGCATTAACACCTATGTACGCTGAAGCATATCCCAATCCTGATACACCGTTGTCAGGCGAGGCCACGGCCAATGCCGTAACTACGGCATCGATGGTCTCTCCTTCCGCCGCTTCAGTCAGATTGTAAACGATGAAGATGTATTTCGGAGTGCCGTTTGTTACCGTCCTGTCGGCTTGTGCCCCTTGATTGAGCGTAACGGTTGTGGATGTCCCGTCCCAGGACGCAGACTGTCCGATCAAGGTTGATCCGGCAAAGCCGGTGTCCGTGTCTATATATATCTCCAGACTGCTCCAGTCTCCTGCGCCTGCTGTGCCTGCATCTCCGGTTGTAATGGTTGAAAGCAGGCATGTGCCGTCTCCTGGATTGCTGCAGTCGACCTGGAACCTTAGCATAACAACATTTGTCTGTCCTGCATTGACGTTTCCTGACTGTATCTGCGTCAAGTTTGACACACTTAAATTATCCCCGCCTGCCTGCGAGCTTGCATATTCGTCAGAGCCTATATCAATACTGCCGGTCCTCGTGTCTCCGTCTATGTCGTCGGCGTTCCTCCTACAAACAACGGGGCATCATTAATGAATGACGCATCTATATTAAACAGAGGAAGTTTATCTGAGGCGGGCACGCCTATCGTGTATACGTTATTAGTGAACAGCGAGTTGTATAGATAGAAAGGTCCGCTGGCCGTATACATCTCATGTCCGCTTCTCTTACCTGAGGCGGAATTATTCCAGAAGATTGTATTTTTGATCGTTGTAGTGGCCAGATTCTGATAAATGCCGCCTCCCAGACCTGACGTTGTGTCCGTAAGCCTGTTGTTGCTGAAAGTGACGTTTGTAATATTTGCCGTAAGCCCGGATTCTAAATACAGACCCCCGCCCTTTGAGTTGGCCGTATTGTCCGTAAAGTTACTGTTGGTCATCGTAAGCAATGCCCCTGAGCCCATGAAGAACATGCCGCCCCCATTGCCGCTTGACGTATTGGAGCCGAAAACAGTCTTGTCGAATATCGGACTTGAATTGTTTGAGTATATGCCTCCGCCGCTACCGCCTGCAGTGTTTCCTGTGATGGTGGTGTTTGTAATCGTAATATCACCGGAAGCAATATTCTGTATAAAGAGTCCGCCGCCGGTCGAGGTCGTCGAATTGTCCTTGATCGTCGAGTTTGTTATATTGAAAGGCCCTCCGTAGTTATTCAGGAATATACCTCCGCCCTGTGAGCTTCCGCTGTTGTCACGGATGACGGTATTATCGATATTCATCCTGTTGGAGTTATTGCCGGAGCTGATGCCGAGGCTGTTGTTTCTTACAATGCTGTTTTGTAAAGTAACCAGTCCTCCGGTGTTATTGTTTATAGCTATTCCTACCGAGCCTCCCATTATGGTGAAGCCGTTGATGGTGGTATAGTTATTCACGTTCTGAATAAATATTGCATCGCCGCCTGAGGCGTTGATAACTGTAATATCTGCGCCGCAAACCGACT
>JACRQA010000107.1 GCA_016222915.1 Nitrospirota bacterium | reverse complement strand
TGCTGGATGGGTTGCCGTACAGTTCACTCAGATAGGGGAGCATGGCTTCTCTTACTTCATCCGCTACCTTTGTTGTGGCGTTATTATCGAGATATATGACTTTCATTCGACCTCAACAACGAGTTCTTCGTTTACCAGCTCTTTCAATTTTTTCTCAATGTTCTTTACCGTAACGCCTGCCATCAGGCATCCGGTGCATGTCCCTCTTAATGATATGATCACCCGGTTGCCGTCAATATCTATAAGCTCCACGTCTCCATTGTCCGCCTGGAGGAGCGGCCTGATTTCCCTTTCGATGGTCTCCTGTACCAACTTGATCTTCTGTATGTTTGTGAGCTTCCTTTTGGGCTTAACAGCTTCCTCGATGACCTTTTCCGCCCATACTTCTTTAAGTATATTCTCGATGTCAGGCAAACACCGGCCGCAGCCTCCGCCGGCCTTTGTGAAATTTGTTACATCCTCGACGGTCCGCAATTTGTTTTCCTTAATCACCCGCTTGATCTTCTGGTCCGTGACGCCGAAACACTCGCAGACTATTTTACCCTCATCAACCACGCACGGTTTTTCCCCTCTGTAATTGGCCACCGCCGCCTCAAGGGCTTCATATCCCATTACCGAGCAGTGCATCTTTTCACGCGGCAGGCCTCCGAGAAAATCGGCTATGTCCTGGTTTGTGATATTGAGGGCCTCATCAAGGGTCTTGCCTTTTATCAATTCAGTCATTGCGGTCGATGACGCGATGGCGCTGGCGCAGCCGAAGGTCTTGAATTTCGCGTCTGTTATCCTGTTCGTTTCCTTGTCGATTTTCAGGGTGAGTCTCAATGCGTCTCCGCATACGATACTCCCAACCTCACCGACCGCATCGGGGTTTTCAACCTCTCCGACGTTCTTTGGATGGAGGAAGAGGTCTTTCACTTTGTCCGTGTATTCCCACATAGTATCTTTGTAACACAGGCGCAAATGCTTGTCAAGAATTATGGCCATATGATATATTCAATCAAATGCTGTAGCGACCGATAACGACAATCAAATCCCGAATTCCGAAGTAAATCCGTTATTAATTGCAATGTGTTCCGGAGGATATAACAATGCCTATCTATGAATATAAATGTACAAAATGCCATGAACAGTTTGAAGTAATGCAGAAGTTTTCCGATGACCCGCTTAAGAAGTGTGAGGCCTGTGGGGGGAAATTAAAAAAGCTCATCACCAATACCTCGTTCGTGCTTAAAGGGAGCGGCTGGTATGTAACGGATTATCCCTCTGCCGACAGGAAGAACGCTTCCAACAAAAAGAAATCCCCGGCTGCTGCTAAGGACGAAAAGCCTGAAAAGAAGGCCGATGATAAAAAAGAAGCAGTCAAAACCTGATGGAAGCCCCTCAGGCCGTATTGCCGGCGCCTCATTTCCATATACCTTATGAAGCATGCGACAAATACCTTCCTTTTTTTAAAGAGAACAAATGGGACCTTGAGATATACTTCGGCTCAAGGAGCTTTGATAAGATAAAAAAGTCCGACATCATCAAGCTGAAAAAAAAGCTTGATTACAATCCGCAGCTTTCCATCCACGGCCCCTTCATGGATCTTTCTCCCGGCGGGGTAGATCCGAAGGTCAGGGAGATCACTATCAAGAGATTTTCCAAGACGCTTGATATTGCCGAGGTACTCAGGCCGAGGGCGATTGTCTTTCACTCAGGGTATGACAAGTGGAAATATGACGCCAGGGTGGATATATGGCTTGAAGGGTGTCTTCAGACATGGAGGCCTATCAATAAGAGGGCTTCGGAGCTTGGCGTAAAAATAGCGATTGAAAATATATTCGAAGACGACCCGGCGCATCTCGGTCTTTTGTCAAAGGAGATGGACTCCGAGAATTTCGGGATATGCTTTGACACCGGGCATTTCAATCTCTTTTCAAAAATACCGCTCACTGAATGGCTTGGGATCATCAAGCCTTATATCAAAGAGCTTCACCTTCATGACAATTCCCGGATCGCGGATGATCATCTGGCTATTGGAGAGGGCAGTTTCGATTTTGCAACCCTCTTTAAAGAAATCCGGGGGATAGACTGTGTCTATACGCTTGAAGCCCATAATGTGAAAGATGCGATGACAAGCCTTGAGAGACTTAGAGCATATTTATAGAATAAACCGTGAGGTAGAAATTCCAAAACCCAAATACCAAATAACAAATAAACTACAAAGTCCAATAAGCAAATGACCGAAACCAGCATGTTTGTAATTTGGACATTGTAATTTGAAATTTATTTGTTATTTGGCGCTTGTTATTTGGAATTTAACTAAAGGCTCCCAACCTGGTTCCTCATTGAAAAGCCCCGCAATTCCGGCAGGCCTTCACCTTTATACTGGACCATAAAGCTGTGGGACTCGCCCATCCCCTGTGGAACGATCAGGCCTTTTATTTTCGATATCTCTGATAAATAATCAGGAGTGCCGGAATACAGGTCTGCTATCACTTAATCTATTCCCGCGGCGACAAGGAAGGTCCCCTGGGAACAGTATCCTATTGTTTTCAGACCAAACTCCTCTCCCCATTTTTTAAGAGACGAGAAATTCACGTGTGCCGTAATGTCCTGCTCGCCTATATGTTGATAGGGGTTTTCATTGAACAAGTGCTTGTGGTAGCAGAGCAGCGTGCCCTTTGATCTATCTTCGCTGTAGTATTCTCTTGCAGTATATCCATAGTCGATCGTGAGAAGGAATCCCCGGCTGAGCGATGTATTTATATCTTCAAGCCACTTTCTTATTTGAAGGTTGATTTCAGTCCTGTAGCCCGGTTGTAATTCTATATGCTGATCATTGATATAACGGGCCAGATCTGCAGTGCTGACGTTGTCCAATTTTTCTTCAAACTTTTCACTGTCATAAGTTACATATACCTCTTTTAATTCATTTCCCATTTCAACAAGATGCACTGGGAAGGCATCAAGCAACTCATTGGAAAAGATGCACCCCACAATATTATTAAGTTCATTCAGCGACCTTACCCACGATATGATGTGTTCTCTTTCCTCTGATTTATTCCCCACTTTGGAAAAGACCAACGGTAGGTGCTTATGCAGGTGCAAAGTGGGATTTTTCAAAAAAACATCGAGCAGCTTCTCCTGCCTTTCCTGGAAGTGCTCATAAGGTTCAACTATTATGTATTTCAAAGAGCTCAGGAAATCTTCTTTATCCTGGGAAAGGCTGGAATCATCGGAAGTCTTGAGTAAATAATCAAGGATGTCCTTGCAAAGGTACCCGGCCCCGGCGCCGATTTCGACGGCATGAAAAGAGGAAGGTCTGCCCATTATCATCCACATCTCCATGAGCTGCCCGGCGATCATTGCCCCGAATATCGGATGAAGGTGGGGGCTCGTATAAAAGTCCCCTTCTCTCCCGATGGCTGTATGAGAGGATGAATAATATCCCAGCCCCGGATGATAAAGCGCCATTTGCATAAATGCCTCAAAGGTGATCGGCCCTTCATTTCTGATTCTTTCGATTATGTCTTGCTCAAGGGAGCTCATGACTTATAAGTATAACTGAAATATGAGATTTGAATCGGCAATTATATAAACAAATAGTTGATTAAGGCCGAGCTGCTTTAGAATGCGCATTTCAGAGGGGAAGCAATCATTTGGTGTAGGCGCCTCAGGCAATATTGCGTAGGAAAAAAGAAGGTTGTTTGAGTAAAATTTCCGATTTAAATTTTTCAAACAAAATGATAACATTATAACTACCACGTTATTTCTAAGGGAATTTAACAATTGAGCAACAAACTATAAAAAGGTTTCAATGCCTATTACCCTTAAGTCTCTCCCAAAAAATTCATTGGAAGGATTTTTACAAAAAATTGCAGGGAACTATTCTGTTTTCGCTCCATCAAGAAGAAACGGATTTGTTTCTTTTAATGAATTCAATAAGAATAATTTTCTAAAACCTGCTTATTCTAATTTTGATATACCTCCTGCAAAGGGCTTTTTTTTCCCGCCTATTATGAAAAACTACATAGACTATCCGTTTGAGGAATCGTGGCTGAAGCCGGGGAAGAAAGCCTTATACGGAGTAAGACCATGCGATGCGCACAGCCTCGTTCTGCTGGACAAGGCCATAAAAGACAATGATGCGTATAAGGAAAAAAGAGACAATACACTTATTATCGTTGAGGGATGTAATATGCCGCTGACAACATGCTTTTGCACTTCTGTAAGCAGCGGTCCTTTTTCTAATTCGGGTGCAGACATATTCATGACGGATATAGGCGACTGTTATGTTGTTGAGGACATAAGCGGAAGAGGGACGGAATATGTCCGACAGCTTAATGATGCCGACAGTGATCATCTGCTCCCGAAGGAAGAAACAGCGGCAAAGTCTGTCGGGGCGATTGAGCAACGCATCAATTTTGAAGGTATGTCTGAAAAACTCGAACTTGTAGATAAATTGTTCGAGACAAATGATACATGGCAAAGGTTGGGGGACCATTGCACGAATTGCACCCGCTGCACATCTGTGTGCCCGACATGCCACTGCTGCTTCGTGGTTGAAGATGTCTTTGAGATAGTCTGTGACCACTTTGGCAAGGGAGCAAAAGATTTTGATCCCTGCATGCTGAATATTTTCCTTTCAGAAGGACTTACCGGTGACAAACCGAAAGGACATAAAAGGCTGCAGAGGAGGCTTATGGATAAATTTTGCCGCACAATGAAGATTGTAGGTCAGCCGTTTTGTGTCGGATGCGGAAGGTGTATCACTAATTGCGCGGAAAATATAGACATTACGGAAATATTAAAGATTGTATTTAATATGGGGAATAAAACCGCCAGAGATATCGGCATGCATAATGACATGCACCGATAAAAATTTACTTTCGGGGTCCTCCGTTATGCTCCGAAAAGAGATTACTTTACTTCCAGCATCCTGTCAAGAGCTCTTTTGGCGGGGACCCTTATCTCTTCGGGGACTTTAATTTTGTACGTTTCAGTTTCGAGGGCATGGAGTATGCTTTGAAGAGAGGTCTTTTTCATGTTCGGACATACCATATCTTTTCTCAGTGGATAAAATGTCTTGCCAGGATTCAGTTTCTTCAGGCCATACATCAAGCCTGTCTCTGTCCCAATTATAAATTCTTTTGCAGGGGACTCCTTTGCAAACCTGAGCATCCCTGAGGTGCTGGTCACGTGGTCCGCTTTTTCAAGGACCTCCATCCTGCACTCGGGATGGGCAAGCACTACCGCTTCCGGATGTTCACGTCTCGCCTGTTCAACATCATCTGCCGTGACCCGGTCGTGCACATGGCAGAAGCCGTCCCAGGCTATTACCTCTGTTTTGGTGTTTTTCGCAATCCATGCAGAAAGGTTTCTGTCCGGGACGCATATTACCTTGTCAGTGCCGAGGGACTCCACTATCTTTACTCCATTGGCCGAGGTGCAGCAAATATCGCTTTCCGCCTTTACTTCCGGGGAAGTAGTTTTTCAGGTTCCTCGTCCCGCTGACAGTTATCATGTCAGCCATCGGGCAGCCGGCCTTGATTTCCGGCAACAGCACCGTTTTATCGGGGGAAAGTATCGATGCGCTTTCCGCCATAAAATGCACTCCGCAAAACACTATTGTCCTGCAATCAATCGATGCGGCAATGCGGGAAAGCTCCAGAGAGTCGCCGGTATGGTCTGCAATGTCCTGTACTTCTTCCCGCTGGTAATTGTGGGCGAGAATAATGGCTTTTTTCTTTTCCTTAAGGTCCAGGATTTTGTCGCGCAGTAATGCTATATCTGTCATTGGGATAATATTTTAGATTATTAACAGGAAATTTGAAAGAGTACGTTTATTCAGGAGGTGTATTTGTATAAAGGACTGACCCGTCGTCATAAGTCACCTTATAGATCCTTAAGCGGTTTTCCTTGGATCTGCCGTTGTATATCCGGTTTACTTTCTTGATATACTGGACTGTCTCGGGAATTTTCGGGACGCCGCCGGATTGTTCCACCCTTGCAGGCCCTGCATTATATGCTGCAAGAGCAAGGTCGAGGTCCCCGTTGAATCTGTTGAGCAAGTGCCTCAGGTACTTGGTGCCGCCTTCTATGTTTTCTTCCGGGTCAAAAGGGTTACTAACCCGCATATCTTCCGCTGTCGTAGGCATAAGCTGCATCAATCCAATAGCGCCTTTGTGCGATATGGCCCTGGGGTCCCAGTTGGATTCTGCGGTTATTACCGCTTTAATAATTGCAGGCTCAATATTATATTTGTGCGACTTGTTACTTATTATATGATCGTACTCCCCCATCGGGGCTGAATTTTCACTTAATATTTTAGTGTAACCATCACCATCGGGAATGGTTGTGAAATGTATAACTCCGTTGCCGTCTGTATATTTATAAATATCGGCGCGTGAAATCAGACAGAAGGAATTGATGAACACAACGATAGAGCAGATTAAAATCGTTTTCTTCATTAATAAATGATAACATGCATCCGCGAATTGGGTCAATTTGAAAAACGGGAGGGTAAACTGAGCGTTATTTTGTCTTGAATTTCAGGCCGTTAAACTCTGCCCTGCTATGCTATAATTAATAACTTAATAATATTCCCCCATTTTTTTCAAATATGACAGGAAGATAATGCGAAAGGCGATAGTAGCAATTGTAGGCAGACCAAACGTTGGCAAGTCCACGTTGTTTAACCGGATAATAAGGAAGCGGCAGGCCATTATCGATGATTTCCCCGGGGTAACTCGGGACAGGCTTTACGGGGAGGCGGCATGGGAGGGCAAGTCTTTTTGGGTTGTGGACACAGGCGGCTTCCAGCATGAGGGTGAGAACGAATTTGCCGGGGAAGTGAAGAAACAGCTTCTCCTTGCGGTTGACGAGGCTGATATTATACTTTTACTGCTGGATGGTGAAAGCGGTCTTCTGCCGTTGGACATTGAACTGATCAATGAGCTGAGGAAATACGGCAAACGGGTATTTCATGCAGTAAATAAAATAGACGGGCCTAAAAAAGAAAGTAATTATCTTGGTGATTTCTATTCTCTCGGTGTCGACGTATTCCCACTCTCAGCCCTTAATGGATACGGCTTTGAAGAACTGATGGAGGGAATGTCTCCCTTGTTGTCGAATGGGGAGGAAGAAAAAACGGCATACCCCAGGCTGGCAATTGTTGGAAGGCCTAATGTCGGCAAATCAACTCTGGTCAATTCCCTGCTCGGCAAGGAGAGGATGATCGTAAGCTCAACTCCAGGAACAACAAGAGATGCGGTGGATTCCGTATGTTCCTACTACAACAGAAAATATATCCTGGTCGACACAGCCGGTATCCGGAAAAAAGGCAAGATGGCGGAGACGGTCGAGAGATATTCCTTCATGAGGACTCTAAAAAATATTGAGGATTCCAATGTCGCACTGATTGTCCTTGATGCCTCCACCGGGATTGTGGAGCTTGACCAGAAAATAGCCGGCGCTGTTTTTGCCGCTAAAAAGGGCGCTCTCATAATTTATAATAAATGGGACCTTGCAGATAAAGACTCCGTGTCAGTCGAAGAAGCGAAAGAACAGATATATCAAAAACTCTGGTTTTTGAGGCATGTTCCTATTCTGACTATTTCAGCATTGAGCAAAAAGCGGATGACGAATATTTTCCCCATAATTGACAAAGTCATTGCCGAAGGTTCAAAGAGGATAGGCACCCATGAGCTCAATCTCTTTCTCAGGAAGGCGCTTGCAAAGCAGGAGCCTCCCATGTATCGCAACAGGCGCGTGAAAATATATTATATGACCCAGGTCAAGACCAATCCCCCCGGTTTTACGATATTCACCAATATTAAGGAGGGGATCAAGGAGCCGTACATCAAATTTCTTGAAAGACAGTTGAGGGAGCATTTTACATTTGAAGGCGTCCCTGTAGAGGTTTATGTCAGAGAGAGAAAGAAGGAGTAGGGTTTTATTTTATACCGGTACAATTGGACATTAAATGTACTTCATAAAAAACATCGGCGTCAGTCTTAAATCTTTTTTCCAGGATGATTGTCTGTATCTTGCGGCCTCGATCGCCTATTTTCTTATGGTGTCGCTGATTCCCCTGAGCATCCTGATTGTTGCGCTTTTCGGTTATGTGCTCGGAGGTAACCAGGACCTGTATCATTTCCTGCTTTCGAAGCTTACCAGTTTTTTCCCTTCGGCCACGGCAGGGATCACCGGCGAAATCAGAAACCTGATTACCTATAGGGGCATAAGTGTAATTACCCTTGGTATATATGGCTTCCTGGCGCTTCAGCTCTTTTATTCAGTGGAGCGGGCGATGGATGTCATATTTAAGGTCCCGAAGAAAAGACATTTTCTGCTTTCGTTATTCTGGACAATTATTATAGTGACACTTGTTATATTCTTCTGGCTTTTGTCATTTACGGTAAGCTCCTTTGCCAGCGTTTTTAAGCATAACCCGATACAGATATTCGGCATCGGGTTAAGTTATAGGGCAGGCATATTACTTCGATACGTCGCGCCCTTTGTGCTGGTCCTTCTTACCTTTACTACGGTATATAAAATTGTGCCACATGTAAAAGTCGGCACCAGAGACGCAATCGCCGGGGCCCTGCTTTTTACTGTCCTCTGGGAGATAGCAAAACATATCTTTACCTGGGCTGTCAGAAATGTCTCTTACATCGGCACCATCTACGGCTCATTAACAACCTTTATTTTGTTCCTCTTATGGATGTACTATTTATCGTGTATATTTCTTTTGGGCGGTGAGTTTGTAAACAGCATAAACAGGAAGGCGTGATGCAGGAATTGACTGGCAGGGAAGTTGAGGTCTTTACATTTGAGACTGTGTATAGAGGTATTTTAATTGAGATTGGACTGAACGAGGTGCATCTCAAGTCTGAATCAGGATGGATCGTGGTGCCTGTCGAAAAGATTGTGGAAATAAGGGAGGCGGAATAAGGGCGGGATGCCCCCGCCCCAACAGAAATTATTTATACTTTCAAATCCGCCTCCACATTCACGGATATCTCGACGTATTTGCCTACCATAAGACCATTGTTTTCCAGCGGCACATTCCATGTCAGGCCGAAATCTTCGCGGTTGATTACTGTGCAGCCTGAAATGCCTATGCATGTCTCGCCGAAGGGACTTTTCACAGGCCCTGAGACAGTAGCCTCGATTGACGTTTCTTTGGTAATCCCGCAAATGGTCAAAGCACCGCTCACTTTGCATCTATTAAATCCGGTCCGCTCTATCTTTGCGCTCTTGAAAGATATTACCGGGTGCTTCCCTACGTTGAAGAACTCTTCACTTCTGAGATGATCGTCGCGTTTCTGTACGCCGGTTGAAATGCATGAGGCATCAATCTCCAATTCAACTGACAAACTCAATACATCAGCAGGGTCAAGATGAACAACTCCTGAAACCTTGTTTAACTGGCCGTGCACCTTTACGACCATAAGGTGTGTTAAGGAAAACGCGCCTACCGAATGGTCAGGGTCGATGGTCCAATTGGACATAATCAATTTCTCCTCTGGTTAATTTATAAAACACTGCGGGTCCGGAGAGAGAAAATCACCTTGTCCCCTTGCATTTGAATACGCGTACGCTATGGCCCTGCAGCCCCTGCAATGCGCCCACTTATTGCAGGAACCGCACTTTCCTTTGTACATGCTCCTGTCGCGCAGGGCATTCAGGACCTCAGATGAGGCCCATACTTCCCGCAATGAATCTTTTAATATGTTGCCGATGGGGACCGGCAGTCGCCGGCAGGGCAGTAGTGTGCCGTCCGGCATAATAGTCAGCCCCGAAATCCCCGCTGCGCATCCTCCCAGCGCTATGTCGCCGTTGTCCTTGACATCACATTCACTTCTCAGCTGGGATGCAACGGGGTCCCCGGTAACAATATCGAGTCCATCCATCTTCATGGAAAAGATTTTATGATACAGGTTTTTCACGTCTTCAGTCTTCAGCATTTCATTCAGCAGACTTTCTCCCCTGCCTGAAGGCACGAGCCTGGAAAAGCCGAGTTTCTGTACTCCGAGGGCTGAAGATAAGCGGAACAGGTCCATAAAATAATCGTCATTTAAATAAGACAAAGTGACATTCAACGTCACTTCCACCCCGGCGTCAAGCAGGTTGGAGACACCCCGGATGGAGCCTGCGAAACTGTCTCTTCCCCTGATCGACTCATGTATCTTTTTTGGGCCTTCAATGCTGACCTGTACCCCCCTGATACCGAGGTCATGCAGCCTTTTGGCCCTGGCCGTATCTATCAGGGTGCCGTTTGTCAGCAGGTATATGTCAAAGCCCCTGCTGCGGAATTCATCGAGGATTTCGAAAATGTCTTTCTTCAGGAAGGGCTCTCCCCCGGTCAAATTTACACTCGGGGTAAAGTTTATCCCATAGGTATTCATCCATATGCTGAGTGTGTCGGATATTTCATTTATAGTATCTTTTATCTCCGGCAGCGTCATCTCATGCATCCGGTCCCCTGTCTGGTAGCAGTGTGTGCAATGCAGATTGCATTGCTCTGTGAGATGCCATTGAATGAAAAAATCAAATGAATTATTAATTGACATAGTGAATGCTTTTTAATGATGTTTAATATGTAATCAAGAATGCGATTAAAAAGATATGGCAGCGGTCTTTTCACGCTTGGCGAACTGAAGGCGCTGCCATATCCCTGTCCTTGTTGCTTGACCAGCAACTATCAGCTTTTTCAGCCCTTTCATTTGTGGCAGATCTTTCCGGGATTGTCTTTCGCTATCTTTTTAAGTCCTCCCCAGAAAGCGGCCTCCCTCAAAAGGGCCTTTTCGCTCAAAGGCTTTTTCATGCAGTATCACCTCCTTCAGGCCAACCGAGCAGCGATATAATGAGCAATCTATTATTGCCCATGAGTCAATGATAGCAGGTTAGAATGGCTTGTCAAGGATGGGCCGGAAGATACGCAAGGCCTGAAGTGAAGATAAGCGTATTGGAAGCGATTGATGATGTCACTATTCCGTCACGGTCAGTCATTTTCTTGTTCATCACTTTATGAAACGTGATCAATAATTATTATATTTCAACCGGTTGTTGCATGGCATTGATATTGCCTTAATGTACCGGAACTGGATATTACAATTTGAACCTGGAGGGAGATACGACATGACAGAGAATCAAAGAAGCAGCCGATGGACAGTCCTGGCAGGGGCCATGATTGTCCAAATTATCCTTGGTACTGTTTACGCATTCAGTGTCTTTGTAAAACCATTGGAGACGGAATTCGGCTGGGACCGGACCACTACGCAGTGGGCCTTTTCGATTGCCTTGCTGACATTTGCAGCGGTCATGATTCCCGCCGGAAGATTGCAGGACAAAATCGGGCCTAGAAAAGTGGCCTCTATCGGAGGCGTCTTATTGGGCCTGTCATTTCTTCTGGGTTCCTTCCTTGTTGATGAAACAAGGCCATGGTCACTTTATCTTACTTATGGGGTGATTGGAGGCGCAGGGATCGGATTTGCATATGTCTGTCCGATTGCCGCCGCAATGAAGTGGTTCCCGGACAAGAAAGGTCTGGTTACCGGTTTATCCGTTGCAGGCTTCGGCGCGGGCGCGCTCTTTTTTGCCGGTCCCGCGTCAACTCTCCTCTTGCCTTCAGGGCCCGGGTCTGAGGCCATGGGTCTTTCACAAATCCTCCTCGTTGCCCTTGGCATTACCCAGGGAAGCGGTTTCGGGATCGGATGGAAGATGTTCTTCATTCTTCACGGGATAACCAGCGCTGTCGCTGTCCTGCTTGGCGCTACGCTGCTAAGGAACCCTGAGCCCGGATGGCAGCCACCGGTTAGCCCGACAAAACGGGTCCAGAACAGACCTCATGCCGATTCAGAATGGCAGGACATGCTGAATACGCCGCTTGCGTGCATGCTGTGGATCACATTTATATTCGGGGCCACTTCCGGCCTTATGGCAATAGGGCAATG
Source organism: Nitrospirota bacterium (assembly GCA_016222915.1). Classification (GTDB taxonomy): domain Bacteria; phylum Nitrospirota; class Thermodesulfovibrionia; order UBA6902; family UBA6902; genus UBA6902. The sequence goes on along the minus strand of JACRQA010000107.1, from coordinate 7,533 downwards.
GAAACCCCTGACGAGCGCAATCATGAATGGAAAGACCTTTGCCCCTGCCTGGGCCGGTGGTTTTGCACGTTTCCTGGAGCCGGTAGGCATACTCGCCATATTTAACGCCATCGGCAGGATCTTCTGGGGAAAAGTCAGCGACCTCATCGACAGGCCGCGCGCCATGATGATCATGTTCCTCTTCCAGGGAATGGCCTTTATGCTTCTCGTCAATATCACTTCTCCGGCAGCCGTATTTATTGCGTCTGCGTGGGTGGGGTTGAATTTCGGCGGCATCTTCGCACTGTTCCCGTCAGCGACCGCCGACTACTTCGGCACGAAGAACCTCGGCATGAACTACGGCTGGATATTTACCGCGTATGGAGTTGCCGGGATACTGGGGCCGGTTGTAGGCGGAGTGCTTTTCGATGCAACACATGCTTATGTGATAGCGTTTGTCTTTGCCGGCATCCTGTGCTTTATCGCCGCAGGCTGTTCCGTTGTCATATGGAGTCTGGCAAGGAGCAGGGACAATCACGCAATGTATGGCAATGAAATAGCGGCCTTGCAGGAGATACGGCATCTGCAGACAATAGCTGAAAGCAGGGCGGTCCCAGCCGCAGTGAATAAGGAATGTGCAACATAAATCTTGATCGTTGTTATAGCAGAGCGGTCCGGGTTAAAAAGGCAGGGCAGGTCCCTGCCTTTTCCCTGTAACATACTGATAAATTAATCAGTAAAATTTATTACTATTTTATTCTTGAAAAGTTTAGAATATTCTCATCGGGGAAATAGCTCCTGGAAGACGTTTCATTTAACAACATGTTTTCCGGATTGAGGAGGATAAATATGGTAAGCGACAGAAGGAAGTTTATGAGATTCGATGTTTCACTTGATGTTGCTTTTAGAGCTTCAAAGAATGCAGGTGATTATGTTAGCGGGGTAACAAAGAACTTCTCGCGCAGCGGCCTGTGTTTTGAATCGCCGGCTGTCGACCTTGCTTTAATGTCCCCTATCGAATTGGAAATTAAACTGCCATATAACGATACACTCATCCCGGTTGCCGGCAATGTTGCCTGGAAGGAGCAACTTGAGGACAACTGCCTGATCGGGCTGGAGTTTACAGAGATAAATAAAGAAGCCAAGAGTCAGATTTTAGATTATGCCTATGACCGGTGGGTGGAAAGAAACAGGAATCTTAAATCCGCTGCGCAGGGATAAATCATTTTATCCTATGTCCCCCAACTCATATTGAATAATGCTTATCGCCGCTATCGGCGCTGTCTCAGTGCGGAGTATGCGCGGGCCGAGGGAGGCTTCTACAAAACCTTTTTCAACAGCACCGGCGACTTCTTCTTTTGATAATCCACCTTCGGGGCCGACCAAAAGAGTGATCTCTTTTGTATTCTGAAAATCCATCAAAACTTGTTTTAAATTTCTGCCGTTGTACTCTTCGGAAAAGATGATTCCTGAAAATCCCCCTTCATCCCCCTTTTTCAAAGGGGGAGAGTATTTCTCTCTATTTGACATCCCTGCGCCCCTCTCAAGAGGGGAAGTGGTCAGGGGTGTGTACCCCTCTTTGGCAAAGAGGGGTAAGGGGAGATTATTTATATACTCTTCAAATTCTGCCGGCTCCTCAATTTCCGGTACCCTGTCCCTTCCGCACTGCTGTGAAGCTGAGAGTGCGATTTTCCGCCATCTCTGGAGCTTTTCAGTATGCTTTATCTCAGAGTGTTCAGTAATTAACGGAACAACTTTGCTGACACCAAGCTCAGTTGTCTTTTGAATAATCAAATCCATCTTATCCCCTTTAGCAATCCCCTGAGCAAGGGTTATCGATATCGGCGACTCAACGGAGTAGGGCTCTTTTTTTAATTTCCCGACGATAACTTCTTTCTTATGGCATGTCAGAATCTTGCAATCATATTTAAATCCACAGCCGTCAAATACAATGAGTTGGTCGCCGGGTTTAACTCTAAGCACGAGTGACAGATATCGGGCCTGGTCACCTGTTATGCTTATATGTTCGGAGGTCAGAAGCTCTGGTGGGAGAAATAACCGGATCATTATTTTGATTGATAGTTAATTTCGCAGGGGCGGGGTCTTCCTGCCCTTTGAATGGAATGTTTTATTGCATAGGCGAGATGACCTCGCCCCTACACCTATTTCGCCTCTTTATAATTATTCTGAAACATGTCCTTTATCTTGTCCATAAATCCCTTTGAGACATCGTCGCCGCTGATTTCCGCAAACTCTTTGAGCAGCTCTTTCTGTCTCGGTGTGAGTTTCTTGGGCACATCCACAAATACAGATACAAACTGGTCGCCCTTTCCATAACCACCTAATTTCGGGACCCCCTTCCCCTTCAAATGAAAAACCCTGCCCGAAGGGGTCCCTGCAGGGATTTTAATTATTTCTGTCCCATCGATAGTCGGCACCTCAATTTCGCTGCCGAGAGCTGCCTGTACAAAGGAGATCGGCACTTCACAGAGCAGGTCATTGTCTTTCCGTTTAAAGAAAGGATGGGGTTCGACATGAAGGACAACATACAGGTCGCCGTGAGGTCCTCCGTGGCTTCCTGCTTCACCTTCCCCCGTCACTTTTAAGCGTATGCCTGTATCTACCCCGGCCGGTATCTTGAGAGATACCGCGCGTTCTTTTCTTACCTTTGCGTGACCTTTGCACTTAGTGCAGGGATCAGTTATGACTTTGCCCTCGCCGCCGCATGTGCCGCAGGTCCTGGCTATTGTAAAAAAGCCCTGCTGGAGTTTAGTCTGTCCTGTCCCTCTGCAGGTTTGACAGACTGTCGGGCCTTTACCCGGTTTTGATCCTGTTCCTTCGCATGCGGAGCAATTCTCCCAGCGAGGGATATTGATTTTTTTCTCGGTGCCGAAGACCGCGTCTTTGAGATTTATTTCCAGATCATAACGGAGGTCCTGGCCTTTAGCGGGCCGGGTCCTTCTTCTTCCTGAAAAGTCGCCGAATATATTCCCGAAGACATCTTCAAAGATGTCGCCGAAATTACCACTGAAGTCGCCGTAGCCGCCGAAACCGCCAAACCCTGCTCCGGCGCCCTCGGCTGTGCCGAACTGGTCATAGTTGGCCCTTTTCTGCGGATCGCTCAGGCAGGAGTAGGCTTCATTGATTTCTTTAAATTTATCTTCAGCGACCTTATCATCCGGGTTCCTGTCAGGATGATATTTCAGGGCAAGTTTCCTGTAAGCCTTTTTTATATCGGCATCGGATGCGTTTTTGTCTACTTCTAATGTCTGATAAAAATCTTTCGCCATGTTTACTTCGTGCCTCTGTTCATCTGTGCCTTAGCCACTTTTTTTTTTACTCCTTCTTGTCTTTGTCTACATCTTCAAACTCAGCTTCAACAACGTCCTCTTTTTCCTTGTGAGCTTCTCCTGCGCCTTCTGCTCCCTGCTGTTGACCTGATGCGCCTGTGCCGGCTGCTCCTGCTTTGTACATTTCTTCCGCAATCTTGTGAGATGCAGCAGTCAATTCTTCAATTGCCTTTTTAAGCTCGTCAGGGTCGGTGGCGGAATCTTTTAGTTTTTTACACTTTTCAAGCGCCGCATTAATTTTGTCCTTGTCGTCTGCAGTAACTTTATCTCCATAGTCCTTCAGTGATTTTTCGACGGTATATATCAGTGTATCAGCTTCATTTTTTGCCTCGGCAAGCTGACGTCTTCTATGGTCCTCAGAAGCATGAGACTCTGCGTCTTTTGTCATCTTTTTTATCTCATCCTCTGAAAGTCCGCTGGAGGCAGTGATCCGGATCGATTGCTCCTTGCCAGTGCCCTTGTCTTTGGCGGACACGTGAAGAATGCCGTTTGCATCAATGTCAAAGGTCACCTCTATTTGAGGAATTCCCCTTGGCGCAGGAGGGATGCCCACTAATTCAAAATTGCCCAGCATTTTGTTATCGGACGCCATCTCTCTTTCTCCCTGGCATACTTTGATTGAAACTGCGGGCTGGTTGTCTGCAGCGGTAGAAAATACCTGACTTTTCTTCACTGGGATGGTCGTGTTCTTTTCAATAAGCTTGGTAAATATCCCTCCCAGGGTCTCGATGCCGAGTGAAAGCGGAGTTACATCGAGGAGTAGCACGTCCTTGACTTCACCTTTGAGCACCCCTGCCTGAATTGCAGCGCCGTCGGCAACCACTTCATCCGGATTAACTTCCTTTGAAGGTTCTTTGCCGAAGAATTCTCTTACAATCTGCTGGACCCTGGGCGTTCTGGTTTGTCCTCCTACAAGGATTACTTCATTAATGTCGGATGCGCTTAATCCCGCATCTGCCAATGCTGTTTTGGAAGGACCGATAGTCCTGCTCATAAGGTCTTCGGTAAGCTGCTCGAACTTTGCTCGGGAAAGCTTTACGACAAGATGCTTAGGTCCGGTTGCATCTGCCGTAATAAATGGCAGATTAATTTCTGTCTCCATTGCTGATGATAATTCTATCTTTGCTTTTTCGGCGCTCTCCTTTAATCTTTGCAACGCCATCTTATCATTACGAAGATTGATTCCGTTGTCTTTTTTAAATTCATCAACCAGCCAATCCATTATTATAATGTCGAAGTCGTCGCCGCCGAGGTATGTATCACCATTGGTGGATTTGACTTCAACTACCCCCTCGCCAATTTCTAAAATTGAAATATCGAATGTCCCGCCGCCGAGGTCATAAACTGCTATTTTCTCTTCCTTCTTTTTGTCCATTCCATAAGCCAGAGAGGCGGCTGTCGGCTCATTGATTATTCTCAGTACATTCAGGCCTGCAATCTTGCCTGCGTCTTTTGTCGCCTGGCGCTGGCTGTCATCAAAGTATGCGGGCACTGTTATGACGGCGTCAGTCACGGGCTCGCCGAGATAGTCCTCTGCGGCCTGTTTTAGTTTCTGAAGGATCATTGCGGAAATCTCCGGGGGGGAATATGATTTCCCGTGGCATTCCACGTGTGCGTCTCCATTGGCAGCTCTGACGATTTTATAAGGCAGTTTTTTTTGGGCTTCCTTGGATTCACGGGAATCAAACTTTCTTCCCATCAGTCTTTTTATGGAGAAAACCGTATTTTCAGGGTTTGTTATTGCCTGTCTTTTGGCAATCTGCCCGACTAATCTTTCCCCCTTGTCAGTAAAAGCTACAACTGAAGGAGTGGTCCTCGTGCCTTCCTGGTTTGCTATAACTGTCGGCTCTCCGCCTTGCATGACAGATACAACTGAATTCGTAGTTCCAAGGTCTATTCCAATCACTCTTCCCATAAGTCCCTCCTCTAAAATTCCTTTAGCAGTATTTAAATTATTTTGTTTTTAAATGGATTGATTTTCAGCGTTGTTGTCTCTCGAAGCACCGGACAAAGGCGGCTTTTTTGCAACTCCTACCAGGGTCGCTCTTAAAACTCTCTCTTTTAACATATAACCTTTCCTGAACTCTTTCACTACAGTATTTTCCACTGCGTCCTCAGATTCTATTTGGGACATTGCATGATGAACAAAGGGATCAAACGGTTTACCCAGTGCATCAATAGTTACCAATCCATGCTTTTCGAGTATGCCTTTTAACTCTTTCAGGGTCAGTTGAACTCCCTCTGCCAGTGCATCCGAAGTTTCATTCCCGGTAGAGTGCTGAAGAGCCAACTCAAGGTGATCGATAACGGTAAGAATATCAGTCAATATATCTTCATTCGCATATTTTAACTGCTCTTCTTTATTCCTGGCTGCAACTTTTTTATAGTTTTCAAAATCGGCATACAGCCTGATATATTTATCGTTTGCTTGCTCCAGAGATTTTTTTAATTTGTCAACTGTATCAAATTCAACATCCTCTTTATGAGCTGTTTCTTGCCCAGTTTCCTTCTGCTCAACATCCTCAAGAAACTGTTTTCCCTCTTCTGTCATATATAATGCCCCTTCAAGATATCTAAGTGTTAATTAAGTTTCTGATAATTTCCGCGACAGAGCTTTTGCGGTGTGATCGACGATCGGAATCATTTTCTTATAATTCATCCTGGTCGGCCCGATTATTCCTACGGCCCCGCTGATGAATTTATTTTTGCTGTAGGTAGATATAACCATACTTAATTCACTTATTGGGGGGAATATGTTTTCCATCCCGACAAATACTCGAGTACCATTTGACTTACTAATAAGTTGAAGCAATTGTAGCATAAACCTCTTGTCTTCGATAGCCCTTAAAATATTTTTGATCTGCTTCATGGTTGCAAAATCCGGAAGGTTGGATGTGCCGGAAAGTCCGTTTAAATATAAGCTATCATTTTCCGGGGGAATAATAGTGTTACAGAGATAGAGCAAGTTGGCAACCAGTTGATCGCAGACTGTTTTTTCCTTATATAACTGATAGGCTATTTTTTCTCTTACTTTTTTTATTGTGAGTCCACTGAATTCGCAGTTTAATTTATTGGATGCCATGTCAAGATGCTTCTGAGTATATATTTTGTCTAGCTCGATGATCTTGTTCTTAACTACCCCTTCATCTGAAATAATAACGACCAATATTTTCTTGTTTTCATACTTAATAAATTTAATACGTTTTAATAATATGTCATCTATTTTTGGAGGAGTAGCTATCGCAAGATAACGAGAGAACAAAGAAAGGGTCCTCGCAGCTGCATTAATCAGTGTATCGCTGTCCTGACTGATAATGCTGAGCCTGTCGGACAACTCTTTTGTCAGATCGGAATTAATACATAATGTTTGCTCACCCATAAGATAGTCGACATAGAACCTATAACCTTTTTCAGTAGGCACTCTACCTGCTGATCTGTGAGGTTGAGTGATATATCCCATCTCCTCTAACTTGGCCATTGTACTTCGTACAGTAGCGGGTGATAAGCCAACCGGAAATCGCTGGGCAATTAACATTGACCCGATAGGAATATTTAGGTCAATATGACTTTGTATAATTGCACAGAGTATTTCTTTAAGCCGTGTGTCTATTTTGGTCATCATAACTAGCACTCTACATTGAGAAGTGTTACTAATATAGCAACTGGTATGAGCACGTGTCAAGAAATTGAAAGATGATCATAATTGTTATTTACCAAAGGGTTATTGATTAGAATATTGATATATCAAGGTTATTGAATCTTGGTTGTCTTAATTTTGTTAATGTTTCTTAAATGATTGATGCTATTAATAGGAAAATTTATTTATTTTTAAGATTATTGAGATAATTTAAGATATATTTAGGTAAACGTGATTATCTGCCATTAATAAGAATTATATATGGAATTTAAAGTATTGACTGCATATTGGATTTGTGGTAAAAATATCATGCTTAAAGTTTGATAATATTTGCTGTGAGAAGAAATAGTATTACGTTTTGTGATAGGAAGCTGAGCAATATTATTTGACTTAAGCCGGTGGTACAATAATAAATAAGTAAAATCTGATCTTTGAGAACTAAAAAGTAGGCCCGCAGTCAATTTATAATTGAGAGTTTGATTCTGGCTCAGAACGAACGCTGGCGGCGCGCTTAACACATGCAAGTAGAACGGGTCAAAGATGGAACACAGAGTCTAGAACTAGGGA
>JACRQA010000096.1 GCA_016222915.1 Nitrospirota bacterium | reverse complement strand
AAAAGACGGCCATGAAAATGAAGTCCTCTTCCTGGACGCCGGGGGACGCCCCTGCACGGTTGATCCTTCCCTGCCGATGCCTGTCAGGGGATTGCGCGGGACCGCATACAGCTCCGGCAGGACTGTTTATGAAAATGACTTTACCCGGAGTGAATGGGTAGAGTTCATGCCGGAAGGACACGCGGCCCTTGAAAACGTCATGTTTGCCCCGTTGCTGATAGACGAGGTGACTGTCGGCATCCTCGGGCTTGCAAACAAGAAGGGTGGATTCACTGACAACGATGCACGGATGGCCACAGCCTTTGGCGAGCTTGCATCCATCGCCCTTCATAACAGCAGGCTTTTTGAATCGCTGCGTGACAGCGAGAAGCGACTGAACAGGTCTCAGAAGATTGCACATCTCGGCAGTTGGGAGCTTGATCTTATCAGCAACAGCCTGTACTGGTCTGATGAAGTATACAGGATATTCGGTCTCAAGCCGCAGGAATTCAGCGCAACCTATGATGCCTTCCTTGAAGCGGTCCATCCCGAAGACCGGGCAGCGGTGAATGAGGCGTATTCCGGATCGTTGCGCGAGGGAAAAGACACCTATGAGATCGAGCACCGGGTCGTGAGAAAAGCGACCGGCGAGATAAGGATAGTCCATGAAAAATGCGGAGCGCAAGAAGCTGGAAGAAGAGCGCGAGCGCCTGCTTAATGAATTGAAGAGGTCCAACAAGGAGCTTGAGCAGTTTGCATATATAGCGTCTCATGACCTGCAGGAGCCGCTGCGCATGGTCTCAAGCTATGTGCAGCTTCTCGGCCACCGGTATAAAGGCAGGCTCGACAAAGACGCCGATGAGTTTATCGGATACGCCGTAAACGGGACCGCCCATATGCAACTGCTCCTGAATGACCTGCTGGCCTACTCGCGCGTGGGCACACGTAACGAGCCGTACAAATTGATCGATCTGAAATCCGCTTTCGATAAAGCGCTCATCAACCTCAAAGTGGAGACCGACGGAACTCGCGCGGAGATAACTCATGAGACCTTTCCGGTCATATATGCGGATGAGGTGCAGATGGTGCAGGTATTTCAAAACCTGTTGAGCAATGCGATGAAGTTCTGCAAGACTGACACGCCGCTTATAAACGTATCTTCGGAAATGAAAGACGATGAATGGGTGGTCCGGGTCAAAGACAACGGCATTGGCATTGACCCGAAATATTTCGACAGGATATTTCAGATATTCAAAAGGCTCCATTCCAGGGAAGAATACCAGGGCACCGGGATCGGCCTTGCGATCTGCAAGAAGATCATAGACAGGCACAAAGGCCGCATCTGGGTCGAATCCGGATACGGCAAGGGGGCGACGTTTTGTTTTACGATACCGGTGAAAAGACAGGGTCCGGCGGTTGGGGACCTGGGGCCTGGAGGTATTAATGGGGCAGGGATTTGAACGGGGGGTTTTTAGCTCCCCTCCTATTTTAGGAGGGGTGGCCGCAGCCAACAGTAGGTGCTTTAAGCAGCCGGGGTGGTAAATAATAAAAACAACCACCCCTGACCCCTCCTTAGTTAAGGAGGGGAGTTTGGGAAGGGGAAACTTAATATAACAAACCACCCCTTAATCCCCTCCTTGACTAAGGAGGGGATTAAGCTGACTAACTTATATTCCAATAAGATTATGATAGGAGAACTAAAAGACAATGAACACTTACACAAGCAGAGCTATTGAAGTGCTACTCGTGGAAGACAATCCGGGAGACGTGCGGCTTATGCAGGAGGCCCTGAAAGATTCTAAGGTGTGCAACAACCTTCACGTTGTATATGACGGCGAAGAAGCGATGTCGTTTCTCCGCTGCCAGGACAAATACTCCTCCGGGGTCCCCGAGCCGGACCTGATAATGCTCGACCTGAACCTTCCGAAGAAAGACGGCCGCGAGGTGCTTGAGGACATAAAGAACGACCCAGCCCTTAAGCATATACCTGTGGTAGTCATTACAACCTCATCCGCTGAGGAGGACATTCTCAAGAGCTACAATCTCCATGCCAACTGCTACGTGACAAAGCCGGTAAACCTCGATCAGTTCATTAGGGTAGTGCATGCCATTGAGGACTTCTGGTTCACTATAGTCAAGCTGCCCAGACCGTGATATGATGTAAAAAAAGGGTCAAGAGTTTAATCTCTTACCACCCCGGCCTTTCGGCCACCCCTCCTAAAATAGGAGGGGAGCTTTAACTTAACTCCCCTCCTTGGTTAAGGAGGGGTCAGGGGTGGTTTGTAAGCCCTTAACAAAGCAGGGGCAGGGGTGGTTTTTAAGCATGATGACACCAAAAAAACTTCACATATTGCTGATCGAAGACAATCCCGGCGACGCCATGCTGATTGAGGTGATGCTTGCCGAGTCTTCCCTGCCTTTTTCGCTCGATCATGCGACGTTTCTGTACGAAGGCATCGAGCGCCTGGGCCAGGAAGATTTTGATGTTGTCCTTCTTGATATCGGGCTGCCTGACAGCTCCGGCCTTGATTCGATTGTTGAACTCATCAACAAGTCGCCGGTCACGCCGGTTGTGATGCTGACCGGTCTTGATGACGAAGAAGCCGCCATATCCGCTCTAAGGATGGGGGCACAGGATTACCTGGTCAAAGGGCGGATAAACAGCGGGGCGCTTCTGCGGTCCATAAGGTACGCCGTGGAGCGCAAGCGCGTGGAGGAACATCTCTGGAGCAGCCGGCAGTTCATCCAGAGTGTCACCGAATCGACCCCGAACATAATTTATGTCTTTGACCTGATTTCAAACCATGTTGTCTACGTTAACCACACTGTCCGGGACATGCTTGGATATGACATCGACGACATCGAAGAGCTGTCGCCGCATATTTATGAAAGGCTTTTACACCCCGATGAAATCCTCCGGTTGCCGGAGTTATTGGAACGATATGAAACGGCCGGAGACGGTGTCATTGTCGAAACAGAATTGCGTGTAAAACATGCGAACGGCCAGTGGCGCTGGCTGAACACCCGTGACGTCGTTTTTACAAGGACCGCCGAGGGAAGGCCCCGCCAGATTTTAGGGACCGCACAGGACATTACTGAGCGCAAATACATGGAGGACGCGGTCAGGCATTTCGCATATCATGATTCGCTGACAAACCTGCCCAACAGGAGGCTCCTTACGGACCGTATCAGGCTGGCATTGACCCAGGCATCGAGGGAAGGCCATAAGGCGGCCGTTCTGTGCATGGACCTTGACAACTTCAAGGAGATCAACGACGGCTTCGGGCACGAGGCCGGGGACGGAGTGCTCAGAGAAGTTGCGCGGCGCTTGAAGGCCTGCCTGCGCGAAAGTGATACAGTGGCCAGGACCGGCGGGGACGAGTTTGTGGTCGTGCTCCATAAGACCGTCCAGGAAGAGGCCCCGGCCATAATCGCCGAAAAGATCATCTCCTCTCTTCATGAACCTTTTATCATCAATAGCCATTCGCTTAGCTGCACTACCAGCATAGGCATCAGTCTTTACCCTGTTGACGGGGCAGACTCTGAAACGCTTCTGAGAAAGCACACGCCATGAATGACAGGGCCTCTGAGCGGAAGAAGCTCGAGGGCCTCCTGCAGGATGCGTATGCAAAAGGGGAATTTGTCCTGCATTACCAGCCACAGGTGAAGGTCCATTCCAGGCTGGTAACGTGCGTTGAGGCGCTCATGCGCTGGCAAAAGCCCGTGGACGGATTGCAGCTCCCGTGGCAATTCATTCCACAGGCCGAGGAAACGGGCCTTATCACAGCGCTCGACGAATGGGCGCTCCGCTCCGCCTGCCTTCAGAACAAGGCATGGCAGGACGCCGGACACAGGCCCGTATGCGTTACAGTCAACCTGTCGGCCCGGCATATACGGCAGCCGCAGATCGTGGAGACAGTGACCCGTGTATTGAATGAAACAGGACTCGGTCCTTCATACCTTGGGCTTGAGATTTCCGAATGCCTGGCGGTAAAGGACATTGACTCCTTAGCTTCCATATTAATAAAGCTCGAAGCCATTGGTGTCCAGATATTCATAGACGACTTCGGCAAGGAAAGCGCCTCGATCAGCCATCTCCTGAAATGGCCCCTGCGGGCGGTGAAGATCGATAAGTCATATATAGACAATCTTGCGGCTGATCCGGATTACGGGTCCGTTGTCCGCTCACTGATCGACATGGCGCACCACCTGGACATCAATGTTGTCGCGGAGGGAGTGGAGACTGAAGGACAACTTGCCTTCCTGCAATCGGCCATGTGTGACGAGGTCCAGGGATATTATTTCAGCAGGCCGCTTCCTGCTGAGGAATTTGTTAAATTTATTAGTCGATGAGGCTGGGATTCCCCTCCTTGGTCAAGGGTGCCTTTAAGCAGGGGTGGGTTGTTTTTAGCTCCCCTCCTATTTTAGGACCAAAAGTAGGTGCCTTAAGCAGGGGTGGCCGTAGCCAACAGTAGGTGCTTTAAGCAGCCGGGGTGGTAATTTATAAAACAAACCACCCCTTAATCCCCTCCTTAACTAAGGAGGGCTTTTGCAAGAATCTCTATTGATTGATTATAGTATTCGTAATAATTACACGGAGGACGGAGGATGACAAAACAGCCGGGCATGCATGCGCCTGTTCAGGTGCTGCTTATCGAGGACAACGCCGGAGACGTAAGGTTGATTAAGGAGATGTTGCACGAGTCGCAGATGTTCCCCTGCGAACTCGAATATTCCCATTCCCTGTCCGGCGGCCTTGAGCTTCTCAGCAATAAAAAATTCAGCGCCGTTCTCCTGGACATCGGCCTGCCTGACGGTAACGGGCTTGACTCAATTCAGGAGGTAAGAAACCTGGCCCCAAATGCGCCGATAGTGATACTGACAGGGCTCGATGACGAAGAGGCGGCGGTCTCCTCGCTCAAGTTCGGCGCGCAGGATTACCTGGTCAAGGGACAGATAGACAGTAACTTGTTGGCGCGTTCGCTGAGATACGCCCGAGAACGCTGGCAGGCGGGCGAGGCCCTCCAGAAAAAACAGCACCTCCTGCAGCGCATAGCCGACACGACCCCTAATATCCTTTTTATTCTCGATATCAAGGACCACGCACTTATCTATGCCAACAGGGAGCTCAAGAACACCCTCGGCTATACTCAGGACGATGTACGACTGATGGGAGAGGGGATATATGAGAAGATCGTTCATCCTGAGGACTTGCCCTATCTGAACATGAAAGCCAGGGCCATTGCAAAGGCCGATGACAACACCACCATCGACATTGAATTACGGATGAAGCATGCAAACGGCTCATGGCTGTGGATAAGCGGCAGGAACGTCGTATTCAGCAGGGACGGGGACGGCAGGACAAGGGAGATCCTCGGCGCGGCGAGGGACATCACCGAACAAAAGAAGGTGGAAGAAGAGCTGCTGAAGCACCGTGAGTACCTTATGGAGCTTGTGGAAGAGCGTACGAAAGAGCTCCAATGGAGCAATCTGTCCCTGCAGGCCGCAAACGAGCTGCTGGAAAATGTCTTCGCCAATGTCCATGTCCTTATTGCGTATATGGACATGGACTTCAATTTTATCAAGGTAAACACAAAATACGCCGAGGCCAACGGCAGCTCCCCGGAATTTTTCATCGGGAAAAACCATTTTGACCTGTACCCTAATGAAGAAAACGAGGCCATCTTCCGTAATGTCGTGGAGACGGGCAAGTCCCTTTTCGTGCGCGCCAAGCCTTTCACTCACCCGTATCATAACGAGAAGGGCACCACGTTCTGGGACTGGAGCCTGAGCCCCGTCATAGACACAGCGGGGAAAAAACTGGGACTGATACTAAGCCTTATCGATGTCACCGACAACATCATGCTTTACGGGGAGCTGATGCGGGCGGAACACCTGGCGTCAATCGGCAGGCTTGCCGCGGGTGTTGCACACGAGATCAACAATCCTATCAACGGCATCATAAATTACGCCCAGATATTGTCGAACAGGAGCGAACAGGGAAGCAAGGAGAAAGACATCGCGGGCCGGATAATTAAAGAGAGCGACCGCATCGCCGGCATTGTCAGCAGTCTGTTGTCGTTCTCCAGGGACAACAAGGGGGCGAAGGCCCCTGTGAGCTTGAGAGAGATAATCGACGACGCGCTCGCCCTTACTGAGACACAACTAAAGAAACAGGGCATAAAAATTAACCTGGACCTCCCCCCCGACCTTTGCAGGATATATGCAAACAAACAGCAGATAGAACAGATACTTTTGAATATGATAAGCAATGCGCGTTATGCCCTGAAACAAAAATACCCGGAAGACCACAGCGACAAGATCATTAATATCTCGTGCGCAAATTTAATAAAGGAAGGCGTTCCAAATGTCAGGATAATTTTCTACGACAGCGGCGCAGGTATTTCCCAGGAAATTATAGACAAGATCACCGACCCTTTCTTCTCCACCAAGCCTGAGGGCGAAGGCACCGGGCTTGGATTAAGCATATGCCACGGTATTGTCATGGACCATAACGGCTCACTCAAAATAGAAAGCCGGGAAGGCGAGTTTACGAGAATAATAATTGATTTGCCGGCAGCGGGAAAATTCACGGAGGCGTAACTGTAGAATTTTATCATTCCGGCGGCTCCGTTGCTTAAGGCAACTACTTCCGGCCGGCCTACTGTTGGCGGCTCCGGCCGGCCTACTGTTGGTTTATCATTGGCCCTAGGTAAGCCCCACCTCTTTGACTATTCAGTCACATTTGTTATACTCCTTTTAGACAGGTTGGCATGTCTGATACTGCATGGGAAGGGACCGGGGATATAAATATGGACAGAAGATACTCTGAAAGGATCAAAGCCGGGTATAAAACTGAAATCTTATATCGCGATAATATCTACACCGGCATTGTGGAAAATATCTCGGCTTCAGGTGTAAATGTATTGACGGACGAGCTTGTGTCCGGTATTGATTTCCTGACTGACGAAGCCGTTGAATTAAAATTCCGGTCCCATACAGGAGTGGCGGTGGTCCTGAAATGCACAATAATGTGGACGACCAAAATACCGCCGCAGAATATCAGGCACAGGATAGGGATGGAAATTAACGACGTTCCCTGGGACATGTCCAACGTCCTGTAATAGAATGGCGAATGAAGACCTTTCAAAATTAAGGATAGATAAATCACAGGCAACCGCAGCGCCGGGGAAACGCCGGAAGTCGATATACCGGGGACTCGCGCTTCTGCTTATTGTCCTTGCTGCGGGACTTTATTGGGCGGGTTTTTTATCGCCTGCTCAAACAGTTGAGGTCACAAGCGTTTCCCTGATGTATCCTTCCCAGACCTTTACGGACCTGAACGCGAGCGGGTATGTCGTTGCGCAGCGCAAGGCTGCGGTCGCCTCCAAAGTCACCGGACGTCTCGTGGCGATGCTGGTCGAAGAGGGGAGTAAAATTAAAAAAGGCCAGGTCCTCGCGCGCCTCGAAAATGACGATAGCCTTGCCGCAGTCGCTCAGGCTGAAGCCAACCTCAATGCCGCGCGGTCCAACCTTAAGCAGGCCCAGGCCGAGCTCCATGACGCGGAATTAACATATGGCCGCAATAAAGAGCTGATGGCTGACGGCCTCATCTCCCGAAGCATTTTTGATTCTTCCGATGCCCGGTATAAGAAGGCATCGGCCTCGGTGGACGCGGCGGAGGCTGCTGTCAGTGCCCAGGAAGCTGCCCTCAGGAGCGCGCAGGTTTCCCTGGAATATACCTTTGTGCGCGCGCCGTTTGACGCGGTGGTGCTGACAAAGAATGCTGATGCCGGTGATATAGTAACACCTATAGGAGCGGCCGCCAATGCAAAGTCAGCGGTGGTGACCATCGCCGATATGGGTTCATTGCAGGTTGAAGCGGACGTCTCTGAATCGGGTCTTCATAATGTGTCCGTGGGCCAGCCCTGCGAGATACAGCTTGATGCTTTTCCGGACTTGCGCTTTCGCGGGGAATTGCACATGATCGTGCCCACTGCAGACAGGTCAAAGGCCACGGTCCTGGTCAAGGTCCGGTTTATCGATAAGGACGACCGTATATTGCCCGAGATGAGCGCCAAAGTCGCTTTTCTTTCCCGCCAGGTCGGGCCGGGAGAACAGGAGCCCCGCATGGTTGTCAATCCTTCAGCGATCATGGACCGTAATGGACGTAAAGCCGTCTTCCTGATAAAGGATGACCGTCTGGTTGAAAAGGAGATAACCACAGGAGAAATGCTTGGCGATATGGTCAAGGTATCGGCCGGATTAGACGCAGGGGACAGGGTCGTACTGAAGCCGTCTGCTAAATTGAAAGACAAAGACCGTGTGAAGATAGCTGAACAATAACTCTTAATGCTGTATACAGGACAGGGAAGGCTGCCGTAAAACCTTTACAAAGCGATGGGACATTGGAATTAAGTTTTGGCGGCAGGAATAATCACTAAGTGAAGTTCAGAAAATATCAATTATGCTTTTTGTATTTCATAAAGGTATCGCAGGTAAAGCTTTTCCGGCAGCCTCCCCTGTCCTGATAGCACCGGGGTATCGGGCTGAAAAATGAAAAAAGAATGAATGGCAAAAGACCCATTGTGGAATTACGGAACATCTGCAAGTCCTACCAGAGGGGCAACCAGAACATACCGGTCCTCAATGACATAACGTTTGATATCATTGAAGGTGAATTCCTCGCATTGATGGGGCCGTCGGGTTCCGGCAAAAGCACGTTACTGAACCTGATCGCCGGTATCGACAAGGCGGACAGCGGCGTGATAAACGTCGCAGGCATTGATATCGCCGCCCTCTCGGAGATGGAGCTTGCCGGATGGCGCGCAGCCAATGTAGGCTTTATCTTCCAGTTTTATAATCTGATCCCCGTGCTCACAGCCTTTGAAAACGTAGAGCTTCCGCTCCTATTGTCAGGACTTTCGAAAAAGGAGAAGAAGTCGCACGTGGAAACCGCGTTGAGGATCGTCAACCTCTCCGACCGCCTGGAACATTATCCAGGGGAATTGTCAGGCGGCCAGCAGCAGCGTGTCGCCATAGCCCGCGCCATTGTAACCGACCCCGCCATAATAGTTGCGGATGAGCCGACCGGCGACCTCGACAGGGTTTCTGCCGAGGAAATATTGGGACTGATGGACCGGCTTGTCCACGAACTCGGAAAGACGATCATCATGGTGACCCACGACCCCCGCGCTGCCGGGAAGGCCCATTTCATCAAACATCTCGATAAGGGTGTGTTGAATGCAGGTCCTCAAGCTGATTTTTAAAAACGCCTTCCGGCACAGGCTTCGCACATTCCTGACCATTGCGGGGATCAGCATTGCAATACTCGCCTTCGGTCTCCTGCGGACGGTAGTTGATGCGTGGTATGCAGGCGTGGAAGCATCTGCCGCAAACAGGCTTGTGAGCAGAAATGCCATTTCACTCATTTTCCCGCTTCCACTATCATACAAAGAAAAGATACGCCAGGTTGACGGTGTTACCGTTGTTTCTTATGGGAACTGGTTCGGCGGCATATACATCGATGAGAAAAACTTCTTCCCCAATTTTGCTGTTGAGCCTAAGAGCTATCTCGAATTGTATCCCGAATATGTCTTCCAGCCTGACCAGCTTGCTGCGCTTCTGCGAGACCGGAAGGGGTTTGCCGCAGGAAGAAAGCTCGCTGATAAATACAAATGGAAACCTGGAGATACCGTGATACTGAAAGGCACTATATTTCCGGGAGAGTGGGAGTTTGTCCTGAGGGGCATTTATAAAGGCAGGACCAAAAGCGTCGATGAAACGCAGTTCTTTTTTCACTGGGACTATCTCAATGAAACGCTGAAAAAGACGATTGCGGCCCGGGCGGACCAGGTCGGCTTTTACATGATCGGGGTAAAAAACCCTAACATAGCATCTAACGTGACTGCAGCTATAGATAAGACCTTTAAAAACTCTCTTGCGGAAACCCTCACTGAGACCGAGAAGGCGTTTCAGATGAGCTTCATTTCCATGAGCGAGGCGATTGTCATTGCCATACAGCTTGTTTCTTTTGTAGTGATTATCATAATCATGGCGGTGATGGCCAACACGATGGCGATGTCCGCAAGAGAGCGTATTGGCGAATATGCCGTTTTCAAGACACTCGGCTTTGGAGGCATGTACATTGCGGTCCTGGTATTCGGCGAGTCCCTGTTCATTTCCGCGACCGGGTGCGTAATCGGGACCATATTGACCTTTCCCGCTGCAAAGGCCTTCGGCAATGAAATGAGCCAGTTCTTCCCGATATTCAACGTATCGGTCAATACGATTTACCTGGATGTCGCGGCAGCATTCGTCATCGGTATTACGGCAGCGATTATCCCGACTTACCGCGCCGTCAGCATACGCATAGCGGACGGGTTGAGGAGGATAGGGTGAATTGAAAAATCTCCCCTCACCCCTCTTTACTAAAGAGGGGAAATCCCCCTTTGAAAAAGGGGGACTAAGGGGGATTTTAGGAAAATTTAAAATGAAGATACCTATTTCATACAGCATACGAAATCTCCGGACGCGGAGGTTGACGACAGTACTGACCGCCTCGGGCATAGCCCTTGTCGTGTTTGTATTTGCGTCAATACTGATGCTTGCGGAAGGTCTGCAGAAGGCGCTCGTCGAGACCGGCTCCAATGATAATGTTGTAATAATCCGGAAAGGCGCTGTATCTGAAGTACAGAGCGGGATAGAGCGTTCCCAGGCTTCCATCATCGAGACACAGCCTGAAATATTGATCGGAGAAAAAGGCGGGGGGCTTTTGGCAAAAGAGCTGGTCGTGCTTATAATGCTTCCCAAGAGGGAGACCGGCAAACAGTCAAATGTAACGATACGGGGAGTCTCTGAAAATTCCCTCCTCCTGCGCCCGCAGGTGAAGCTCGTTAAAGGTCGTTTGCCCCGCGCCGGTTCATCGGAGATAATTGCGGGGCAGAGCATCGCAAAGAGATTCAAAGGCGGCGGGCTCGGTGAAACCCTGAGGTTTGGGATGAGAGACTGGACAGTGGTAGGGGTATTTGACGCGGGTAACACGGGGTTCAACTCCGAGATATGGGGAGATGCCGACCAGATGATGCATGCCTTTCGGCGGCCCGTTTATTCATCCATAATATTCAAACTCCGCGCTTCATCCGAATTTGAGAAATTAAAATTGCGTATAGAGAGCGACCCGCGCCTTACGCTTGAGGCAAAGCGCGAAAACCGCTACTATTTAGAGCAGTCCGAGATGATGGCGAAGTTCCTCCGCATCCTCGGCGTGTCGCTGACCGTAATATTTTCTCTTGGCGCGATTATCGGCGCGATGATCACCATGTATTCTGCGGTTGCAAACCGCACAGGGGAGATCGGGACATTACGCGCCCTGGGCTTTAACAGGAGGGACATTCTCATATCGTTCATAATGGAATCCCTGCTGCTGAGTTTTGCCGGGGGCTGTGCCGGGCTGTTTTTTTCCTCATTCCTGCAGCTCATGACTATTTCCACTATGAACTTCCAGACCTTCTCGGAGCTCGCGTTCAACTTCACTCTCTCCTTTGAGATCGCATACAAGGCCCTTGCCTTCTCTCTTGTCATGGGGTTTGTCGGGGGCGTTTTGCCTGCGGCCCGTGCGGCCCGGATGAATATCGTCACTGCGCTGCAGTCCGGATGATTAGGGAGAGATACGGGCGATGAAATGTGATATTATTTTAGCAGAAGGGAGTTATCGAGGAGCGTTTATGAACAGGCTTCTGATTTTTATCAGCCTTTTTATTTTATTCAATACATCGGATCTTCAAAGCGGTGAGATACCGGCTATTCAGCTTGATGCCGGGCAGAATGCCGGCTTTCGTGATGTCCACGGCTGGCCTGGGGGCCGTTGCAGCATCTGCCACATTTCCCCAAGTCCCGGCGCTGAATCAGCGGCGCTTATCAACCCCGATATTTCACGGCTCTGTGAATCCTGTCATAAAGGCACAGTAACGATCCTGCCTTCTGCCAGGCTTAAGACCAGCGTTCAGAAAATGGACAACCACCCGATTAAATTTTCCCCGCTTGATTTCGCCCCGGACAAGATTAATCACGTCATCGTTAAAGAAAATAATCAATT
Organism: Nitrospirota bacterium; assembly: GCA_016222915.1. Taxonomy (GTDB): domain Bacteria; phylum Nitrospirota; class Thermodesulfovibrionia; order UBA6902; family UBA6902; genus UBA6902. The sequence goes on along the minus strand of JACRQA010000096.1, from coordinate 9,664 downwards.
TTATGTTTCCGGAAAGACCGGTAAGGTCCCCATTTTCGGCGCAAGCGCGGCAACTGCGGTCGTTGAATGCGCTACCTGTCATGATTCACATGGTAAATTGAATATGCCCAAGATGCCGCGTATTAATAATTCAAGGAGTGAGCTGTGTCTTGTTTGTCATTTAATAGACATTAAAATACCTGAATAGTTTCCAGTGCGGTATTATTCCCTCAGGTTGTCACCAGTGCCTGATTTACAATTGTTCGGCTTTTGCTTTTTATGGTTCGACCCCTTTGGCCTTACACCTCCGAAGACCCTGGAGTGTTCATTTATAAGGAAGCGTACGTCCCCCGGCGTGTCCACAATTGAGAACAAGGCGAAATCTTCCCTGCCTATTGTTCCGCTTGGAACCAGGGTATTTTTCATCCAGTCTATGAGACCCTTCCAGTATTCAGTGCCGTAGAGTATGACCGGGAAGGACTTGATCCTGTTGGTCTGGACAAGGGTCAGGGCCTCAAATAGTTCATCCATGGTGCCGAACCCTCCGGGGAAGATAATGTAAGCCATAGCATATTTAATGAACATGAGCTTTCTGATGAAGAAATAGCGGAATGAAAGGGTCACGTCCTGGTATTTGTTCGGGACCTGTTCAGAAGGGATCTCTATGTTGAGCCCGACAGAATGGGCCTTGCCCTTTTTCGCGCCCTTGTTGGCGCCTTCCATTATCCCGGGGCCGCCTCCTGTAATAATTGCGAACCCGTCGTCCGCGAGCATCTTTGCGAGAGTGACGGCGTCATTGTAGTATTTGTTACCCTTGGATAGACGCGCACTGCCAAAGATCGTTACGGCCGGGCCAAGCTCATTCAGGGTCTCAAAACCTTCAACGAGTTCGGACTGTATCCTGAATACCCGCCAGGTTTCAGATGTCTTTAGGTCTTCCATATATCAATAACTCCCTTCATAATGGATATCATTTGAGTGTCTTTTCGACATTGTGATTTGTATTAATATGTAGACGGGTCTTCCGGCGGCAGTTCGTTCTCATCAAAGGGCATGACCCCGAGCCGGGTCATGAGGGATTCTAAACTATTTAACATGTCCCTGTAATCATAATCAGGCATCTCCTGTTCCAGAGACTTCTCTACCAGATTATTGAATAGTCCATAATCAAAAGAACTGTCAATAACATCTGAACGCTTCAGTATCTCATAGACGGTGTTATCGTCTTTCAGGTCCTCTCCCTCTGCAATCCGCAGTTTGCTCCTGCGCTCCGGAGAGGCGATATACCAGTCGAATGCGTATACCACAGCGTCATAAAGCGTAACGATCCCTGCCGATATCTTTCCCTGGCGGAGCCTTCTTTTGCCGCTGCGGATGTGCAGCCTGGCCCTTTGCATTGCATATTCCACAGGACCGAGGGAGTCGTCAATCAATCCGAAGTGAGGCATCTTATTTTCTCATTTCCCTAGAAGAGCCCCTCAATTGAGAGATAAATGCCTTGAATGGGATGCGGCCCTGGTTTGCCTCCGCTGAGCACAGGCGACAGTTCCGGCTCTACTGCAAAGACCTTTAATCCGGGAAACTGTTTTTTCAATACCTGCGCGCAGCCTGTTATATGTCCGCCTGTCCCGACACCGGTAATGAGGTAATCGAGTCCTTCGGGAAAGTCTTTCAGGATTTCCTGCGCGGTGAAATTTCTGTGCGCCTCCGTGTTGGCCTGGTTTTCAAACTGCTGCGGCATCCAGGCGTTTGGTATCTCCCCGACCATCTCGGCGGCTTTTTCAACTGCTCCTTTCATGCCCTTCTCTTTCGGCGTCAACACGAGCTCTGCCCCGTATACCGCTATCAGCCTGCGGCGCTCGATAGACATTGACTCAGGCATGACAAGGATGAGCCTGTATTTCTTGACTGCCGCGACCATAGCGAGTCCTATCCCCGTATTGCCGGATGTCGGTTCAATGATTACGCTGTCTTTCTTGAGAACACCTCGTCTCTCAGCGTCTTCGATCATTGATAGTCCGATCCGGTCCTTGATGCTCCCCCCCGGATTTGAACGCTCCAGCTTCATCCATACATTGACGCGGTCGCTGAATAAATTATTTATTTTCACATGATGCGTGTTGCCGATTGTATCGAGTATATTTCCGGCCCTCATTTCAACCTCCTGATTTTCGCTGAATAATAGTGTCCAGGCATCAGACGATGCGCCTGTTATGCTGAGTATTCTACAGGAAAAAACTCCTGAGATACAATATGAAAATAAGTGAGAAGTAAGGATGCTGAGAACAAGCAACGATTAACTTGAAGACCTATGCATAGCCGGTGTTATACTATTTCCCTTATGGCTGTTTTTCAAATAAAAAATAATGGCACTCTGATTGATAATCTGACGGCTCTTGGATATACACGCACCAAGATCAAACAGATGCTCAGCCATAGAGCCATTGAGGTGAATGGGAAAGCGGTAAAGGACCTCCGTCACCCGTTGCTGAAGGGTGATACGATTTCGGTAAGCAAGGGTAAAAAAGAAACAAAGGCGGCACCGTCACTGGGGATCAAAATCATTTATGAGGATGATGCAGTCATAATCGTGGACAAGCCCGCAGGCCTGCTTACAATCGCCTCTGAGACAGAGAAGACCAGGACCGCGTATTACCAGTTAAACGATTATCTCATGCAGAAGTCCCAGGGGGCAGGGGAGAGGATATTCATTGTCCACCGGCTGGACCGGGACACGTCAGGCCTGATTGTGTTTGCGAAGACCGAGGCCGTGAAGCGGCAGCTCCAGGGGAATTGGAAAGATATTGAGAAACGATATTACGCCATAGTTGAAGGGACCCCGGTAAAGAAAGAAGGCGAGATCGTAAGCCGTCTGAATGAGACCAGGTCTCTCAGGGTATACAGCGACCCCCATTCTGATGAGGCAAAACTTGCCAAAACAAAATATCGCGTTCTGAAGCATGGCCCGGAATACGCGCTCCTTGATATACTCCTTGAAACCGGACGGAAGAACCAGATACGCGTCCATCTTGCCGACATCGGCCATCCGGTGGCAGGCGATAAGAAATACGGGGCACTGACCGATCCGTTCAAACGTCTCGGCCTGCATTCATATCTTCTGTTATTCAAACACCCGGTTACCGGACTTCCTATGCGTTTCGAGAGTAAAATGCCGGACAGGTGGTCCGGTCTTGAGTTGTCCGCAGTCCTGAACTACAAATGATTGAAAAGAAATGGTGGAGCTGAACGGAATCGAACCGTCGACCTCTTGAATGCCATGTATCCATTTAATCGATAACTTACCTTCCATATCTTTATAAATCTTTATATATCCTGTCAGTCCTCTAAAGTCTTAACCTAACCTTTTTCATATCTTTGCATATCCTTGCCAATATGAACTGCATAATTACTGCATAGCGTCATGTCACCGTCACGTTAGGAATAAAATAATATTTGAATTTAAAATAGAGGAAATTTGCCGAGTTATGATAAGTCATATTAACAATTTCAATTTCTACCGTAGCATGCAAGATTTTAAAATAAAAATATTATTTCGTTTTCTGGACTATTCATTATTTGTAATATATAATTCTATCAGATTATGGGCTTATTACTGCAACAACTTTATTCATAAGGTTAAGAAGCATGATCAAAGCTAAGTCAATTATCTTTTGCTTCGTTATATGTTTAATTATGGCATCATGTGCTACGTCTGGATCGTATACATACGAAGAAATGCAAAGATCAAGTGTTGCTTTAAAAGAGTTGGAAGCAAATATACCTGCAAATCAAATATGCGGAATTGGATTCGGGTTCAATCCAAGTCTTGAAATTATTTCAGTTTCTTCTTATGCTCGCAAGTTAGGATTAATCCAAAATGATCTTATTAAAGCTTTTGATGGAGAAAGTGTTTATGATGGAAAAGATTTTATGAAACAAATAAACCAAAAGCGAGTTAACGATATTATACAATTGACTGTTGAGCGACAGGGTACTCCTATTGAAGTAGAAGTTAAATGCAGAGATGGTCGCAAGATGCATTTGCAGCGACTAGACATTGTAAGTGCGGCATCTCTTGGTCAATGGGATCAATGCAGGTCAAAAGCTTATGAATTTGGACGAGAATGGGGAGATCACTTATGGCTTTCACTAATGCATCTTAACTGTAATGAAGCAAAGCGTATGTTATATAATCGGTTACCAAATCTTGATGATGCCCAATTAAGTTATGATTATAGAAGTGGACTGATAAAAGAGAAAGCTAATTCACCAGAAAATATCGAATCTATAAGAAGTGATATAGTGAAAGCAATCTCATGGATGGAACAAAATAAATTTACTTCATTCGCTAATGAACTTAGATCACAATGGGAATCAGCAATAAATAAGGTTACTTCACAAGCTAAGTCCGCTGAAAGGTCAACATTGTCTGAGATAAAAGAGATATCAGAAAGTAATACAGGTGCAAGCAACTTAGAAGTAAAGAACAATCCGATGAAAGGATTGAGCATAGATATAGAAACGAACCTCCCTGCGAACAAAGTAAAATACAACGATGCTTTTGCAGTTGTTATTGGTAATGCAAATTATCGAAATGCTAAACGCGTAGATTTTGCAGTCAATGATGCTCAGGCAGTAAGACAATATTTAGTGAACGTGCTCGGCTTTAAAGAAGGCAATGTGTTTATGATATCAAATGCATCAAAAAGTGACTTTGAACTTTATTTTGGTAATGAAAAAACATACCAAGGTAAATTAAATAATGCGATAAAAGAGGGTATATCAGATATTTTTATCTATTATTCAGGACACGGAGCCCCTGGATTAAAGGATAAAAAAGGTTATTTCGTGCCCGTAGAAGCTGATCCACAATATTTAGAATTAAGCGGTTACTCTGCTGATGTGTTTTACCAGAATCTTTCCAAGGTGTCTGCCCGTTCTATAACTATTGTATTAGATGCCTGTTTTTCAGGAGCTACTATATATGAAAAAATATCTCCGTTGCTTCTTGAAATTGATAATCCTGTGATTAACTTGAAAAATGGAGTAGTATTGTCCAGTTCAACTGGTGCACAAATATCAAGCTGGTATGACGAGAAGAAGCATGGAATGTTTACTTACTTCTTTTTAAAAGCTATTCATAATAAGAATGCTGATTTTAACAAAAACGGATCGCTTACTTTTGATGAGATATATCAATATATCTCTGACAAGTCTGATGGTGTGCCATACTATGCCCGCAGACTCCATGGGATAGAGCAGAATCCGACCATTGAAGGGCAGTACAAGGGGAAAGTTTTTGTGGAATATAAGTAGTCTCATTCAAAATATTAGCTCTCATTAGTCATCTCGACACTATTTGGTGTAAATGAAATCGTTAATCTTAGTGCTTCATCCAGAATGAAGCATATTATAGTTGTTATCGCAGTTCTTAGCGTCATTCATATCTTACTGACAAATAAGTATTATCAATACGTCATGTTAAGAAGAAACCCCTTAATAACAGGAAGTTATCAATTGCAGATACTGGTCAGTAAATGGCAAGTTGTATTTTTCCAAGTTCATGGATTATAGTCAGAATGGATGCTGACAGACAATAATTTATAAGGTAAAACCTGCCTCAAAAGCCCAACTTATTTACTTTAGCTCATACCACCAACATGGATAGCCTTTTGTATTTCAATTGTGATACACTTCAAGAAAGAAGTAAAGGAGGTGTAAATAATGTCAAAGAGCGCAATGATAATGGCAAGGACTACCCCGGATTTAAAAAAAGACGTTGAGAAGATACTTAAGAAACTGGGGATGTCAACCACCGAGGCTATTAATATATTTCTCTCACAAATCAGGCTGCTTCAGGGACTGCCGTTTGATGTAAAGATACCTAATAAGACGACACGTGAGACCTTCAAGAAGACCGACGAAGGCAAAGAGCTTGTAAAGTGCAAAGATGCAGATGATATGTTTAAGAAGCTGGGGATTTAATGTTACAGCCGGTCTATACAAGGCAGTTTAAAAAAGACATTAAACGGATAGAGAGATCAGGCAATAAGAACATAGAGAAATTAAAGACTGTTATCAGGATTCTGCTCGATGAAGATGAATTAAATAAACCCTTCCTATCGTGACCATCCTCTTAAAGGCAACTACAAAGACCGGAGAGACTTACACATAGAACCGGACTGGTTGCTTATCTATAAGATCAACAAGAAGGAAAAGACGATAATCTTTGAACGCACCGGCAGTCATGCGGAGCTTTTTGAGTAATGGAGAAACCTCAGACAATAGTAAAAAGGACAGATAATAGCGTTACAAGGTGTAACAACATTTATTACACTTTTTTTATTTGATTTATCAAGAACATAAGTAACCCTCTTGACATATGAAATAAATTTTTGGTAATTTTTATGCTATGATGTGAAAAAAATAGGTTGTCTCCGTTAAGGGCAACCGAATTAATTTTTAAACTACCTACCCGACAACGGGCGGTAACTTTAAGGAGTTATCGCCCGTTGTTTATTTTTAGTAGGGAAAATATAGAAGGCGGAGTAGTTGAAGATATAAAACTTCAGCTGCATCCGCCTTTTTTATTAATACTCAAACTTGGAGGGAAAAATGATAAGCAAAAGAGAACTTTGTAAAAAGCTCAACGTAAGTCCACCAACATTGTACCGTTACATAAAAAGCGGAAAGATAAAGGTAAAGCGGCATCCACTCACGGGGCGTATCCTTATTGATGATTCAGAAATCTCAAATCTACTGAAAAGGATAGACAGCAATGTTTAATAAGCCGGACATTATTGAGGTTTTAATATCCGAGGGTATTGAATTGAAACGGAATGGGCGTGACCTGTGGGCGCTGTGTCCTCTGCACTCAGAGAAGACGGCAAGCTTCAAGGTTGATCCTGAACGTCAGAGCTTTCACTGTTTCGGTTGCGGCAGCGGTGGCGGAGACGCTATTTCTTTCATTCAGCAGTACAAAGGGCTTTCATTCAAGGAAGCGCTTCAATATTTAGGCATATCCAATAGTGAACCTTCCCCGGAAGTTAAGCAAAAAATAAGGAGAGAGAAATTAAAAAGAAATCTTGTTAAAGAATTTCAGCAATGGGTAAACAAATATCATGATCGACTGTGCTTTCTCTACAAGAACCTGCAGAAAGCAAAGCTCAGAGTAAAGACCATTGAAGAAGCCGAAGCGCTTGCAAAATATTATCATCTGGAACCGATATGGGAATATCATCTTGATATTCTTGAAGGTGGCGACGATATGGCGAAAATTGATCTTTTTATGGAGGTGACAGGGCGTGAAAAATAGTGACTTTGATTTAGGAGAGGCGCTTTTGAATTTAGAGCAAGCTGAAAATAGAAAGCTTTTGAAGGTTGTCAGCATTGAGCAATTATTGTCTCTGGAAATTCCACCACGTGACAACATCCTTACCCCGATCATAACGAGTCAAAGCATATCAATGCTATACGGCATAAGAGGGGTTGGGAAAACCCATTTCGTTATCGGCATCGCCTTAGCTGTTTCAGGCGGTGGATGCTTTCTGAAATGGAGGGCTGAGAAACCCTATAACGTTTTATACATTGACGGCGAAATGCCTGCCGTTGTTGTGCAGGAGCGTTTCAGCCGGCATATAGTAAGTCTTGACTATGAAATCACCGGCAGCCTCAATATCATAACTCCTGACCTGCAAAAATACGGTATGCCTAACCTGTCCACGGTTGACGGGCAAGCAGCAATAGAGCAGCATCTTGATAATGTCAAACTGGTAATCCTTGATAATCTTTCCACTCTTTGCAGGAGCGGCAAAGAGAATGAAGGGGAATCATGGCTGCCTGTGCAGGAATGGGCTTTAAGGTTGAGGTCCAAAGGCATTTCAATATTGTTCATCCATCATGCCGGTAAAGCCGGATTACAAAGAGGTACAAGCAGGCGTGAAGACGTTCTTGATACCGTTATCAATTTGCGGAGACCGGCAGATTATCATCCTTCCGAAGGGGCAAAATTCGAGATACATTTTGAAAAGGCTCGCGGGCTTTACGGTGATGACGTTAAACCATTTGAAGCAATGCTGACAGAAAAAGACGGTCGCTTGTTGTGGACGTATAAAGACGTTGAAGAAAGCCTGACCGAGAAGGTTGCACACTTATTCAATGAGGGTTTTAAACCTGGGGAAATTGCAGAGGAACTTAATATACGCAGCAAAGGAACAGTATCTAAACACAGGAAGAAAGCTCTTGCACGTGGATTAATAAAGGATGCGAATGATGTTCAATGTAAAAAGTTCCCAGTTTCCCATATATAGGATGGAAACCCGGAAACTTTTAAGGGAAATGGGAAACCAATAAGGAAACCTTGAGGAAACTATGAGCTTAAAAGCATTAGCAAATAAGGTGTTACAGAAAAACTATCAGGGAAACGTTATGGAAACCAAAAGTTTCCAAGAGGAGAAACTTGAGAATGCAAAAGGTTCTGCAAAAGAAACACAGAGGGAACTATTTGAAGGGCTGTTTCACAACCTTGCTGGTTGGTTAAAAACATTTGACTTGACCGCTGAACAGATCGAAGAGCAGAGACCACAACTTTACGGAGATATTCAAAATGCAATTTCCGAAATGGATGCTGCATGGTTGCGTGAAGACCAAAGCGGATTCAAGGCTGCAATAACCAGAATTGAAGTCCTATATCTCATTGCATTGCAGGAATTACAGGGCTGATTAAATGAAGATCGAGATTGAATCACAGGACATTGAGGCAATCGCACAAAGGGTAACGGAACTCTTAAAGCCTATTTTGCCTCATAACAATGATCATGATTCCGACATTGTTTTTGACAAGAAAGGACTTGCAGCATACCTCAAAGTTTCCCTGGGGACGGTCAATGCATTGGTAAGCAATAAACAGATACCTTATTTCAAGATACAGCCCGGTCAAAGTGGAGGCGTCCGGTTTAGGAAGAAAAATATAGACAGCTGGATTGAGAGACAATCCATTCCGAGGATTAACCATCAAGCAGGGTAGGATACGAAACACCACTATATCGCATGACAGACGCGGACGATTGCTGAAGGTTTAATATAAGATTGAGGATTACCTCCACTTTTCTTAACACTCATACTGTGTCATACCGGTAAGAAAGACATCCTTTAACCAAGACAATACATAGGGTATCAGACGATTAATTGAAAGGGGGTATTTTTTAGTTGATTTTTGATTCGACAGTGCTGATTTTATTTTTTTGACCCGCCGTGACCGCTTGATTGTGTATCATCAGGTTAGGGTGAAAATTCATGTTAAATCAGGAAGTTACCGGAGGCTATGCTCTAAATTATGCAGTCCATATTTGACTTCAATTATTGAAGTCAGATTTAAGACAACCCTATTCTATCTACATATATTAGTTCATTGAGGTAATACGTCTATAAAATAGGGATAAAGAATAACACCATGTCCTTACCAATTTCAAATCCGAAGACAACTTAGTAAACACAATGATTCTATAGGAGGCAATAACATGGCAAAAGGCATTTATAAACAAAAAGGCTCTGCATATTACTGGATAAGATATGCTGGACTTGACGGCAGAGTTATTAGAGAATCGACAAAGACAGCAAAATTCAAAGAAGCTGAAGCGATACTTCTGCAAAGGAAAAGAACGGTCCTTGAAGGCAAACAACCAGA
>JACRQA010000095.1 GCA_016222915.1 Nitrospirota bacterium | reverse complement strand
TGTCCTGGATTTCCGGATCAAAACCATCGTATTTTATCACATGCACCGCCTGAATAAAAGAAACCTTTCAAATTAATTACAGTGGTCCTGTTTTTATGACGTATAATAAATAAATTAAATTTGATTGAAGCTGCCATATATGATATTTTGGGATTAAGAGATGAATAGCTGCGCAAGAAATGTTCTTATGCAAGGGACCGGACTTTGGGAAAAGCAAAGATATTAGTTGTAGAAGATGAAGCAATTATCGCCAGGGACCTGCAATGGCGGCTGGAAAGAATGGGTTACGACGTCCCATTCATATCAGCTTCGGGAGAGGACGCTGTCAGGAAGGCCCTGGAAATAAAGCCTGACCTCGTGTTAATGGATATTATGCTGCTTGGGGATATGGACGGGATCGAGGCGGCAAACCGGATACGCTCTGAAAATGACATCCCTGTCATGTACCTTACATCCTATGCTGATGACGTTTTGCTGGAGCGCGCAAAAATAACCCAGCCCTTCGGATACATGATCAAGCCGATTGGGGACCGTGAGCTGTTCAGCGGGATTGAATTAACACTCAGCAAACACCGTACGGACAAACAACTGAAAGAAAATGAAAAGTGGCTTTCCACTGTCTTGAGCAGTATCGGTGACGCGGTCATCACAACAGATATAAACGGGAACATCGTATTTATGAATCCCGCTGCCGAGACCTTGACCGGCTGGATGATAAGGGAAGCCTCAGGGAAGGCTGTTGAAGAGATTTTAAATATTATCAATGAACAAACAGGAGAGAAGGTAAAGGACCCCGTAGAGAAGGTGCTGAGGGACAAGATGATCACCAGCCTCGCGGACCACACCGTATTGATAACAAAAGACGGCGTAAAGATACCGATTGATGACAGCAGCGCGCCGATCAAAGATGAAAAAGACAACATCACCGGGGTCGTCCTGGTATTCTCCGACATCACTGAGCTCAGGCAGTCCGAGAAATTTATCAAAAACATCCTTGAAAGCGTCGGGGAAGGGTTTATCGTCATTGATAAAGAATACAGGATACTGTCCGCCAACAGGGCCTTCTGCGAATATGTGCAAACACCGGGTGAAGACGTTATAGGCAAACGCTGTTATGAAGTTTCGCACTACGTTAATAAACCGTGTTACGAAAAAGGAGAGGAGTGTCCTGTACGGTATACCTTTGAGACCGGGAAACCCCACACGGTCATTCATACACACTATGATAAAGACGGCAAATCCTCTTACGTGGAAATACGATCATTTGCAATGAAAAACGAGTCGGGGGAAACAATCTCCGTGATAGAGCTGATCAATGACATAACGGAAAAAAAGAAGCTCGAATCACAGCTCCGCCAGGCGCAGAAAATGGAGGCGGTAGGCCTTCTGGCCGGAGGTGTGGCCCATGACTTCAACAATATCCTCACGGCGGTAGTCGGATACGGCAACCTCCTTAAGATGAAGATGAAGGAGGACGATCCTCTGAGGCACAACGTCACACAGATACTCGCCTCGGTTGAGAGGGGCGCAAACCTGACCCACAGCCTTCTCGCCTTCAGCAGAAAACAGGTAATGAACCCCAGACCGGTGAATTTCAATACGATCGTCGAGAGCGTGTATAAATTATTGAAGAGGCTGATCGGAGAGGACATTGAACTGAAGACCCTGCTTACCGATGAAGACGTCACCGTCATGGCTGACAGCGGGCAGATAGAACAGGTATTGATGAACCTCGCCACAAACGCCAGGGACGCCATGCCCGGCGGGGGGAGTTTGACAATAGAAACAGAACGCACCGAATTAAGCGGGGAGTACGTAATCGGCCACGGGTTCGGAGTCACGGGAACATATGTCCAGATATCCGTTACCGACACAGGGACGGGGATGGATGAAGCGACAAAGGCAAAATTGTTCGAGCCCTTTTTCAGCACGAAAGAGGTGGGCAAGGGGACCGGTCTCGGTCTTGCGATGATCTATGGGATCATAAAACAGCATAACGGATACGTTAATGTATATAGCGAATTGGGAGAGGGGACGACCTTCAAGATATACCTGCCGGTCATCAAGGCGAAAATAGAAGAACACAAACAGGCAGAGATCATCTCCTCTGTCGGCGGCACTGAAACCATCCTGATAGCGGAAGACGACGAAGCGGCAAGAGTGCTCACAAAGACAGTCCTACAGGAATTCGGATACACTGTCATTGAAGCAAAAGACGGCGAAGACGCTGTCGAGAAATTCATGGGGAATAAAAATAAGATCGACCTGCTTGTCCTTGATGTTATAATGCCGAGAAAGAGCGGCCCGGAAGCCTACAATGAAATCAAAAAGTCCATGCCCGGTATAAAAGCTGTCTTTATCAGTGGCTATACTACCGATGCAATCCATAAAAAGAGACTCCTCGAAGACAACATCAACTTTGTATCAAAACCTTTCTCGCCTCAGGTCATTTTACAAAAGATAAGAGAAGTGCTGGATCAACGCGCATCTTAAAACTCATATTACTCCAAATCAGTAGTCTTGCATTTCACATGTGATTAATATTGTAAATATCCATATTGCATCTGTTTGTTTATTTGACACAAATCAGTATAATAATCTGCAATGGATAGGGATGCTATGAAATCAAGCGCAGTTATCTATGTTATCCTGATCCCCCTGTTAATATTGTTATCACCTTTGCCTGGATACAGTGATCACACTAAGGGGAAAACCTTTCTTGCAGGCATAATTAGACCTAATGCCAGAATGCAGAATATTGTTGACGGGTTCAAATCCGGGATGGAGTCTTATGGTTTTGTTGAAGGTAAGAATATAGAGTATATCCAGCCTGATGATGTCAGTGACCTCGATGCCGTGCTGCAGGGTCTGCTGACAAAGAAGGTCGATCTTCTCTTTACAATTTCAATTCCTGCAACAAAAAAGGCAAAACATATATTGGAGAAATCCGGCATACCGATTGTGTTTGGAGCAGTATTTAATCCTGTTGAAGCCGGCATAGTGAAGAGCCTTCCTAAGCCGGGGGGGAATATCACAGGCATTCAGATCGGCGGAAGCACTGAAAAGGCCTTCGAGTGGCTTCTGAAAGCCGCCCCAAAAACAAAACGTATACTTGTTCCTTACTCTACGGATTCTGAGTCTGCAACTATGATCATCAACATGTTAAACACTGTCGCGGAAAAGTCTGAAGTTGAAATACTAACAGTTCAATCCGATACGACTGATGCGTTAACAAGGGAATTGGCCGCCATGCCTCAAAATATCGATGCCATATTTGTCCCCAACTCACCGTTTCTCATTTCCAACCTTGACACCATAATTAAGTTTGCAATAGAACGTAAATTGCCGACCGGCTCCGGAGCAGGACAGTACAAAAACGGCATAATGATCACATACGGCCAGGACCATTTTTATTCAGGGAAAATGGCCGGCCGGCTTGCCAAGAGCATCCTGCATGATAATATTCCCGCATCCGATCTGCCTGTGGAGACAACAGAATTTTTTCTCGGCGTCAATTTACAAACAGCAAAGGCCATCGGCGTAACAATCTCCGACAGCATCTTAAAGCAGGCGGATTTCATCGCCCGCTGAACTTAGTTAAGTCAGTCTGTACTGTAACCGGGATGAAAATTAAAGACAGTATAAGAAAACGTCTTATCATTTCCCTGGTCCTCCTGGCCATCATTCCGCTGTTAATGCTGGGAACGCTCCTGTCATGGCAGAGTTTCGTTATTCAGCAGAGACAGATTATTGAATTGCAGAGTGAGAAGGCCAAACGGGTAATAAACCAAATCGGCGCCCTGGTCCATGAACAGGAGGAAGTATTGGGCAACGCATTGAAGATCGACTTTTACATCCTCGATGTAGACTATAAACGACAGCACCACTTTTTGTCTGAGCTGCTTACCTTATCTGATAAAAACGACATAAGAGTATTCAATGAAATCTCGCTGCTTGACGCCCAAGGGCAGGAGCTCGCGCGTGAATCGCTTACCTCGATCATTACCCCGAAACACCTGAGAGACCGGTCAAATGCGGATGAATTCACCCTGCCGGTTTCGGGACGTCAACCGTTTTACGGGCCCGTGAATATCGACAGTAAAACAGGCGCTCCCCATATGTTGATGGGTCTGCCGATAATTGATGTCCGCAGCAATACCGTCAGGGGGGTCCTTACAGCCGAGCTGCGCATGAAATTCCTGTGGGACCTCGTGGACAAGATAAACGTCGGTGAATCAGGTCTGGTCTATATCGTCGACTCGGCCGGAAGGGTCATTGTGCATCCCAATCCATCAGTGGTCCTGAAAGGAACATACTTTGATGCCCATCATAAGCCCGGCGTCGGAACAGGCCTTAACGGCACAAAAGTCGTACTTACCCAGGACGAGCTCCCCCTCGGCAGCCGGCACCTGCATGTAGTGACCGAGCTGCCCCTGAAGGAGGCGTTGAAAGGCACCTATATGTCCCTGCTTGCCATCGCGGTATTTCTTGTCCTTGCCCTCACCGGCTCTGTCCTTCTTGGATTTATAATCGTGCGTCAGATCATACGTCCGGTAGAAGCGCTTGCGGAAACCGCGCAGGCGATAACTTCAGGCGATATTGACAGGAGAGCGGTCGTCTCAGGAAACGATGAACTGGGCGCCTTGTCCGAATCATTCAATATTATGACATCCCGGCTCGCAGAGACAATAGCGCTGCTCAAGAAACAGATAGCGCAGAGGGAAAAGGCCGAATGGTCTCTGTCTGAATCGCTCAGGGAGAAAGAGGTCCTGTTAAAGGAGATACATCACAGGGTAAAGAACAACATGCAGGTCATTTCAAGCCTTTTAAATCTCCAGTCAGCGCAGATAACAGACAAACGATATGCCCGCTTGTTCAGTGAAAGCCGCAACCGGATAACGGCAATGGCCCTTGTACATGAAAAACTCCACAACTCTAAAGACCTTGCCAATGTCGACGTTAAAGATTATATCAATAGCCTTGCCAACAGCCTGTTCAGCTCATACGACATAGGCCCTAAAAATATCTTATTGAAGATGTCGGTTGAAAACGTCAGTCTCTCCATCGATACGGCCATGCCTTGCGGCTTGATAATCAATGAGCTTGTTTCCAATTCCCTCAAGTATGCATTCCCCGGAGGCAGGACCGGAGAAATAAATATAACCTTCAATAAAAATCGCGCCGGCAACAACGACATTGCATATGAGCTGATTGTCAGCGACAACGGCGTCGGTATGCCCGGGGGACTGGACATAAGGAAATCGAGTTCGCTCGGTTTGCAGCTTGTTATAAATCTGGCTGAGCACCAGCTTCAGGGCAGTGTGCAACTCGACCGGTCCAGGGGGACCGTCTTTAATATCCATTTTAACGAATTGAAATATAAAAGCAGGCTATAAGGAGGAAGAACCATGCGCCCGATTATTTCTTTAAGAGCATTTTGTATCAAAGCTGTTTTCATGTCCCTGATCATAGTCGCGCTGTTTACGGCCACAACATATTCCGTACAAGGTCCCGTGAAAGGTTTGCGCGGACCCGCGTTTTCAGATCCTGATAAGCGCATGGAGATGCCGGCGGGCTGGCAGAACAGTCCGGTAAAGTATGAACCTGCCTATTCAGACGCCGACCTCGTGGTCAGTCTCGACGGACAGATGTTTGATGCATGGGAGCCGATCATCCATAAATACGCCAAACAAAACGGCCTGAAAATATATGTCGGCAAAGGCACCTGCGGCGTCTCCTCCGGCGATCTCTCCAAGAAGTCAGTCGACAGCGGGGTATTTTGCTGCCCCCCCGAGCGCGCGGACAGGCTGCCGGGTCTGCGGTTTCACACCCTTGGGATCGCCGCGGTCGCTCTTATAGTCCACCCCGACAATCCCGTAGACAATATCACTTTTAATCAGGCCCAACAGATATTCCAGGGCAATATCCGCAACTGGTCCCAGATCACCGGCGTCTCAAAAACAGGGAAACTGATACAGCCCGTGGGGAGACTCCATTGCAAATCAAGGCCCGGGCACTGGCGCTTGCTGCTGGACAATAAAGACATGTTCAGCCCGGACCTATTTGAGGTGGGCGCCATCCCTGATATGATAAACAAGGTGGCCATCAACCCGGGGGCCATAGGCCACGAAATTTTATGGACAACGCGCTTCTATAAGGACAGGGGCAATGTCAAATTCCTCAAAATAAACGGCTACAGCCCGGCAAATCCTGCAGATGTAATTTCACTCAGATACCCGATTTACCGTGTCTTCAGTTTTACCACGTGGGAAGGGAAGAATGTCGAAACGGCCCATGCGCGGAACATGGTCAAATATTTAATCCAGGAGGCCCGGTCCCTTGACGGCAAGTTCAGTTTCATCCCTTCTTCCGAACTGAGAAAAGCAGGCTGGAAATTCAGGGACACGGAGCTCGTGGGAGAACCGGATTAGCCAATGGACATACAGGACAAATCATACGGCAGGGGAACAGGCCTGCATAATTTTCATAACCGTTTCTCCCTGACCCTTAAAATGGTGCTGGTGACCATAGTCATCGGTATTTGCCTGTGGGCTTTACTGGATTACGTACACACTACGAAACAGCATTGATTATTGCATCGCAGAAGAGTTTCAGCGATTATGTCGTCAGCCGGGACTGGAGGAAAGAAAACACCGCTCACATCAAATACTATCATGAATCCCCTAAATGGTTTCTAACTCCTTCAGTATTAAGGACACTGGTCCGCCCCCGTTACGCCATGCTGATAGATGACAAGGGCAGGGTCAGGGAAGTGTATTCACGCCACGCCGATGCGCCGACCCCGGAGCTGCTCCATCCGGCCCGGCTTATGATGATAAAAAGCCAGGAGCAAAGCTTTGT
This sequence comes from Nitrospirota bacterium, assembly GCA_016222915.1. Lineage (GTDB taxonomy): Bacteria > Nitrospirota > Thermodesulfovibrionia > UBA6902 > UBA6902 > UBA6902. The sequence continues at coordinate 7,878 of JACRQA010000095.1, read as the reverse complement.
AACTGAGATCAACGATCTGCATTATGTAATCTCGTCGGCGCCTTTGCCGGATGACCGCGGTAAATTAATGGCTACGGTAATGCTCGCCTCTCCCATTGATGAAGAGTTTCTCAATTCCTCTATCGGCGTTTTGAAGTCCGGATATCTGATAGCGCTTGTGGACCAGGACTCCGACCAAAGGGTCCTGGTCAGCAACGACGAGAAGGAGCTGCCTCCGGGCGCTCATCTTAGCGACCTGCAGGGCCACTTTATCATCACGGGCCAGCATACGTACAATTACGGCGCGGCGGAATATATGATCAATCTTGTCTCCTTCATTTCACGGGCAGAAGCGGACAAATTAACTGACATGGTCATATCGACCGGGAGATTTCAGCGGAATATAATAGCCCCTGCTTTCATCCTGACTTTTGCAGTCATCATGGTCCTGATTACCAGGAGGATAAACCGTCTGAACAGACGGATGTCGGACTTTTCACGAGAGACTCTGGGCGCGCAGACAGAAGTGCCGGCCAAAGGAGATCAACTATATCTCCTCGAAAAAAGGTTTGAGCGACTGACTGAAGAAGTGGTCGAGGCGCGTGAAATCATAAAAAAACAGGCGGAAGAAATGACACTGAAAGAGTCCCATGGAAGACTCCTGACCGTGCTGGACAGCCTTGAGGCCATTGTCTACGTTGCCGACATGCAAACCCACGAAATACTGTTTATAAATAATTATACCCGGAAGACCTTCGGTGACATAGAAGGTAAAATATGCTGGCAGGCCCTTCAGGTCGATCAGCCCGGGCCTTGCGGTTTCTGCTCCAACGACAAGCTGCTCACACCTGGCGGCAGACCATCGGAAATATACACCTGGGAATTTGAGAACACCCGGAACGGAAGATGGTATTACATAAAGGACAGGGCCATCCAATGGGTTGACGGACGCATTGTCCGGATGGAAATCGCCACGGACATCACGGCAATAAAGGAGACCGAGACCCTGTTGATTAAGGAAAGAAACCTGTTCAGGACAATGATTGAAGGTCTTCCGGGCGCCTTTTACATTTTTAGCGATAAAGGGAAGTTCCTCCGCTGGAACAGGAACTTCAGGGAGGTCTCCGGCTATTCAAATGAAGAGCTGGCCTCAATAAATTCGCTGGATCTCTTTCTAGAGCGGGACAAAGCGATCGTCACGAAGAAAATTGCGGAAGTCTTTACAAAGGGACAGTCCTTTGTTGAAGCGACCATCCTGACCAAAGACAGAAGAGAAATACCATATCTGCTGACAGGCTGCAGGTGCGATATGGATAATACTCCGTGCCTCATCGGGTTAGGACTTGATATGTCCGAACAAAAGAAAGCCAAAGACAGGTTAATGGAGTCGCTCCGTGAAAAAGAAATCCTGCTCAAGGAAATCCATCACAGGGTCAAGAACAACATGCAGGTCATTTCCAGCCTCCTGAATATCCAGGCCGGAAAGCTGAAAGGCAGGCCGGAAGCCGAAGTCTTCAATGAAAGCCGTAACCGCATATCGGCAATGGCGCTTGTCCACGAAAAATTGTACCGGTCGGCCAGTCTTGGGAATATCGACTTTAACGACTATATAACCAGCCTTTCAAACAGCCTGTTCGCATTTTACGGCAAGAGCACCAAAAATATTTCCGTTAAAGTACATGCAGACGGCGTCTTTCTCGGGATCGACACGGCCATCCCCTGCGGTCTCATAATCAACGAGCTGCTCTCAAATTCATTGAAATACGCTTTCCCCAATGACCGGAGCGGGAACATATCGATCACGCTTAAGAATATGGCCGGCGGAAGCCACTGGGATTACGAACTGATCGTTCGTGACAGCGGAATCGGACTCCCTGCCGGATTGGACATCAGAAAAACCTCTTCACTCGGCCTGCAGCTTGTAATAAATCTTTCAGAGCACCAGCTTCAGGGAGCTGTAGAAAATAAATTATACTTAGTAGGAAATTCAAGAATAAGACAGGTCGTTGAACCTGCAAAAGAAGTTTATAAGTCCAATAACCAGGACTCGTGGGCAAATGAAATCTCTCGGTCAGACATTGGTCGATCAATTAGATGTAGTCTTTTTTATTTACGGCCTTGCCTTTTTAATAATGGGGATTGCGATCCTTGTGCAGCCCAAGAAAGACAGCGAGCACAAGATCGCCGGCATTTTCTGGCTGCTGGCAATGTTCGGCATCACCCATGGCGCGAATGAGATCCTGGATATGTGGGCGATAATCAGGGGGCGTCATGATGTTCTGGATGCGGTCCGCTGGTTGTGTCTTGTTATCTCATATCTCTTCCTTTTCGAATTCGGCAGGCGTTTTTTCCGCCTGAATATGGCAAATGCCCCCGCCTGGCAGACGAGGACCGCGCGCCTGTTCGGGTGGTGGTCTCTGCCTCTTATAGCTCTCGCGATTTTTGTGTCCGCAAACATGTCCCATGATTTCTGGAAGGTCGGAAGCATCATGGCCAGATATGCCCTGGGGTTTCCGGGTGGGATACTGATCGGTCTCGGCTTTTTCTTTGAATATAAATATGAGAAGGAGATTTTAATGCCGCTGCGGGTGAAAAAATATTTCATGTGCGCCGGCGGCGCGTTCCTGACTTACGGAATACTGGGCGGCCTGATCACTCCGAAGGCGGACTTCTTTCCAGCAAACATTCTCAACACCGAATCCTTTGTTGCGTCAACAGGGACACCTGTCCAGGTGTTCCGCGGCCTATGCGCCCTCACTGCCGCCTGGTCCGTCAGCGGAATACTGAAGATCTTCAACTGGGAAATGAGAGACCGGCTTCAAAAACGCTCCGACAGCCTGCAGTCCCTCAATGAGGAGCTCCAGCTTGAAATAAACGAGCGCAGGACGGCGCAGGAGCAGCTCAATTCCTCGCTCAGGGAAAAAGAGGTCCTGCTCAAGGAAATTTATCACCGGACCAAAAACAACATGCAGGTCATCACCAGCCTGCTGAATCTCCAGTCCAACCAGATTGACGACCCCCGATATGTGGCGTTATTCAATGAAAGCCGTAACAGGATAAGCTCCATGGCCCTTGTTCATGAAAAGCTCTACCGTTCTAAAAACCTTTCCAGCATCGACTTTAAAGACTATATAACAAGTCTTGCAAACGGCTTAATGACTTTTTACGGCACGAACTCCGGCAATGTTTCACTGGCTATTAGCACCGGAGGGGCCATTCTTGGGATTGATACTGCGATCCCGTGCGGCCTGATTATCAACGAATTACTTTCAAATGCTCTAAAGTACGCATTCCCTGAAGGCAGAGGCGGCGCTATATTCATAGACCTGAAAAAGACGACCGCCGACAATAAGTGGGACAACGAGTATGAGCTGACAGTCCGTGATAACGGCATCGGCCTTCCCGGAGACATCGATATCAATAACACTAAATCATTGGGAATGCAACTTGTCACAAACCTGACTATGCACCAGTTGCGAGGCAGCATCGAATTACGGAAGGACGGCGGGACCGCTTATCTTATCCGCTTTAAGGAATTGAAATATAACGAAAGAGTGTAATAAGCCATATTAAAGGAGAAGAACTGTGGGAAAAGCAAAAATTTTGATCGTAGAAGATGAAGCCATTATCGCAAAGGACCTGCAGTGGCGACTCGAAGGGATGGGGTATGACGCTCCGCTAATAGTGGCCACCGGCCAGGAAGCTATCAATACGGCGCATGAAACCGCGCCTGACCTCATCCTTATGGACATCATGCTGCTCGGGCCTATGGACGGGATCGAGGCCGCCAACCGCATACGCGAGAAAGCCGACATCCCTGTTATTTATCTCACTGCCTATGCGGATGAGGAAGTGCTCGAACGGGCCAAGATAACAGAGCCTTTCGGATATTTAATCAAGCCCATCGGGGACAGGGAACTGCACGGCAACATCGAAATAACCCTTCATAAACACAGGGTAGACAAAAAATTGCGCGAGAACGAAAAGTGGCTTTATACGGTGCTTACAAGTATCGGCGACGCTGTCATAACCACTGATACAAACGGGCACATCATATTCATGAACCCGGCCGCCGAAGAATTGACCGGCTGGAAAAAGGAAGAAGTAGCGGGAAATACACTTGAGAATATATTTAACATCATAAATGAAAATACTGGAGAAAAAGTTGAAAACCCCGTGCAAAAAGTGCTTAGGCAGGGATCGGTTGTGGGGCTTGCGAACAACACGGTATTAATTACCAGGAATGGGACCCGTGTCCCTATCGACGACAGCGGAGCGCCGATCAAGGATGAAAAAGGCAACATCCTCGGCGTCGTCATGGTGTTCTCCGATATCACCGCCAGAAAAAAGGCGGAAGCGCTGCTGCTCCAGTCCAAGAAGGACTGGGAGGACACGTTCAATACAATTACCGATATGATTACAATCCATGATAAGGATTTCAATATTATCAGGGCCAATAAGGCGGCGGAGAAGATTCTCGGCCTGCCTCTGATGGAGACTTCAAGAGTAGCATGTTATAAATACTATCACGGGACAGCCAACCCGCCTGAAAGCTGTCCAAGCTGCCAGTGCCTGAAAACAGGGGAGCCTTCAACGTTTGAATTATACGAGCCTCACCTGAACATGTTCCTCGAGCTCAGGGCCATGCCGAGGTTTGACAGAGACAACAAGCTTATCGGACTGATCCATGTTGCCAGGGACATTAGCGAGCGGAAAAAGATAGAAGAGGAAATAAAGAAGGCAAAGGTTGAATGGGAGATGACATTCGACAGCGCCAATGAATTTATAATACTCGTTGATAAAGAGCTGAACATAGCAAGGTGCAACAGGAGCTTTGCAAAGTTCGCCAAGAAAACCGTCGACGAAATAATCGGCAGGAAATGCTCCCTGTTTTTCCCCTGCGACGCTGCCAGGGACGATGACGCAAAACCGGCATCGAACATCGAGATAAAAACGGACTCAGGCCACTGGCTCTACCTGAGCTCGTATTCCATCCTTGATGAAAGAGGCGAATTCCTCCATACGATCATAATGGCGACGGATATAACCGATATGAAGAACACCCAGCAGAGACTCCTCAAATCCGAAGACGAGCTCAGGACCAGGATCAAAGAACTTGAAGACTTCTATGAGATGGCCGTAGGCAGGGAGCTGAAAATGAAGGAGCTTAAAAACGAAATAGGCAAGTTGAAAAAAACGTTGGCAAAGGAAAAGGAAACAAAGGAAAAATTGATTAGCGAGTGAATTAACTGAATTGCCGTAAGTATCAAGCTGTCGGTAATAGTTATCGTAAGTCAATTATTATTATTTACTTATTATGTTATTTACTTCCTTCCCCTATTGTTTTAGACTATGACAATTTCCCGTAAGGAATTTCTGTACTATTAAGCATAATTCATAAATTCAAAAGGGAGGTCCGCTGAAATGTTTGGAAAGATTTTATTGATTGCAATACTACTTCTTTCAGTCTGTTCGCATTCCTTTGCAGAAGAATATGCCGCGCTTACTACGGCAACGGCAGAGGACCTGCTGGTATTCTGGGAGGCCAAAGACCTTTATGTCGAGACAGCGACGAGACATTTCAAGCCTATCTCCCAGACCGCCGAGAACATGGTCGTTATCACGGCAAAAGAGATTGAGGAAATGAACGCTCACAGCGTGGCTGAGATACTGAGCAGGGCCACCGGAATATTTGTGGATTTCAGCGAAGACTATACAACATACCCGGCCCTTCACATCCAGGGGTCACAGGACAGGCATGTCCTTGTCATGATTGACGGGATTGTCTTTAATGATTTTGGCGCAGGGAATTCACAGACACAGACGATCCCCGTGGGAATAATCGAACGGATTGAAATCATCAAAGGTCCCGCGTCATCAGCATGGGGATCATCACTTGGGGGCGTTGTGAACATTATAACAAAGGCTGCAGGAGGCCCATCACCTGCGTCAGGCAGCGTAAGCGCGTCATACGGCGAACATGACATGTATGATTACAGGGCCGCAATTTACGGAAAAGCAGAGGATACCGGATATTACATCTTTGCTGGAAAGACCGGCAATGACAGCCTGAAAGACGAGAGGCCCTATGACATCGGCAGCTTTTACTCGAAGATTAGTTTCCCCTTTTCACATTCCGCAAAGCTCGGCCTCTCCCTTGGATACAGCGACTTCAGTTCGAGACTGGACATCCCGCTCATCGATCAGTCGCAGTTAGCCTCAAATCGGGTCATTTATTCCACTCTTTCTCTCGATGCGTCACTAATGAAAGACATTGAAGTGAAAGTATCGCTTACCGGATCAAAAAGAGAAATTGAATCGGCCGCCGATTTGATAACAACAGGCGAGTTTCTTCAAAAAAACATCGTAGAAGAAGATGCCTACGGCGGAACAGTAAAATTCGTCTGGACAAGCGGCATACACAAAGCAGTCTTAGGCGCGGATGTTATCGATGTAAACCTTGACCAGACTGCAAAGGCAGGGGATCTGCTCCAGACAAGTTTCCTCTCTCCCGCTGTCTTCACCAATCATCCTCACATAAAAAAATGGGACATATTTGTCAACGATACAATAACAGTCGGGAAGTTATCCATCACTCCCGGCATCAGGTATGACGATAATGACATCACGAACTCTTTCATAAGCCCCAGTGTCGGGCTGACATATCAGGTCATGGAAAAGACCGTCCTCAGGGCCTCTGCTGCAAGAGGATTTAACAGCCCTCCGCTGGTGTGGATGTCCAAAGGAGATGCTTCTCTTCGTCCTAATTCTTCACTGAAGCCTGAAAATTCCATTTCATATCAGGGAGGCATAGAAACATCCATAACAGACTATCTCTGGGCAAAGGCAAACGTCTTTTCCCACGAAATGAAAGATGAGCTGACATTTGAATTAGTAGATGAAGGCCCCCCGACCACCTTTCGGACCGTCAATAAGGGCAAAGTCAAACGCAACGGCATAGAGTTGGAAGCTGAGACAGCGCCTTTTTATAATGTCTCTTTGAACGCCGGATATGCCTATGTCCATATCAACCAAGTTACGGATGAAGAAACGCAAAAGAATGAGGCCGTTAATGTCAGAGTCAAATATGACGACAGGAATACATTTATGGCGCAACTCTCCGGACATTATATCTGGTGGAACTCGCCCCGGGATTTTTTTGAGGAGAAAGAATTCATCTGGGACCTGAATGCCAGAAAAAAGATTTATGACAACGAAAGCCTTGACGCGGTCCTTTTCTTTACTGCACACAATATATTTAACGGCTCCCAGTACCGCGATTTCATATTCAAAAACCCGCAGAGATGGATCGAGGCCGGAGTGAGGGTCACATTCTAGCCGGTAACTGAAGCACTCACTTAATATGCTTCAAACTGATAGCGGTCATTTGTGAAACAGGAATCTGGTGTCTTCTGTAATTTTTCCGGATCCCCGCTCCTCGCTATACCATTCGAATACAGGCTTCGCTGGTGTACCTAACGTAGCTGGCAAAAAGTCTGTATCACCCTCCGAGGTCACTACCCCCAACCAACTGTAAATGATTTTTACCAATGTCATTATGGCAATAAAATAAATTTGACAAATCGATTTTTTATGTTATAATTATTTGCCTCATTACCCGGGAAAAGCGTGAGGAAGCAGCCAATCTGTAAAATAATCTATTCACAAAGGAGGAGAAATGGTAAAAGGAATAACAGTGCTGGACTGTGGCGTAGACATTCTTGAAAACGCAGGTCCGCTCGCATGCTGTTCTACTGGCTTAGGAATGCTTAGGTAATTAAAAAACAATATTGTCAGGAAGCCGTCCTCCGGAAGATGGCTTCCTGACAATTAATTCCTTACATGAAATCCAAAATCCATGAAGCTCTCACACTACATCAAGACATATCCGTTTGACGA
>JACRQA010000094.1 GCA_016222915.1 Nitrospirota bacterium | reverse complement strand
AGTTGTTTTCTCATCTATCTGGCCGGTGACTGACACCTCAATTTCAGTATTGTCGGAAGATGAGTAATAATCCCTCCCAAATCTCCCGCTTAAATATAGCACCTTGGTTATATATCGACGGACTCCTATATCAACTGATTGTCTTGAAATAGCGTCTCCTTCATCATATCTATTTTCATCAAAATAGTAAGACAATGAAAAAATAGTAATTGGACTGTATCCATAATCAATTCTTAACCTCAAGCTATTACCATTTGAATCACGCGTTCCCTCCTCAGGAGACCAATACCTCCTGTATGAGTAACCCGCACTTATGTTAAACTGATCAGCAACATCCCTGCTATAATTAAGACTAGCCATGTTATTATAAGAATCGAATTTCCCTTTAAACCTCCCGAATTCTTCTTCGAATTTGTCACATTCGGGATAAAGTTGTCTTACTTGGTCTTTACCAAACCGGTCTTCATATTCTTTGCATTGATTTGCATTAAGTCCTTCATCCAATAAACCCGGCACCTGCGTATGAGTATAAGAACCATTAAAACTTATGTGATCATATTCAGAAAGATCATTTCTCCTCTTTCCCTTTCATATTGCAAACCCATTCCGAGATCCAGCACAGTCAATATATCTTCCATTCTTTCTTCATTTTCTGAAGCAAATGTAATATTATTACTGTAACTCTCGGCAAGTTGACCATCTATCTTTAAGTTTAGACCCTCATAAGGAGGAAATTCATAAGCACTTGCAGAGGAGATGAACAGAAAGAAAAAAACCAAACACCCACTTGCAGTTATAGCCAATAAATACTTTCTTATCACTGTCTAAAGAGAATAAATCTTTTATTTATAATATTCGATAACAGCCCCATGATGTCGTTTCCCAGAAGTTCATAACCTCTTTATTTCGCTACAACCAAATAGAACAACTATAGATTTATGAACCTCAACATCTCCCAAATTAATGTTTCCGCAATTGTCACAACACATAAAGTCATTAGCCACCGGTATGGCCGGTGGTCGATTAATACGGTTGTCATGTCAATTTTTTGGATACAAATCAATGGGAAATTGTTTTGACCTTCGTAACAGAAAATAGTGCCGTCCTCTAGTAGGGTCAATTTAATTCTGGCAACATGATGATATAGAATAACATAAACTTGTCGGGGAAAAAAACTGTAAGGAATTGAATTGCCTCATGAAAAATGTCGTAGCTAGTTAATAATGAAGGAGTAGTGGCTTAAAATGCATTTTAACGGAAGATCTTATAGTCATCATATACCATCCTAATTCCTTCATCCAACTTAATCTTGGCCATCCATCCCAGTTTTGTAATCTTTTCAATACTCAGAAGCTTTCTTGGGGTGCCTTCGAGTTTCGAGCTGTCCCACTGGATTTCACCCTTATAGCCGACAATATCTTTCACTAATAAGGCAAGGGTTTTAATTTGAATGTCCTTGCCGGTCCCGATATTAACAAACTCACCTATATCGCTTGCACCATATTGCTGCATCAGAAAAATGCATGCCTCTGCAAGATCATCGACATGAAGAAATTCTCTATAAGGAGAACCGCTCCCCCACAGTGATATATGGCTTTCAACGATGCCATATTTAGTTAGAACCTCAACAATATCATTTAACTTTAATGGTCCGGCATCCTTTCCACAAAAGTCTCCATAATCTGAAAGGTCCTTTTTAATTGAATCATAATCCTTAGTTTGCAACAGCTTCGCGAGATGAACTTTTCTTATCAGCGCTGGAAGTACATGAGAGGTTTCCAGATCATAGTTATCATTCGGTCCGTAAAGATTCGTCGGCATTGCCGAAATAAAGTTTGTATTATACTGTTCATTATAATACCTGCATAATTTGATGGCCGATATTTTCGCAATAGCATACGGCTCATTGGTTGGCTCCAGTGTCCCAGTCAATAAACAATCCTCACTCATTGGCTGCGGCGCAAATTTGGGATAAATACATGATGAACCGAGATTAATTAATTTTTTGACTCCATGCTTATATGCCGCATGAATTACATTTGAGGCAATCATTATATTTTCATATATAAAATCAGCCTTATACGTATTATTGGCCAATATTCCACCGACCTTGGCTGCAGCCAAAATAACATATTCAGGTTTAACACTATTAAAAAATGCCTCAACTTCATTTTGACGTGTAAGATCCAGCTCATCATGCTTACGTGTGACTATATTGGCGTACCCCTGCGTCTGAAGCTTTTTTACAATCGCAGACCCAACCATTCCTCTGTGACCGGCGACATAAATTACAGATGATCTGTTCATAAGGTTTCCCATCATGTATGATTCAGGTCCTTACCAACCTCCTATGGACTGACTGTTCTTTATCCATCGGATATCTTTTTCATGTAATATCTTTTCGCCTTCGCCGGGAGAAGTTACGCCGGCCAATTCCATATCCGCATCTACCATAATCTTAACAAGTTCCTTAAAGGTGACCTTGGGTTTCCAGTGCAGTTTTCCGGTGGCCTTAGAGGCATCGGCCAGAAGATAGTCCACTTCCGCAGGCCGGAAATATTGAGGGTCAATAGCAATAACGGTGTCTCCCTCTTTTAACGCCGCGGATTTCAAGGAGCGAACAATGCCTCTTTCTTTTAATCCATCGCCCTGCCATTCAATCTCCACTCCGGCATATTTAAAAGCAAGTTCGACAAACTCCCTGACAGAATGACTTTCACCGGTGCCGATCACATAATCATCAGGCCTGTCCTGCTGAAGCATGAGCCACTGACATTCCACATACTCGGGAGCAAAGCCCCAGTCCCTTTTTGCCTCAAGATTGCCGAGATAAAGCTGCTTTTGCCTGCCCGCCAGGATATTTGCCACTGCGCGTGTAATTTTTCTCGTGACAAATGTCTCTCCTCTTCTCGGAGATTCATGGTTAAATAGTATCCCATTGCAAGCATACATATCATATCCTTCCCTGTAATTCACCGTCATCCAATATGAATATACCTTTGCGGCGGCATAAGGGCTTCTCGGATGAAACATCGTTTTTTCATTCTGGGGAGGGGGAGCCGAGCCGAACATTTCTGATGACGATGCCTGGTAAAACCTTGCCTTTGCCCCGCTTCTTCTTATGGCCTCAAGCAGTCTTGTCGTGCCAAGGGCCGTTATGTCTCCCGTGTACTCAGGTATATCAAAACTGACCCTGACATGACTTTGCGCACCCAGATGATAGACTTCGTCCGGCTGAATATTATATATGATGTTAGTCAGTTGTCCCGAATCGGACAAGTCTCCATAATGAAGAAAAAGTTTTGCGCCGGCGGCATGCCGGTCAACATAAAGATGATCTATTCTTTTCGTATTAAAACTGCTTGTCCGGCGGATAATGCCGTGGACTTCATATCCTTTTGATATCAGCAACTCGGCAAGATATGAACCATCCTGGCCGGTTATGCCGGTAATCAACGCTTTATTCATCTGTCCTCCTGACTTGTTTATACCAATTAACTATCTGCCCGTAACCTATGAAATTTTGATAACCCCGACTTATCCGTCAACACTTCCGACCCGATGACACAATAATTTAAAAATAATGATCAATTGGTGCATTATTATACACTTGCAGCAACTTCAAATGCCATAATTGTATGGTAAAATGTATCTAATGCTAAGGATCAAGATTTGCGGGATAACCAATACTGAAGATGCCTTTGCCGCTATTGCATGCGGCGCAGACGCCCTGGGATTTGTGTTCTATAGTAAAAGCCCCAGGTCCATCCAACCGGAGACTGCCCGGTCGATTATATCTCAGCTTCCGCCTCTGGTTACGACCGTAGGCGTCTTCGTTGATGAGGAGATGTCAAATCTTAAAAAAATAATTTCACATACGGGCCTGGATGTAGTCCAGCTTCATGGCTCTGAACCGCCTGAATATATCAGGCTGAGCAATAAAACCATCAAGGCGATAAGGGTCAAAGACCTTGCTGATCTGGAAGTTTTGAATCACTATAAGGCAGCATCGGCATTCCTGCTTGATACATATTCCCCTGGATCGATCGGCGGCACAGGACATGTTTTCAATTGGGAAATCGCCGTAGAAGCCAAAAAAATGGGAAGGATAATTCTCGCCGGCGGCCTTACCCCTGACAATATCGAAGAGGCCATAAAACTGGTGCAGCCGTATGCAGTCGATGTAGCGTCTGGAGTTGAGGGAAACATAAAGGGGAAGAAAGACCATAATAAACTGAGATCATTCATCGAAAGAGCCAGAAAAGCTTCCTTGAAATACTATATATGATGAATGGTCATGCCCTGCCCTTTATGCCTGGACCAGACGGGACCGCGCTACGGAAATCTTCAGTTGAAAACATACTGGGCTCACATTTTATCGAAAATAACAAAGTCCGGTTATTAAAGAACGGTCATGAGACCTTCCAGACTATTTTTGACCTTGTATCATCAGCAAAAGAACTTATCTGCATTGAATTCTATATCTTCAAAGATGACGACACCGGCAAAAAACTGGCCGCGCTGCTTAAAGAAAAAGCGAACGCAGGGGTGAACGTCTATCTGCTTTATGACCATTTCGGTTCTTTCCTGACTTCCAGAGGCTTCTGGTCTGACTTGAAGAATGCGGGCGTTAAGGTAAGGGTATCTCATCCCTTCAAATGGTCCTCGCCGCGTGGATATATTTATCGCAATCACCAAAAGCTATTGATAATCGACGGCACAAAGGCGGTCACAGGCGGATTCAACATTGCCGACGAATATCACGGGTATTTCAAAAAAAGAAAACTAACATGGCGGGACACCGGCATTTATCTGGAAGGTCCTGTGGCCCAGACCCTGCTCAACATCTTCCAGAAAAGCTGGTCCACGTGGAAGGGGGAGAATATCACCTGGAATCCAGCGCATAAAATACTTGTCAATGGTGTCCCGGTCATCCCGATCTTTGCCAATTCCGGCAGGGCAAGGAGACGAATGCGAAGGCTCCTTGTCTACAGCATAAGAAATGCCAGGAGCAGCATTCTCCTGACAACCGCCTATTTTATACCGGGCCAGAGGATTTTACGGGCACTGGTCCAGGCTGCAAAAAGAGGCGTATCTCTTAAGCTCTTACTTCCAGGTGAAAGTGATGTGCAGTCTGTATTTTATGCGGGGAGAAGCCATTTCAGCAGGCTGTTGAAATCAGGGGCGGAAATCTACAATTATCAGGGGGCGGTCCTGCATGCAAAGACCGCTGTCTTTGATGGATGCTGGAGCATAGTCGGCTCTGCAAATTTTGATTATCAGTCGCTGAGGAGAAATGAGGAAAGCAACGTAGGTGTTTTTGACGCTGCTTTCAGCGCTCATATGACTGAAGTATTTCAGACCGACTTGCAGAATTCATTAAAAGTAGATGCCGGCAAATGGGCGCTGCGTCCCCTGCATCATAAGATTTTGGAAAAATTATTTTCCCTGATCATGAAAAAGCTTTAATGCAGAATTGAACTATTCTGCGCTTCCTCAAATTCTATTGATATTCCCCCCTATTGTGATATACTATTTTCTTGCAAATTTTGAGCTTTAATATCATTACATTGTCCAATGAAAAATAAACCCGGCAAATATCCGGACAGGAAAGGTCATTTCGGCCAATACGGCGGCAGGTTTGTGCCTGAGACACTTATGCCCGCGCTTATTGAGCTTGAAACGGCCTATAACAATTATAAAAAAGACAGGGCATTTCTTAACGAGCTTAAGGCGCTGCAGAAAGATTTTATTGGAAGGCCGACGCCCTTATATTTTGCCCGGAACCTTACCGAATCTCTCGGCGGGGCCAGGATATATCTCAAAAGAGAGGACCTCTGTCACACAGGGGCGCATAAGATAAATAATGCAATCGCCCAGTCCCTGCTGGCCCGGAGAATGGGGAAGACAAGGATAATCGCTGAAACAGGGGCGGGCCAGCACGGCGTTGCTACAGCCACAGGCGCTGCCCTTACCGGTCTCGAGTGCGAGATATATATGGGTTCAGAGGACATCAGGCGCCAGTCTCTGAATGTTTTCAGAATGCGTCTTTTAGGCGCAAAAGTTACAGAGGTCGATGTCGGATCAAAGACACTGAAAGATGCGATCAATGAGGCGCTGAGAGACTGGACCACAAATGTCCGGAACACGCATTATGTGTTGGGTACCGTATTCGGTCCCCACCCCTATCCGCTCATGGTAAGGGACTATCAGTCGGTCATCGGCAGGGAGGCCCGGCAGCAGATATTGAAGACAGAGCACAAGCTGCCCGACTGTCTTATAGCGTGCGTCGGCGGCGGAAGCAATTCCATCGGACTCTTTCATGCCTTTCTCAAAGATAATATCAGGATGATAGGCGTCGAGGCAGGCGGGCATGGAATAAAATCCGGCCGGCACGCTGCCCGGTTTGCCGGCGGTTCGCTGGGGATATTTCAGGGATGCAAAAGTTATCTCCTTCAGGACAAAGACGGCAATGTCCTTGGGACCCATTCAGTCTCCGCGGGACTTGATTATGCATCAGTAGGTCCCGAGCACTGCTATCTGAGGGACCTCAAGAAAATAGAATACACATACGCGACCGACACTGAGGCGCTCAAGGCTTTTGAAGTCCTGAGCAAAACAGAGGGGATAATCCCTGCGCTGGAGTCTGCGCATGCTATTGCAGAGGGGATTAAAACTGCACCGTCCATGCCCAAGAGCTCCATTATAATAATTAACCTTTCCGGCAGGGGAGACAAAGACGTGCAGGAGGTTGCCAGGATCAAGGGGACCAATTTATAACTGCCGGCTTTCGAAGAATAGATAAATACGAATTATGAGCAGAATCAGAGACACTTTCAACATCCTGAGGGGAAACGGGAAAAAAGCATTGATACCATATATAATGGCCGGGGACCCGTCTCTTGACGCGACAAAACAATATGTCATGGACCTTGAAGCGGCAGGCGCAGACATAATTGAACTCGGTGTCCCTTTCAGCGACCCTCTTGCTGACGGGCCTACGATACAACGGGCTGCGGAAAGGGCATTAACTAACGGCACTACCCTGAAAAAAGTCCTCGGCCTCGTCAGAGAGATAAGACAGGTATCCGATATACCTCTTATTCTCATGACATATTATAATCCCGTGTTCAAAATGGGCATTGGGCCCTTCATTAAAAAAGCTGTCAGCGCCGGAGTCGACGGTGTGATAATACCCGATTTAATTCCGGATGAAGCGGAAGACTTCATAAAGCCGGCTCGCGCGCATGGGCTCGACACAATTTATTTACTGGCCCCCACAAGCACCCCGGAAAGAATCAGCAGGGTGGTCAAGGCCTCAACCGGTTTTATTTACTATGTGTCCATCACCGGAATAACCGGCTCGGCGCTTACTATTGAAAAGCCCATGAAAGACACATTGAATTCCATCAAAGGCATTACCGCTAAACCGGTAGCCGTAGGTTTTGGCATATCAAGGCCGGAAGAGGCATCTGCGATTTCAAAGCTGGCGGACGGTGTTATAGTCGGAAGCGCAATAGTCAAATTAATTGCTCAGGGAAAGAGCATTAAGAATTATGTAAAAAGTCTCAGAAAGGCAATAAGGTAGAGACGTATAATTAAACGTCTCTGCAATCAACAATGGCTTGGTTCAAAAAAGACAATAAAATAACCAAAAAGGTAAAGGTACCAGAAGGTCTCTGGGTCAAGTGCAATTCCTGCAAGGAGATAATCTACCGTAAAGAGGTCGATAAGAACCTGAAGGTATGTCCGAAGTGCAATTATCACTTCAGGATTTCATCCATGGAACGCATTTCACTTCTCACGGACAGCAACACCTTCACTGAGATCGGACGGGACCTTAAATCAACAGACCCGCTGGACTTCAAGGACCAGGTCCCATATAAAGACCGTCTGAAGGAATACGAAAAAAAGGCAAATATAAATGAGGCCGCAGCCGCCGGACATGCCCTTATCGGAAACCGCCCTGTCATGCTGATAGTCCTGGACTTCTCATTTATGGGAGGAAGCATGGGGTCGGTGGTCGGTGAAAAATTCGTGATGGCGGCGGAAAAGGCCGCAGCGGACTTCATTCCTTTAATATCCGTCTCTTCATCCGGCGGCGCAAGGATGCATGAAGGGATCGTCTCCCTCATGCAAATGGCAAAGACGTCCGCTTCGGTATCGCGGCTCAAGGAAACGGGGCTGCCCTTTATATCCATACTCACCGACCCGACCTTCGGAGGCGTATCTGCAAGCTTCGCTATGCTTGGAGACATAATAATCGCCGAACCCAAAAGCCTGATAGGCTTTGCCGGACCGAGGGTCATCGAGCAGACAATCAAACAGCAGCTTCCCGACAATTTTCAGACCGCGGAATTTTTACTGCAGCACGGCATGATCGATATGATCGTAAACAGAAAAGACCTCAAGGAAACCGTAATTAAACTGTTGTCCCTGACAACGGGCGGCAATAAATCTCCGCAATCAGAGAATGAATAATTGTTTTGCCTTCTTCCTGATTAATTTAACATGGCCGATAATTCCCACAGATACGACTCTGCGTTAAATTACCTCTATGGACTCCAGAAGCATGGAATAAAACTGGGGCTGACAAACATAAACGCATTGATGAACATGCTCGGCAGGCCCGAACGCTCCTTCCGCTCCATCCACATTGCAGGGACCAACGGCAAGGGTTCAACGGCGACCGCCGTTTCGTCGGTCCTTATTAAAAGCGGTTTCAAAGTCGGACTGTTTATGTCGCCCCACCTCGTCAGTTTCACTGAACGCATAAAGATCAATGACCGCCGCATATCCGAACCCGATGTTATCGAAATAGCCGACAGGCTCAGGCAAGAGGTGTCCGCAACAGACTTGAATCCGACCTTCTTTGAGATTGTCACTGCAATGGCCTTTCATTATTTCTCACGTAACAATGTTGACTGGGCAGTGGTTGAAACAGGCATGGGGGGAAGACTTGATGCCACCAACGTTCTCCGTCCGGAGGTGAGTGTCATAACAAATATCGGCCTTGACCATTGCGAGTTTCTTGGAAACAATATTTCAGATATCACCTTTGAAAAAGCCGGGACCATCAAATCCGGGGTCCCCCTCGTGACCGCCTCGCGAAGTGAGGACGTGATTAAACAACTGTCCGGCATCGCGCGTGAACGTAATTCGGAAATCCATGTTTACGGCAGAGATTTCAGCGGATCGATTACAGACATGGATGACAGGCATATATCCATTGATTATAACGGGTACGGGAACTACGGCAATTTAACTGTCCCCCTTTCCGGTGAATATCAGCTCTATAACATGTGCACTGCAATGAGAGTGTGTGAGATATTGATGAAAAAAGGGCTCCCCATATCCGAAACTTCCATGAGATCAGGACTGCAGAGCATCAGTCTCGAAGGCCGGCTCGAATGGGTGTCTCAAAAACCGCCGGTCCTGATTGACTGCGCCCACAATCCCGATGCAGCAAAATCTCTTGCAGTTTCTCTGAAGAGGCTGTTCGGCGATAAAAAAATCATTCTCGTGGCAGGCATAATGGCCGACAAGGACATCAGTGGCATATTACATCAATTGGCCCCGCTTGCCGAGGCCGTGATACTTACAAAGGCAAGATGTGAAAGGGCCGCCTTGCCTGAAAAGCTCAATGAAATAATGTCAGACATATCTGGAGCAGGCACGGACCCGCAGCCGGCTTCAGTGATCAGCTCAGACACCGTCAGCGAGGCCATGGACATCGCAAAAACACTTTGCGGAGAGGACCACATAATACTTGTGACGGGGTCGTTTTATACGACCGGGGAGGTCAAGGAGCTTTTAGGCAGTAAAGGCGTGCTGGCAAGATTAAGAGAATATAAGTAAGAAATGGGAAATATAAAACCAAAATTAATGTCCTGTCTTCGGGTTATTGTCATTCCGGGCCTGACCCGGAATCCGGAGAGAAAAGAATGGGTCCCCGCCTTCGCGGGAATGATGCTGCATCGCCCTCTGATTATGCAGCATTCAATAATAATTTGTTTCTTACTTCTCACTTCCTGCTTCTCACTTCTCACTTCAGCCTCGTGGGCAGAGGAGGCAGTTATCACGGCAAACAGGATGGAATATCTGTCTGAAAGCAATACATATTCAGCCGACGGTTCTGTGACAATCACATTCGGAGACGCCACATTGACTGCTGACGAAATACTGATGGACGGCAATACCGATGATGTGGTTGCAACCGGCAACGTCACGTACAGGGACGCGGACTCCGAGATAACCGCCGGGATGATGGAGCTTAATTTCAAAACAAAACTCGGCGCCATCCGGGACAGTTACCTTTATTATAAAGAACACAATTTCCACCTGCGAAGCAGAGAAATCAGCAAGACCGGGGAAAAGACATTTTTCCTGCGGGACGCCACTGCGACAACATGCGATGCAGACCCCCCGGAATGGCGGATATCGAGCCGGGACATATCAGTGACACGGGAAAAAAGCCTGAGCGGCTGGCATGGCACGTTCGACATTATGAATACGCCGGTTTTATACATGCCGTACTTCTGGGCGCCTCTTATCAAAGACCGTCAGACGGGCCTCCTCCTGCCGTCCTATGGATACAGCAGTACAAGGGGCATGTACTACAAACAGGGTTTCTTCTGGGCGATAAAGGACAATCAGGATGCAACGTTTTACCTGGATTATTACGGAAAGAAAGGATTGGCAGAGGGACTGGACTACAGATACATATTGAGTCCCGGGTCTGACGGCGAGCTATGGCTATACCACGTTCAAGACCGGGAAGCCTCAAGAAGGCTGTCCGAAATCAAGTCATACCATAATCAGAAATTCCCGCATGATATTACCGGATATTTAAAACTGCACGCCGTCAATGAACCGGATTATTACGAGACCATGGATTCAACGTCCGCAGGGAGGTTCGGTTTATCATCCTGGGAGCCGGCCAGGTTCGGTCTTGCATCGGAAGAACGGCTTCAAAAATATCTCGAATCGGATTTGCACCTCTCAAAACAGTACGACAGCGGGAGGATATATCTCCTGGCCCAGGGAAGGCAGAGTCTTGAGGGCCCCTCAAAGGAAGTCCTGCAGCGACTCCCGGAAACCGGTTTTGTTCTGAATACGCAGTCCAGGAAATATATTTCATTTAACATGGCTGTCAATGGCGTCAATTACTGGCGGGAAAAAGGGCAGGATGGAATGAAGTTTGATATCAATCCCAATTTATATTTCAGTTACGGAAGGCTGTTCAATGTTACCCAGAGAGCCGGTATAAGGGAAACCGCATATTTTCTCAATGGTCCCTCCAGACACAAAAACAGGCTCATTTACGATCTCGACACGACCTTGACCACCAAATTATTTAAAAAATATTCATCGCTCATTCACGTTATTGAACCTTCTTTGCAATATACCTACATCCCGTTTGTGGACCAGGACAAAATATTATCGTTCGATCCGACGGACCATGTCCCCGAGACAAGCAATATAACTTATGCGCTGACCAACAGGGTCTCGGGGCTCGGCACAAAGTACCTGGAAGCCAGGTTCAGGCTTTCACAGAGCTACAGCCTGCTCGGTACAAATGACCCTTTTACACCGTTGCTTGCCGAGGTGACCCTGTCCGGCAGTGAGCTGGATTTAAGCTTGAATGCCTCGTACGACGCAAATTACAGCATACTGACTGAGATGATCGGTTCCGCTAAATTAAGAGTAGGGAAAGGGTTTATCGCCGTTGGGAAAAACTTCAGGCGCTCCACGGAGTTGGACCAGTATACTTTCGAGGCAGGCATTTACCGCCCGATCAAACTGGACGGCAGGTCGCTTCCGATAGACTTTCACGGGACCTTATGGTACAACGCAGACGCAAGGAATATCCAGGAGCTGAATATCTCCTCCACATATAAGAAACAATGCTGGGGATATTCAGTCACATATATCGACCGGCGCGACGAATTCCAGATAATATTTGCAGTCGAGTTTACCGGGCTGGGGACCTTCAGTTTAGGAAATATTGAGAATGCTTCCCTGACACAGCCCGGTTTAAGCAGGAGCATCCGGTAAGAAGTTATACATTATTTTAAATCCTGCTTCTCACTTTTTCTTGGCCTCTTCCCAAAACACCTCCATCTCGGCAAGGGTCATATCGGAAACCTTCCGGCCCTGCCTGGACGCTGCGGCCTCAATATGCCTGAAGCGTTGATCGAATTTCCTGATCGTGCTTCTCAGGGCGTCCTCCGGATTCACGTCGACAAAGTTGGCTATCCTGACAAGGACAAAAAACAGGTCGCCTAACTCATCTTCAATATCTTCGCGCTTCTTATTGTTTATCGCCTCTTTTAATTCCCCGATCTCCTCTTCGAGCTTTTCAAACACGTCTTCGAGCTTGCTCCAGTCAAACCCGACCTTCGTCGCCTTCTTCTGTATCTTGCTCGCCCTTAACAACGAAGGCAGGGACCTGGGCACGCCGCCGATTGCTGACTCATGGATTTTCCCCTCGTCCTTCTTCCGCTCCTCCCACCACACCCTTACATCTTCCGAGGTCTTTAAATCCCTGTCGCCAAAGACGTGCGGATGACGGCTTATCATTTTTTGGGAAATCCCATGGACAACATCATTGATATCAAACAGTCCCTCTTCCTTTGCAAGCTGACTCTGCAGGACTATCTGGAAAAGCAGGTCGCCGAGCTCCTCTTTAATATGCTCAGGATCATTTTCATCAAAGGCGTCAATGACCTCATGCAGCTCTTCCACAAGAAACGGCTTGAGGCTCTCTCTGGTTTGTTCCTTGTCCCACGGGCAGCCGTCAGGCGCGCGAAGCCGGGCGGCGATGTTTATTAGTTCATCAAAATTCATAGGGGGAAGTATAACATCTGTTATAATGTTCATCAACCAGGAGGAGACGATCATGCAAAAGACAGTCACATACTTTGAAAAACCCGGCCCCGGCAACACAGCACAATGCCTCGAAATAGTAACAGAGCATATTGAAAAATACGGATACAGGCATGTCGTTGTTGCTACGACAACCGGGGACACGGGCGTGTTGTTTGCCGAGGGTTTGAGAGACAATAAAGTCAATGTCGTTATCGTGACGCACTCATATGGATTTAAGGAGCCTAACAGCTCCGAGCTTACGGGCGCGGCAAGGGAAAAGATCCAGGCGGCGGGCGCGACTATTTATACGGGCACAATGATCACGCACAGCCTTGAGACCGCGCTGGCAGTGAAATTCAGCGGGTCCTACCCTACCCTGCTCGTAGCGCAGTCTCTCCGCAGGTTCGGCGAGGGGGCGAAGGTCTGCTGCGAGATGACCATGATGGCAGCAGATGCAGGTCTTGTCCCTGAAGGGGAAGAGATATTGGTTGTTGCAGGCACAGGCAGGGGAGCGGACACGGTGACGGTCATACGTTCTGCGGCGTCAAAGAGGTTCCTTGATTTAAAGGTACTTGAGATACTGGCAAAGCCAAGGGGATAGGGGCGGGATGACCCCGCCCCTACGTTTGCTTCAGACTCTTATTGGCAGTTCGCCATATTCCCTACACAATAAGGCCTCATCATCTCATTGTCCTCATGCGATAGGATGTGACAGTGCCAGATAAACAGCCCTGGGATATCGAACTTCGCCTTGATGCGGGTGACCTCTCCGGGATAGGAGATGACCGTGTCTTTTGTTCCCGTCTCCCAGGCTTCAGGTTTCCTCGTTGTCGGCCCGCCGACAGGATCACCCATAGGCGTCCGGTCTATGATTTCAAACTGGACAAGGTGTAAATGTATCGGGTGGGCGTCCTCAGTGAAGTTGTGTATCTCCCAAATCTCCGTGGCCCCGAGGGATGGGTTCTCAGTTATCGGGTCCATGAACTCCAGGGGATTGCCCGTGCCGTCGGGGTTGACGGTCCCAAGCACGGCCTCTGTTGGGCCAAATGCGGTAGCGCTCCCCGGATCGAAGATGAGATTGCCGTCTGCGTCCACTGATACGAACACAGTTGCGGATTCCTCTTCATTCAAAGATACCATGCGCGTATTGGATGACTTGCCGAGCTTTTGCACGTTAGGAAGCACGAGGAACCTGGGCGGTACAGTCAGGTCCGGGCCGATGCGCTGCCCTACCCTGAACTGCATGACCTGGCCCGTGGTGTCCGGGTCTGATGCGGCAAAGTCTCCGCACCCGGGGTTGTCATCGGGGTTCTGACCAGGCGGACAGGGAACGCCGCCGCCAAAGGGCTCGTCAGGGCCGATATTCAACAATGTTATGTTCGTGCCGGCAGGCACGTTCGTAAAATCAACGATCACATCAGCCCGCTCTGCAGGGCCTATCAGGAGCTGAGTGAGCTCCACAGGTTTCTTCGGCAGATAGCCGCCGTCAGCCCCGATCTGCCAGAAGGACAATGGGACGTCGAATTTCAGGATATAAAATCGTGAATCAGAGCCGTTCAGCAAGCGGAAGCGGTAGCGGCGCTGCTCAACATTGAGATACGGCCACGTCTTTCCGTTTACCACCAAGGTGTTCCCGAAAAACTCCGGGTTCCATATGGGCGCTACGTCGCTCAGTCCGCCGACGGCAGGTTCGGGGGTGAAAGGGATACTGAGAAAAGGAATGGTCGGCGGCACGTTCAACGCCTCAAAAAAGGCGCGGTTGTCAGGATAAAAAAGCGAGCCGTTGCTGTTGAAGGACCTGTCCTGTATCAGGATCGGGATTTCATAATATTTCTTTCCCGCCGGGTCATTCTCAGCCGGGGCAGGACGCGGAAGCACTAAGCTGACAAGGTCGGAAAGCCCTCCCCTGAGCAGGTAATAGCCCGACAGTCCCGCGTAGACGTTGGTCCGTGTCATACCCAATGTATGGTCATGATACCAGAGAGTGGTCGGCCTCTGGTCATTGCTGTACTGGAACACTGCAAACCCCTGCCCTTCACCGGAGCCGCCGAAGATATCGTCATAGCGGCTGCCCTGGGCAGCATATCCGGGAGGAATATCGCCTGCAGGCAAATACCACGCAGTAGGTAATCCATCGCTCACCGGGCCGACATGCGCGCCGTGCAGATGGGTTATGATCGGGACAGGGCCCGCATAGGGGGCCTGGCTCTGTCCCTGGCAATCTGTCATCATCGTGCCGTCAAGACAGTCCTGCGCCGGGTTGGCCCAATGCAGGGTCTGGTCTACCGGGAGGATATGGGGCAGGAAGCTGCCTGAATCATCCCTGAGATCATTGATCCACTTTACACGCACCCTCTTGCCTACCTTCGCCTCAATCGTGCGGGCGGGATAGCTGAAGCTGCCCGGATGATTGATGGAGCCATAGCCCCAGACCTTCGTCTCAGGCATGCCCTCAGGCAAAACCTGTTGCTCGAATTGGCGGGCCGCGATTTCATAGTAATCGATGCTGCCGATGGTCCCCGTCTTCGGCATGGCCGGAGGGACCAAAAGCTCCTCAGTGTATTTCGGGATCGTCGTCGGATCGAGCGAGCCGCCCGCTATGAACCCCTCTGATGTGCCGGTGAATACAGCGACCGCTATCAGCAATGATAACGATATGGCATTGATTGTTTGTCTGAATAAAGTCCTTCTCATTTTTACTACCTCCTTTTGTTTTTAATAATTACCTATCATCTAATCATGAAATTCCTCTGTGTGCAATAGGTAGAAATACCCATTTCGAAATGGTTAGACATACCCTTTTTGGATTGCGTATTTTACGAGGTCGGCGACGTTCCTGATGCGTAATTTCAAAATTATATTAGAGCGGTGACGGTCAACGGTCCGGGGGCTGATATATAACAGATCAGCAATGTCTTTGCTCGCTTTGCCCTCGGCTATCAGCTTTAAGATTTCCCTTTCCCTTGTCGTCAACGCCTCGGAGTTCAAGGTAGGGTGAATGTCGTCCCGGCGTGTCCGGGCCCAGTCCATGACCATGTCATCCGTAAGTTGCGGAGATACGTACATCTTGCCCTGGCGCAGCCTGTCAATGGCTGCAAATAGGGCGGGGTCGGCCTCTTCCTTGAGCATGTACCCATCCGCTCCGGCAGATATTGACTGGCGCAGGTATTCCTTATCTTTATGCATGGTCAGGACCAGAGACTTTACCTCTGGATGCCTCGCCTTCATCTCACGGAGGGTCTCTATCCCCCTGAGGTTGGGCATTGATATATCCAGTATGACCATATCGGGAGCTGAGGCGCCCAGGAGTTTCAGCAGCTCGATGCCGTCTCCTGCCTCTCCTGTTACTTCAAGGCCGGGGGCCCTCTCAATGATCCCTTTCAGGCCCTTTCTGAAAAGGGCGTGGTCATCTGCAAGAATGATGCTGTACTGGTATGTCAAAGCCGTCTCCTTTCTACGTGGATGCTGAAGCAGATATTCACTGCCTTCACCTCTCATTTGTTTACAACGCGGTCTTGAACTCTATTTCAGCAGCTACAAGAGAGCCGCCGGTCATGGTCCCTTCGACCCTGACGGCTTTGCCGTTTGCGAGGTCTGTGGCGACCCCTCCTACAAATACGGTTGTTGCCGTTGTGCTCACGCTGGCCGCTCCCACATTAAATGTACCGGGATGCGCGGTGAAGCCGGATATGTATCCTTCCACATGGGTCTCTTCTGCTTCGACAGCCTCAAACTCCGCATCCTCAACTGCTTCGACCTCGACCTTCTGGGCATTCAGGATGCCGGTCAGACTATCCACAACACCTTCAATCTCAACACGCGCGCCCGCTGTAATCGTTGAGCCTGCAGGGGCTATTGCCGCTCCTGTAAGGTCCACCTGCAGCAGTCCTATTGTCATAGTGTTCGCTACAACGTCCAGACCTTCAACTGCGCCTTTGACCTCCACGACATTGGAGAATATCTGCCCGGTCACGGCAAACAGGTCTGTTTCTATTCTATTTATGCCGGGGCCGCCGATATCGGGACCCTCGACCCTGAAAAAGTTTGTCCCGTTCGGACTGCCTGTTACTGTACCCTCTAACAAATCACCGATAAACCCGGCGGGCGGGGGGGGGGCCAATTGTGTAAGGAATGGAAATGTCGGGCCGGTAAGCGCGCCGTTGAAAACGCCTGGCGCCCCGATGCCGACGTCATTGGTGAAGTTGATCGACCGCACCCCCGGAGTCACCACATTAAAAGTCTCCACTCCGTAAGGATGAGTGACCGTATAAGTCCCGGCAGACGGAGCATCTATACGTATACGCACCCTGCAGAAAGAAGTCTGCTGCCCGTCGACCGGGTCCCCGGTCCCGCCATATGCAGCTTCCAGCGCCAGCACCAGGAGTGCATTGCCGCTGGGGATAGGGATGAGGGCGTCCGCGCTCCACCAGAAGGCCTTAGCCCCAAAACCTGTTGTCACGGAAAACGGGAAGAGCGGATCAACTGGATCAACCAGGCAGTTGACC
>JACRQA010000120.1 GCA_016222915.1 Nitrospirota bacterium | reverse complement strand
GCACTGTCCTTACAGCGGGAATGGCGACCGTGGCGTCAAGCGTGCTTGCAATCTATATCATGGTCCTTCAAAAACAATTCCCCACCATAGCAGGCCATTTAGTGTCCGCCTCATTTCTGACCGCTCCCGCCGCGATCGTGATGTCAAAAATCCTCTTGCCCGAAACCGGACAACCCGAGACACTTGGACTTCATGTCAAACCCTACCAGGAAAAGGAATCATCATTTATCGAGGCTTCCATCAACGGGGCAACAGCGGGAACGAAATTGGCTGTCGGCGTTGTGACCCTGCTTGCCGCTTTCCTGGGACTTGTAGCGCTCGCGGATTTTATCTTTGCCGGAGTGGGAGCAAAGTTCAACGTGTTATTGGGTCTCAACATGGACTGGTCTTTGAAAGGTCTCCTGGGGTTCGTATTTTACCCCTTCACCCTCATTATCGGCGTACCGCCGTCTGACGCCTTAGAGATATCTGACGCCTTAGAGATATCAAAGCTGATTGGAGAAAGGGTCATTCTCACTGAAACGAAGTCATACATGGACCTTGCAGCGCTGATCGAAAAAGGAACGCTGCATGACCCGCGCTCCGCATTCCTTGCAGTATACGCGCTTTGCGGATTCGCCCACTTTGCATCGCTTGCAATCTTCGTTGGGGGTGTGTCGGCCCTTGTCCCTTCCCGGACGGCAGACCTGTCGAAGGTCGGTCCCCGCGCTCTCCTGGCTGCGACACTGGCAACGCTTATGGCAGCGGCTGTTGCAGGGACGTTCTTTACGGGTAGTTCCATATTGCTGGGGAAGTGAACCACAAATACGACATAATAATATCCGGCGCAGGCCCTGCCGGGTCCACCGCCGGATATCTTTTGAGCAAGGCCGGCCTCAAGGTGTTAATAATCGACAAGAACACCTTCCCGAGAAAAAAGTTATGCGCCGGCCTCATCACAGACAAGACAGTCAAACTCCTGGAGCGTGTGTTCGGCGAAACCGTAGGTTCCCTGAAAAAAATGGACCTGATAAATTACGAGTCCAACGGCTACGAAGTCTTTTGCCGGGACAAGCTCATAACTCGCAGGGACATCGCCGTTCCTTTCAGGTTCATAGACCGGGTGAGTTATGATTACTTTCTTTTGACGAAAGCCAGGAACGCTGGCGCTGATCTCATCGAGGGTGACGGCATAGGCATAGGGTCTCTTGATGTTTTGAGGAGCTCTGTAACAACCATGTCGGGGAAGAGGTATTCGGCAGACATCATCATCGGGGCAGACGGGGTCAACAGCCGTATCAGGAGGAGCTTCCTTGTAGACCTCTTTGGAAGGGAGGACTGGAGCGGGAACCTGGCTTCAGCCCACGAGATATTTATCAGCCGTACGTCGGTCAATAAACCATTCGATCACCCCGCCCTGTTCTTCGGCTACATTGACTGGGGCTATGCGTGGATATTTCCAAACAGGGACAGACTGAAAGTCGGGATATGCGCTTTGAAGAAAAAGACCAGGGAAGATATCTTCACGTCATTCAAGACCTTCCTTTCAGATGCAGGCTTAAAAGGCGCGGGTGAAGAAAAAATATACAGCTATGTGCTGCCATACGGCAGTTTCCTGCCGGAGCCGGTCTTCAGGAACGTGATGCTCATCGGAGACGCCGCGGGTTTTGCAGACCCGCTGCTTGGGGAAGGTATTTATTACGCGCAGAGAAGTGCTGAACTCGCTTCGCAGGCGATACTTGAAGTTATGAACGGTAACAGAGGGATTGAGAAATCCCGTGAAGCGCTGGCAAGTGCTTATACAAGATCACTGCGTGAACATATTTTCACGGAGTTTGAATATGCGGGCAAGATACGGGACGTGATTTTTACCTGTCTGAACAAGTCCGGGTATCTTCCTTTAAAAATATTATTTGGTCTTTTGGGAAATAGACCCGTGGAAACGGTGCACGGCATAAGGTCTTACAGGTGGATGAAAAAAAGGGCGGGATGACCCCGCCCCTACGGTTTTTTATATATATTCATTTACCTTTCATCTTCTGCCGTCTCACCTCATCCTTTATCCTTCTGATATGCCCCCTGCCTAATCCTTTGACTTCGCAGCCGAGCTCAAAGTACCTGCGGATCTTTTCATCATCAAGTATTCCGAAACAGTCTATGATCGCGCATGAGTTGCCGACCATATGTACAACCTTGTCCGGATCGAGGTCCATATACTGCTGATGACGGACGGCAAATATAACGGCATCGGCGCCCTTGAATGCCTTTTTAAAATCTTCTTCCATTTTCAGGTTGGACAGCTTACCCTGATTGCGGAAAAACCTTTGAAGGCTATGCCCGGCGCTCGGATATGTGTCCTGCTGCTCAAATTCCCACCAGTGCGCCAGGTAGGGGTCATGCACCCTCAGCTCAGCGCCCATTTCAGTGAGCTTCCTGACTATCAGCTCAGAACCGCTGTACCGCGTGTCGCCGACGTCTTCCCTGTATGATGCCCCGAGCAGGAGGATTTCAGCCGCTGCAATAGGCCTGCTCATGTTCCTCAGCGCGTCTCTGGTAAGCTGGCCGACATGCAGTGAACGCGTATCATTAATATTTATGGCAAGAGGGGTGATCTTGAAGATATCGTCTTCAAAACCATGTATATGTTTATAGGCCCATACACCCAGCCCGCCGTCTTTGGGCAGGCAGTACCCGCCGATTCCCGGCCCCGGGAACATGATGTTGCTGTGAGTGGGACGCACCTTAATGGCTTTGATGACCTTCATCATGTCCACGCCGTTTCTCTCCGCAAAGAGGCTCCACTCATCGAGAAAGGCAAGTATCGTTGCGCGATAGCTGTTTTCAACAATCTTTGCGGTTTCCGACTCAATAGGCTTGTCCAGGACAGTAAGGGGAAAATCTTTTGTATTCAATATATCGTTGAGAAACTTCACGACCCTCTCACGCGCTTTTTTGTTTATCCCACTGCACACGCGCCAGAAGTCCCTGATGCTTGCCACATAGTCTTTCCCGGGCATTACCCTTTCAAAACTATGAGCGAGCAGCGGGTCTGATTTTATTCCCCTCTTCTCGAAGATTTTTTTCATGATAGGGTATGCGATTTGTTCCGTCGTTCCGGGCGCGACGGTAGTTTCTATCAGTACGAGGGCATTGGGAGATATGTGTTCGGCCATTATCGCAAGAGACTGTTCAAGGGGACTGATCTCAGCGTGTCCGTCACGGACATTGCCGAGCGCGTTTTTATGATAATCGCACTGAATATCCACGACAACGACATCGGCAAGCGACAGGACATCATATGTAAAAGTTGCGATAAGGTTTTTCTTCTTCAGAACACACCTTTCTATCATCGGGGCGAGTTCCTTGTCTTCAGAGATGACAGGGGAAATGCCCCTGTTAAGCACGGGGATCTTCCAGTAGCTTCTCGCGCTGGGCCTCTGCATGCCGACGACAAACTTGTTGGGATTGCCCTTCTTGTCCACAGCGTCCGCAACAACCGCGGCCATCGCGGCCCCCACAAACCCGACCCCCATGACGACCACAACCTCGCGTCCCATGTTTTTCTGCTTGGCTATCTCTTTTTTCAGCCGTTCAAATTCCTTCTTATAGTCTTCTTTTGAAGGTAATGGGAACTTCTCGCCGTCAGGACTTACCGAATATTCAACGCTCATAAATAATCTCCTTTTATATGTGCCTTCATTATTAAAAAAGGTTGTTTGAATACATTTGGATTATATTTACTCCTGACTCTCAATTCGTTACTTTGTAGCCCGCCTTCTGAATAGCGCCGGCGATTGCGTCTTTCCCGGTCTTTGACTCATCGTAAACTACCGTGGCCGATCCAAGTGTAACATTTGAAGAGCTTACACCATTCACGCTGTCTATGGCCTTCTTTACATGCATGACGCAATGCTGGCAGCTCATGCCCTCTATTTTTAATGTGATCTCTGCCATCGTAAACCTCCGTATATTTTGGGTATGTGTAATATATCATTCTTTAAGCCCATATCTCCAGAGGGAAGTTAATCCCTGTCCGCGCGCCGGTTGCGCGTAATCTTAATAAATACCTTTTGCAACCCGCACTGTTTATGTTATATTTCTAGTCTATGGACAAGAAACTTATCGACGAGTCAAAGAAGTATTTGATGAATACGTACAACCGTTTCCCTGTCGTACTCAGGAAAGGCAGGGGGATGAAGGTATGGAGCTCGGACGGCAAGGAGTATCTCGATTTTGTCGGGGGCATCGCGGTCAACTGCCTTGGGCATTGTCACCCCAGGGTCGTAATCGCCCTGCAGAAACAGGCCCAGCGCCTGCTGCATGTCTCAAACCTGTACCATATTGAACAGCAGATCAAACTGGCCCGGCTACTGGTAGAGAACTCTTTTGCCGACAAGGCCTTTTTCTGCAATTCAGGAGCGGAGGCCATTGAAGGGGCGATCAAGCTTGCGCGAAAATATGCCAGAGACCACTTTCCTCACAGTAAATATGAGATCATAACCGCGCACGGCTCCTTTCACGGCAGGACCTTCGGCGCACTTAGCGCTACAGGCCAGGAAAAGTTCAAAGAGGGTTTTGAGCCTCTGGTCCCCGGATTTAAACATGTCCAGTTCAATGACATAGAAGCGCTGCGGAACGCAGTCACGGACCACACTTGCGCCGTTCTTCTCGAACCGGTCCAGGGTGAAGGTGGCATAAGGATGCCGTCGCCGGGTTATTTAAAACAGGTCCGCGAGATATGTGACGAGCACAAGCTGCTTCTTGTCCTTGATGAAATCCAGACCGGAATGGGAAGGACGGGAAAGCTTTTCGCATACGAACACTTCAATATCAAGCCTGATATCATTACCCTTGCAAAGGGACTGGGCGGCGGAGTGGCTATAGGGGCGGTCCTTGCTACGGACGCCGTAGCATCTTCCTTTCAACCAGGCACCCATGCTTCAACCTTTGGAGGCAATCCGCTGGCATGCGCCGCTGCCGAGGCGACCATTGAGACCCTGCTTGAGGATGGGTTTATACTCAACAACTGCGGGTTTATGGGAAGGTATTTCATGGACAAACTCGAAAAACTGAAGAAGGACTTCCCTTCAACAATTATTGACGTCAGGGGGATGGGTCTGTTGATCGGGCTGGAATTGACAAAAGCCGGCGCTCCGGTTGTCGAAGCCTGCGCGATGCGCGGTATCCTCATAAACTGCACAAGCGGCAACGTGCTGCGATTCACCCCTCCCCTGATCGTAGTTGAAAAAGAAATTGATCATCTTGTCGATGTCCTTGAAGACATCTTTGAAAGGCAGCCGCATTGATGAAATCAGAAGAAAGAAAGAATACGGCATGAAAAAAGATTTCCTCACCTTATCAGACTTATCAGCGGCAGAAGCCGCGGCCCTTCTCGACAGGGCTGCAGAATTAAAATCAGGCAAGGACAGCTCAGCCTGTCCTCTCATAGGAAAGAGCATCGGCCTCCTGTTTGACAAGACCTCAACGAGGACGCGGATATCTTTCCAGACCGGAATATATCAGCTCGGCGCCCAGGCCATTTATATCAATACAAAGGACATGCAGCTCGGCCGGGGGGAAACTATTGAAGATACCGCCAGGGTGCTTGCAAGATACCTTCATGGAATTGTAATCAGGACTTACGCGCACAGCACAATCGAAACACTCGCCGCTAACGCGGACATTCCTGTAATCAACGGCCTTACGGACCTCCATCACCCGTGTCAGGCACTTGCGGACATGTTGACGGTGAAGGAGAAAAAGGGCCGTCTCAAAGACATCCGGATGGCCTATATCGGAGACGGCAACAACGTGGCCAACTCATTAATAGAGGCCGCGCAATTGACCGGGATGGCCCTGGTAATAGCCTGCCCCCAGGGATATGAGCCTGACAGGAAAATATATGAAAAGGCACTTTCTGACGGCGCAAAGGTGGAGGTCATAACCAGCCCGGAGGAGGCATCAAGGGGAGCTGATGTGCTATACACTGACACATGGATAAGCATGGGACAGGAGAGAGAGGTTGAGAGAAGGAAGAAGACTTTCAAGGAATACCAGATTAATTCTCACCTGCTTTCTCTGGCAAAATCCGATGCCATTGTAATGCACTGCCTTCCGGCGCACAGAGGGGAAGAGATAACCGACGAAGTCATCGACTCTCCGCAGAGTGTTGTTA
>JACRQA010000119.1 GCA_016222915.1 Nitrospirota bacterium | reverse complement strand
GCTATGCTGTGGGCCAGCGGACGGACACTGGACGCAATGTACCTTTTTTTCAGCACTTCCCTGTTTTCAACCAGGTCCTTTAAAGACAGGATGACCTTGAGGCCGCCTGATACATCAACGTCAATGTCCGCAATGAGCTCAGCTCCCCGGAGGTCGGGATCGACAAAAGAAAACAATCCCGTGAATTCAAGATCGCTCTTGATGATATCCGCTATTTCTCTTGCCGCCGGAATCTGTGATGAACGTATGGAGACCGGAAGCTGCCTGATCCCGGGAGAGGTTATATCGATGTAAACTTTTGCCTCGGCAGAAGACAGAGCAAAGAGCAAAGAGCAAAGAGCAAAAGCTAAGATCAATAAAAATACGCCATGTCCGGAATTCAGACTTATGAATGCCGGGTCTTGACTGACCCCTGACCCCTGACCCCTGACCCCTGTCTTCATAGATGGAACCTCACAACGAATTCATCCTCCATAGCAGGAGGCGGCAGGGGCCCGGCCTTCAGTATCGCCTTCATTGCTGAACGGTCAAATAATACATTGCCCGATGATTGTACAATTTTGGGTGAAATAATATTTCCCTTCCTGTCTATCTGAAAAGACAGCACAGCCTCAAGTTCTTCGGAGCTGAACTCGGGATGGACCCACTGGTCCCATATCTTCTGCTGGACCATGGTGATATAACGGTTGACGTCTTCTGAGGCCTGTGTGCCCGGCTGCCCCGTGCCTTTCGGGACGACGCCGAGTTTGTTCTTCCGGATAATCTCTATGGCCTGGGCCACTTCCGCATCACTCCTGCGCCCCTTTTCTATTCGTTCTTCTTTTTGCTTTTTCTTCGCCGACAGTGACTTTAAGGCCTGCAGTCTTTCTATTTCCCGCGATACCCTTTCAGCAGATTTTTCAGGCTCCATGGAAACCCCTTTTTTCGGAACGTCGATCTTTTCGGACGGCTTGATTTTAAGAGTGTCCTTGTCTTTGGCCGTGCTCTTTTCCGCTATTGCTTTTGGAGGGACAGCTTCTTTCTCACGGGCAGCTCTTAAGGGCCTCTGGATTTCCGCAGGGCCTACCAGGTTTACAAAATAATTCTTGTATTCCTTTTCCTTTGTCCTGACGGGAACGGTCACAAATATTATAAACAGGACATGCAGGACAGCGGAGGCGATTACTATTTTATAGAAAGCCGGATCAGGTCCAATGTAGAGGGACTGCTTCATTTGATACGAGCTTTTGGCTCAGTCACCATTCCCAATTTGTCTATCCCTATTTCCCTGAGCTCCCCCATTACTTCGACTACAAGGCCGTAAGGGACGTCTTTGTCGGCTTTGAGGAACACTTCCCTGTTTGAGCTCTTTGAGAGTCTTGCGCTCAATGCGGTCAGGGTCACCACGGTTTTATCAAGATATATCTTGCCGTCTTTTTTAATAGTGATTTCGGTCCGTTCGGTAGTGGAAAGCTCTTTGCCTTTTGCCTGGGGAAGATCAATGTCGATCCCTTGCTGAAGCAGGGGGGCGGTCACCATAAAAATTATCAGCAGGACGAGCATCACGTCTACAAAAGGGGTGACATTGATTTCAGAAAGCGCCTGTCTCCGTTTCTCCATGTTTCCTCCTGTATTGCTCCAATAATTCCTGGGAGAAATCCGACATCATTACTATGTTTCTCCTCGTCCTGCTTAGAAAATAATTATAAGCCACGACAGCCGGGATTGCAGCGACAAGCCCGGCAGCGGTCGCTATCAGGGCTTCTGCTATACCTGGGGCCACTACTGCCAGTGAAGCGGCGCCGACTCTCCCTATCCCCATGAATGAATTCATGATCCCCCAGACAGTCCCGAAAAGACCGATGAAAGGGGCGGTGGAGCCTGTTGTAGCAAGAAAGGTAAGATATTTCTCGAGCCGGGCTGCCTCCATGGCCTCGATCCTTTTCAGGGCGCTCCTGATTTCGATGCTGTCTGAGTCTTCCATTGAATATGCCGCCCTGAACTGGTTTGCCAGAGGACTGAGTGAATGTTTCTTTGTGGACTGGTACAGATCGTCCCATCCTTTGCTCTTGAGAAAAGCCTTGTGGAATTCTTCTGATTCCTTTTCAACTTTTGAGAGCAGTTTGATTTTAAAAAATATGATGGCCCATGAGTATATCGAGAAAAACAACAGGACCAGGAGGACAAATTTTACAACAAGTCCTGCCTTAAATATCAGTGTTAATACTGTTTCTCCACCCATGATAAATGAAGTTTATCGGAACGCTTATAAAAAGTCAAAACCGCAGCGCGGATAATCCATCCATTCTATTAATGAAGTTGAACGAACAATGATTTCCCGTTCGTAAATATGTTTATTGTCTTGTTGACAAAGCGGAGACGCTATGGTAATTTTTCAGTCACTTTGTTCATGTCGGGTCTCTTCGGTTTATTGAATCTTTAATTTAGGAGTTTATAATGTTAGACGTTAATGCCTGGTTCTTTGCTCAGCTTGCAAACTTTATATTACTTCTGATCATCCTTAATTCGCTCTTGTACAAACCCTTTCTCCGCCTATTCAAGGAACGGGATGAAAATACAAAAGGGGCATTAGAAAAAGCAAAGGCCCTGGACAGAGAGAAAGACGGCCTCCTTGCGCAGATCGAA
Source organism: Nitrospirota bacterium (assembly GCA_016222915.1). Lineage (GTDB taxonomy): Bacteria > Nitrospirota > Thermodesulfovibrionia > UBA6902 > UBA6902 > UBA6902. The sequence goes on along the minus strand of JACRQA010000119.1, from coordinate 3,703 downwards.
GCGAAATTAACAGAGGCGCGGGGCAAGGCGAGGACGAGCTTTGAGTCGTTAAGCAAAGAAGGCGCGGACGTTCAGCGTAGCGCCCTTGAAGCGGCCCAGAATGAAGCAGTGGAGATCAACAGGAAGGCAAAGGCTGATCTGGAGGCCGCGACAGAGAAGGCTAGGGCCTCGTTAAAATCCGACGTCGAGACTTTTGCAAAACAAATTGTAGAGAAACTGGTAGGAGCATAATAATGACAGAACTAAGAATCCAGATCAAAGAACCCAGTTCAAAGAAGAAAGAACTGGGATTTAATAATAAGCAGACTTTTTTTATTTTAGTCTGTGCTCTGTGCTCTGTGCTCTGTGCTCTTTTTGTTGCTACTGCCTTTGCTTCCGAAGCCGGAGGACATGAAGAGGCACACTTTACATATAAAGACTGGCTGTGGCCGGTCATTAACTTTTCAATACTCGTCTTTGTTCTGGTCTTCTTTGCCCGGAAACCGTTCAGTGAATTTTTCAAAAACCGCACGGCAATGATTGAAAAATCTCTCAAAGAGGCGAGTGAGGCAAAAGAAATCGCGCAAAAGACCCTCAATGAAGTCAGGGAGAGGCTCAAACACACTGACAGCGAGATAGAGCAGATTATTGAGGCCGCAAGAAAATCCGGGGAGAAGGAAAAGGAAGCCATCATTGCGGAGGGCGAGCGGTTAAAGGAAAAAATCATTGAGCAGGCCAAGGCCAATATCGACTTTGAATTGCAGAAGGCAAAGGAAACGATAAAGTCCGATGCGGCCCTTATGGCGCTTGAGCTTGCAGAGAAGCAGATAAAGGAGCAATTGGGGCGGAAAGAACAAGAAGCCCTTATAGGTGATTATATAAAAAGACTCGAGGCGAAAAATTGAACAAGAACCAGATTGCAAAAAAATACAGCAGGGCACTGATCAGTAGTGTTGATATTTCGGAACTGCCGTTAGTCATTGAAGAGTTCAAGGCATTCTCCCACCTGATTGACGCAAAGAGGCAGCTTAAGCTCCTGTTTGCAGGCAAGATATTTACCGAAGGCGAGAAGGCAAAGGCCTTTGAGGCCCTTTCCCCTGCGCTGAAACTGAATCCCAAGACCGATAAATTTCTCAAACAGATAATCATCAGCGGGCATTTGACTGCAATGAAAGAGATAATCACGGCGTCTATCGATGCTTACAATGAGAAACAGAAGAAGGCGACTGCGGTTGTGGTATCGTCTGTCGCCCTGGATTCTAACTATACCGAACGCCTTAAGACCGCTTTGAAGCAGATGACTGACCGCGAAGTGACCATTGAAAACCGGATCGACGAATCACTGCTTGGCGGATTTATCGTAAAAGTAGGCAGCACCATCTTTGACAGCAGCCTTAAAGGCCAGCTCCGTCTTTTGAAAACGGAGCTAATGAGATAAATATTAATAGCGGGGGCGTATTGCAATACGCCTCTACGATATTTCGGGGGTGATTTAATGGACGTTACAGAGCTTAAAGCGCAAGAAATAAGTGATCTGATAAAGAAACAGATTACCGATTTCGAGAAACGTGTTGACGTAAGCGAAGTCGGGACAGTGGTCAAGGTCGGCGATGGTATCGCAAAGATATACGGCCTTGATAAGTGCATGGCCTCCGAGCTTCTCGAATTTCCCAATGAAGTATACGGGATGGCCCTTAACCTTGAAACGGATTCAGTCGGCGCGGTTCTCTTTGGAGAGGACACGCTCATCAAGGAAGGCGACATTGTCAAACGCACAGGGAAGATCATGTCGGTGCCCGTTGGTGAAGCACTGCTTGGAAGGGTGGTCAACGCTATCGGTCAGCCAATCGACGGCAAGGGGCCGATCAACTCAAAAGAAAGCAGGATAGTCGATGTCGTGGCCCCCGGTATCATCGACAGGCAGCCTGTTCGCCAGCCTCTGCAGACTGGACTGAAGGCGGTAGACGCGATGATCCCCGTTGGAAGAGGTCAGAGAGAGCTTATCATCGGCGACCGTCAGGTCGGTAAAACTGCAATAGGCGTCGACGCGATTATTAATCAGAAAGGCGGCGACGTTTTATGTATATATGTTGCTGTCGGGCAGAAACGTTCCAACGTTGTCCGTGTTGCTAAAAAGCTTGAAGAAATGGGCGCACTGGAGCATACCATTATTGTTTCAGCAACAGCGAGTGAGCCGGCGCCTCTTCAGTACATCGCTCCTTATACAGGATGTACCATGGGAGAATATTTCAGGGACAAGGGGCAGCACGCATTGATAGTATATGATGACCTTAGTAAACAGGCCACGGCATACAGGCAGCTCTCACTGCTGCTCAGACGTCCTCCAGGACGTGAGGCCTTCCCCGGAGACGTTTTCTATTTACATTCGAGGCTACTTGAAAGGGCTGCAAAACTCTCTGACAAACTCGGAGGCGGCTCCCTTACAGCGCTCCCGATCATTGAGACACAGGCCGGTGACGTGTCGGGTTACATTCCGACCAACGTTATTTCCATTACGGACGGTCAGATTTACCTTGAGCCGGAACTTTTCTACGCCGGTGTAAGACCAGCAGTTAACGTCGGTCTCTCGGTCAGCCGAGTCGGCGGCGCGGCCCAGACAAAGGCAATGAAGCAGGTTGCAGGTACTCTCAGACTTGACCTTGCGCAGTTCAGGGAAATGGCGGCATTCGCCCAGTTCGGTTCCGACCTTGATAAAGCAACACTGCAACAGATAGAGCGAGGCAAGAGAATGGTTGAGCTCCTGAAGCAGGGCCAGTATGTCCCGATGACGATGCAGGACCAGGTAATTGTTCTGTTTGCCGGCACCCAGGGATACATGGATGATATACCGGTTGAAGCCATCAAGAAATTTGAAGAGGAATTCCTGAAGTTCATGCGTGGAACAAAGGACGATATTCGCTCTGAACTTGCGGAGAAAAAGGCAATAGATGACAACCTTAAAGCAAGACTGGCCAAGGCAATAGAAGAATTCAAGAAAGGATTTCAAGCGTAAAGACGGTGACGCTTAACGAGTAACAAGTGACTGGATTAATTCTTTCAACTCGTTATTCGTAACCCGTAACTTGTTACTTAAATAATATGGCTACTTTAAGAGAAATAAAGACAAGAATAAAGGCCGTACATAATACCCAGAAGATAACAAAGGCCATGAAAATGGTCTCTGCTTCAAAGCTGAGAAAGGTGCAGGGCAGGATGATTGACCTGAGGCCTTATGCAGACAAGATGCGTGATGTCCTGATGAGCCTTGCCAAAGGCGCTGACAGGGAATCGCATCCGTTGCTTGCATTCAGGCAGAGAAAGACAGTCGAGGTAGTGGTAATAACTTCTGACAGGGGACTCTGCGGGGCCTTTAATACAAATATTCTTAAAGCGGCACAAAAACACATTGACGATTGCAAAAAAGAAGGGTTTGAAGTCAGCATAAGCACCGTTGGTAAAAAAGCAAGGGACTACTTCAAAAGAAGAGGGGTCACCGTGCGGAATGCGCGGACAGGTATTTCAGGGAACGTTAGTTTTTCAAATGCCCAGGAAATCTCCAACGACATCAAGGAAAATTATATAAATGAGACAATAGAGGAAGTGACTGTGGTATATAATGCATTTAAATCAATGGCGACCCAGACAGTTACAGTAGCAAAGCTTCTTCCATTGGCCCCCATAGAAGAGGGGAAAGAAGGGTCTGCCCCTGAATCCGCAGCATCTG
>JACRQA010000118.1 GCA_016222915.1 Nitrospirota bacterium | reverse complement strand
TCACGATCGCGGCGGGAGCGGTCAGAAATGAGGCGGACACTAAATGGCCTGCTATGGTGGGGAATTGTTTTTGAAGGACCATGATATAGATTGCAAGCACGCTTGACGCCACGGTCGCCATTCCCGCTGTAAGGACAGTGCAGAATTCAGAGAGGGTCATCTTCTCAAGGTAAGGCCGGATCGCGGTTGACGACTCGATGCCGACGAATATCTCGCTTGCGGCGCACAAAGACTCGGCGCCGCTTATCCTCATCAGCCGCGTAAAGGTCTTAGCGAATATCCCGATGAGCCAAGGCATGAACCCCACGTAATAGAGTATGCCCATCAGGCTTGAGAAAAATATTATCGTCGGCGCTGCCTGAAACGCGAAGATAAACCCCAGCGATTCCCCGCCCCATTCATCTTTGGCCCCGGGGGGAAGGGCAAGCCTGCCGAAGATGAACCTCGTTCCCGCGCCCGCGACGTCGATCACTTTTACCAGGGCATTGTTGATAAACAGGAAAATATCCGTCCCGGCAGGCACTACGAATATGAGCAGGGCGAATGCCAATTGGATAATAGTGCCCCATATAATAACGCGCCAGTTGATGACCTTCCTGTCGGTCGACAGTGTCCAGGCAAAGGCCATCAGAATAAATATCCCGGCGAAGCTTATGAAGTTATACACGTGTTCTCCGCTTCATATCATGAATGTTATTAACAGAACAACGGGAATTACGCATAATAAGATTTTTAAATAATATATTAATCTCTCACCATTCTTCAAGAAATTAATTGAACACTGACATGAATATTGATAAACTTTTTATTGAAAAAGCAGGCCAGTAATCCGTTCTGCAGTAATAAACATTTTATTAAAGGAGGAATATATGAGAAGGGTGCTTCTATTCAGGACCCTTCTGTATTTTGGGAGACGACATGAATATAAAAAACGAAGACGTCAGGGAATTAATCGCTGAAATCCCGGAAGGGCACAAACACATCAGGACCACCATCATACTCCGGGACGGCACGGAGATGACCTTTCAGGAGGCCACGATTGCAAACCTCGTCAGGGCCTATATTTCAGTCAAGACTCACCCTGTGTTATCCGGGACGGTTTTAAGAGGCGTACGGCTGGATGATAGAAAAGACGGATATGCGGAGTGGCAACTGCTGGAAAGATAGGGAGAGAGGGTCAATGAGATGAGAAAGCACCATTTATTTTTGGTTGAACGCTTGACAGTTCATCAAATTCATAATATATAGATACTAAAAGGGACCTTATAAACGGAAAGGAGAAATTATGGCTGTCTATATCGCATTAAGCACGCTTACCGACGATGGACGCAAGACACTGAAGCAGAAGCCTGGAAGGATCAAAGAGGTGAACAAGGAAATTGAAGCGATGGGGATAAAAGTACTGGAGCAGTACGCCGTACTCGGTGCCTATGATTTTGTAACGTTATTGGAGGCCCCCAGCAATGAGGCTGTGATGAAGATGTCTGTAGAGCTTGGGTCAAGGGGAACGGTCCAGATGATGACGCTTCCTGCTATCACTGTCGATGAATTTATCAATACCCTTAAATAACTGATGTAATGTGTGGGCACGGCGCGCCGTGCCCCTACCCCTTTCCAGGACCGCTCCGGGAACTTACAAAAACAAATATTTGCCGTGATGTGACGGTTTGATTTTATCCGTACATTTTGGCATGCTACCCGTATGGGAGCGGCGCAAATTAATTCTGATTTGTCCCCGGAGAACGAAAAAGCCAATAGGATAGGACCGCAGTATCGGCTGTCCGGCGGAATTACCTCGACAAAGTAAGACCATGGACCGTATCATGAGATTCAAAGAAATCATCGCAATACTTGTCAGCCTTGTATTTTTCGTGGCAGTGTATGTCGTTATTTACCTGATAATGCCTGTCTCAAGTGATAATAAATGGAAAGAAGTCGAGATCCCTCAGGGGGCAAGTTATTCAAGAGGGATCGATATATTGGCCAATGAAGGCTTTATTAAAAACAGATATATCTTTCTCATACTGGGAAAATTGACCGGGACCGACAGGTCGATGAGGGCGGGATATTATAACCTGAATAAATTCATGAATCCCCTGGAAATATTCGACCGCCTGAGAAGGGGGATGATTCTTGAATATACGGTAACTATCCCTGAGGGTTCCACCCTTGATGACATAAGATTGAAATTGAAAGAGTTCGGCCTTATCAATGACACGTCATGGCGGCTTGTGACCGACCGCAGTTTTCTCGCCTCCCTGGACGTCGAGGCGCCGAGTATTGAAGGATACATCTTTCCGGATTCATATAATTTTGCCAAAGGAACAGACCCTGAGAATATCTTCAGCATAATGGTCCAGAGAATGAGGGAAAAGTATGATGAGTCACTGGCAAAAAGGGCGGACGAGCTGGGGATGAATGAAAATGAGGTCCTTACACTCGCTTCGATAATCGAGAAAGAGGCGGTCCACGATTCAGAGAGGCCCCGGATCTCCGCTGTTTATCACAACCGGCTGAAAAAGAACATGAAGCTCCAGGCCGACCCTACAGTCCTTTATGGATTAAGGGCAAGGCCCAAACACATCAGGTACATTGACCTGATGCGGTCTACTCCGTACAATACGTATGTTATTTATGGATTGCCTCCGGGACCGATTGCTTCCCCGGGCATTAATTCCATCCGGGCGGCGCTTTACCCTGAAAATACCGGGTATTTATTTTTTGTATCAATGAATAACGGCAGGCATTATTTTTCCCGCTCTGGTGAAGAACATGTTAAAGCGGTGACCCTTTACAGGCGCAATAGTGACAGCAAAGAAGATGCAGAAAAAGAAAAAAACTAAAGAGATAATACTTGGCGGGGTCCGGATAGGCGGCGGAGCGCCGGTCGCTGTCCAGTCAATGACCAAAACAGACACGCGTGATGCGGCCTCTACCGTGTCCCAGATAAAAAGACTTGAGGCCGCCGGCTGTGAGATAGTAAGGGTGGCGGTCCTGAATATCGAGGCGGCCCGGGCGATAAAGGCCATAAAGAGAAGGACCCGGATACCGCTTATTGCCGACATCCATTTTGACCATAAGCTTGCCCTTGAGGCAATGGCAAGCGGCGCTGATGGGCTGAGGATCAATCCCGGGAATATCGGGAGCAAGTTAAAAGTGAAGGAAGTTGTGAGCGCTGCCAAAGACAGGAATGTTCCTATCAGGATCGGTGTGAATGCCGGCTCCCTTGAGAAAGACCTCCTGAAAAAGTACGGACATCCTGATGCTAAGGCGCTTGTTGAGAGCGCCGGCAGACACATTAGGATACTCGAAGACCTGAAGTTCAGCGACATTAAAGTCTCTCTGAAGGCCTCAGACGTAATGAAAACAGTCGAGGCTTACCGACTGTTTTCAAAAAAATTCAGATACCCCTTGCATATCGGC
>JACRQA010000117.1 GCA_016222915.1 Nitrospirota bacterium | reverse complement strand
AGCACCAGCATAAGCAGGTACGAGATGTTATTTGTAAGGTGAAAGAACGCCTCTACTTTCACCTTTAACGGAAGATCGCTTTTTAAAATAGAAGGCAGTATTTTTTTAGCAGTCTGTATCGACCCCTTTGCCCACCTGTGTTGCTGGCTCTTGAAACCGTTGATCTCAACAGGGATTTCAGAAGGTGTCAGCTCGTCTTTAAGGAACACGAATTTCCAGCCCTTAAGCTGCGACCTGTAGCTTAAATCGAGGTCTTCGGTAAGGGTATCATTCTGCCATCCGCCAGCCGACGTTATTGCCTTTTTCCGCCAGACGCCCGCTGTGCCGTTAAAATTAAAAAATCTCCCTGACCAGTTCCTCGCCGTATGTTCGATAACAAAATGGCCGTCAAGCATAATGGCCTGTATCTTGGTTATAAAAGAGTAGTCCCTGTTCAAATAAGACCATCTCGTCTGTACCATGCCTATGGATTTGTCGGCAAAAAAATGGATTGTCTTTTGCAGGATGTCGCTTTGAGGAACAAAATCAGCGTCGAACACGACTACGAATTCACCCTTCGCATATTTTAGTCCGTTCTCTAACGCGCCGCCTTTATAGCCCTCTCTGTTTTCACGGTGTATATAGCTTATATCAAAACCCTTGGCCCTGAACTCCTCGACGCAATCCCGTGTCAATTCCTTAGTCTCATCCGTAGAATCGTCCAGCACCTGAATATCGAGCAGCTCTTTGGGATAATCAATATCGCAGGACGCCGCTATCAAACGTCTTACAACATACATCTCGTTATAGATTGGAAGCTGCACTGTCACACGCGGTAATTCGTCGAACTTCGTCTTCAGCGCCGGTTTATCCTTCTGGTGTTTGTAGTAAAGATAGACCATATAATAACGGTGAGAGGCATATATAAAGACAGTAATCAAGATGAAAAAATATACTACCAGAAACAGATAAAGCAGCATATTGAATTTTCCTTCTATTTAATTTAGAAACATTAATAAATAAGAACTTGGTCGACGGATTATAACATACAACTATTTTCAGGAACAATTAGAAATTTTTATAGCCCAATTATTAACAATAAACATATTTTCCAATATTGACTAATCATGTATTTTGCATCAGGAATCCTGTGCGGCCGACGGCCCTTTAATTTTCCTGATGTTCCCTTCTTATTGACGATAGTGGAATCTTGCTTTTCATGTAAGAAAAACATATATTAATAGCATGGTGAAATCCGGCAGTGATCCCAATATCGAGTCCCATCTTAACTGGACAATCATATTAAAGGCATTGGCGGATGAAACCCGCCTTCAGATTATCCATGCCCTATTGAATAAGGAGGCCTCAGTTCAGGATTTATCATCTATTCTCGGGATAAAAACATATAATATTTCAAAACATCTAAGGATCCTTGAGACCTCCGGATTGGTGAGAAAAAGAAAAGAAGGCGTCCATAGAATTTACCATATTACGGAAAACCTGAAGTCCCATCTTTCTTCAAACAATCAGGTCCTGGACCTCGGATGCTGCAAGTTCATATTTGACGGCTCTGTCAAATAACAACTCCGCAATTCTCTATCTTTCTAATGTCTTCGGTCTTGCCCCGTCCCTTTTTGTTATATATACAAGCCCCTGCCCCGGATTTAATTCATAGAAAAAAGGCTCCGGAATAAATTCTAACGGATATTCAGGGGACACGTCATGGAGGGGCGCCCCGGCAAGTACGAATTCATTCAGGCTTTCCGCGTAAAAGCGCTGCTTGTTATAGATGTCCTTGTTTATGATAATCAGGGCCTCATCCTCTGTGCGTGTAGAGGCCTTCCATAAGATCAGAATATCCGGATTGTTGTTCTGCAATATTTCCATTGGTGCATCTTCCTGGAAAACACTGTATGTCTTTTTGATATCGTTGACCTTTTTTATGAAACTCATGAGGTCGACGTCCGTTTTCTCCCAGTCCTCAGGTCTTGAATGCACTACATGCGTATTCTTTCGAAAACCGAATTCATACCCCATAAGCATCATGACCCCCGCTGAATAGAGCGCCGCCAGAAGATAACGCTGCTTCACACCGGCGATATTTCCATGGAGCTCCTCCATTAGCCTTGCCGTATCATGACTGTCCGGGAAACTGATGGAATCCGACACATCTCGCGTCAGGTTATACTGCGCCATCAGCCAGTGGCCTTTCAGGTCCCACCACTTTGAACTGTTAAATACATAGTCGAAACCCGCCCTTGCCGTTGTCCTGGTCTGGTCCGCGGTGCATCCGAGGGTCTCGGCAAAGAAGAGGACACCGGGGCTGTTCTTTTTCGTCTCCCTGATAAGCCTCCTCCAGAACTTGCCCGGCAGCTGATAGGCGGCATCACACCTGAAGCCTTTAAAACCGAGGTCAATAAGGAAATCGACTATCTTTTTTATAAACTGGTAGAGTCCTTCGGGGTCCTTTGTGCCTTCGTAATTATATTTGGCAAGATCGCCCCACACGACCTTTTTCCCGTCGTCGCCATAGCAGAAAGGATGCACAACTTCACCTCTGTCCCAGGTAAACCACTCAGGGTGTTTTTTCGTGATCTCCGAATCAAAGGCGCAGTGGTTGATTACCAGGTCGATCATGACGCTTAGCCCGCATTTCCGGGCGTCTGAAATCATGCTCCTCACCTGGTCCGCGGGACTCTTTTTACTGTTTACATCTACTAACAGAGGATTGAAACTGAAGTAATCCGAAATCGAATATAAACTGCCTGAATAGCCTGGCCGCTGTATCGGGTTCACAAAGATCCAGTTGAAGCCCATTCCCGATGCCCGTCTGAAATGCTCCCCCCAGCAGGAGAACCTCCCGGCAAGAAGGGGGAATATATTATAGATGATCATCTCCTGAGGTTTCTTCATTTGCTGTACCTCACATACGTTTTCAGATCAGATTCCTGGCGATAGATATCCATGGGGCACACGCGTAGGGGCATGGCGCGCCATGCCCCTACAACGCCTCGACCGGCAAACCGTTTTCCGTCCACTCTACTATCCCGCCCTCGTAGACTTTCACATTAGGGACATTCAGCATTTTCAGGGCAGATGCGACTTTTTTAGATGCAACACACGTCTTTTCCTTGCAGTATACAATGATCTCATTGTACTTAAGCAGTTCCTTCCTTCTGTCCACTACTTCTGTATATGGGATTGTTGTGGCGCCCCTGATCCTGTATCTGTTGCCGCCATACGTTCCGATTGTATCGACCAGCACAAAATCCGCCTTCCCCTCAAGACGCTCTAAAAGCTCATCCTTGTCCACACATTCCAGCGATATGTTGAACGCAATCTGGTATGACATTGTTGTTCTCCTTTATGGTGTTCTGAAAATAACATTTTATATATAACCTGTCAAATGCCGGATGTAAGGGCATGGCGCGCCATGCCCCTACGCTGCGGTCCCTTCAGAGAAATGAAGGTATTTTATTTTATAAGCGATATCCGTTAAATTAAAGCCATGGCAAGACAGAACAAGCGATACGCTATGTTAATCAACCTGGACAGCTGCTTTGCCTGCCAGGTGAGCTGCAAGGCAGAGTATGAAATTCCCGTTGGAACATTCAGGTGTAAAGTGGAAACATACCGCTCAGGCAGCTATCCGGACCTTCACAAATTCTTTCTTCCGCGCCTCTGCAATCACTGCGCCGCTGCTCCATGCATGGATGCATGTGAAGAAAAGGCCCTGTTCAGAAACCAGGATGGGGTCGTCCTGCTGGATGACAGTAAATGCACCGCATGTCAGAAGTGTTATGAAAAATGCCCTTATAATGCGATAGACATAAGGCAGGACAACGGGGCCGCGGAGAAATGTGATTTCTGTTATGGCAGGAGAATCGTTAAGGGATTACTGCCTGTCTGCGTACAAAACTGCATGGGAAAGGCAATGCTCTTCGGCGACATTAACGACAAAAAAAGCGATATATCCCTCGCTCTGGAAAATAAAAATGTCAAAGCCCTTAATCCCGAACTGGGCACACACCCACTGGTCTTCTACACATACAGCGGCCCTGCGGAACACTCACCTTTAAAAGTTTATCAGGTTGCGGACATTCCTTCAGCGCGTCGCACTTCAGGAAAACAGCAGACTGGGGAGCCTGACATTTCCCCTCAGCTGGTCTATACATCCGATGCCATGTGTCCGTCCGAATGCGGTATCTCAGTGTTGGTGGAAAACGGGATCGCAAAAAAGATCTACGGGAACCCTCACACGCTTGTCAATAACGGAACGTTTTGCGCAAAAGGCGCTTCCGGACTTCAGCTTACTTACTCTCCGCACAGGATAAAGACCCCGCTAATGCGGTCAGGGGAACGGGGCGAAGATAAATGGAAAGAAATCACGTGGGAAGAAGCCTCTGCCTTTATCGCCAAAAAATTAATTGATATAAAAAAGAAATACGGGCCTGAAACGGTCTTCATGGACTGCGGGGACGTTACCGACAGAGAGGCATATTACCGTTTGTTCCATGCCTTCGGCACCCCCAATACATTCAATCACGGCAGCATCTGTGACCCGAACAGGAAATGGGGACAGGGGATAATGATGGCCGATGAAAGGCCCCTTCCCGACATTCAGAGACCGGTCTTGTTAAGAAACGACGACGGTGAAATGTATCTTAACAATACGCATGACATTAAACTTCTCCTTAACATAGGGGCCAACCCGTTTGTAGCAACACGTTTCAACTACATGTCCAAAGGAATCCCCGCAGCGCGGGAAAACGGATGCGTATATATTGTCATTGACCCTGCATATACCAATTCCGCTGCCCACGCCGACATATGGCTGCCTGCCAGGCCCGGATCAGACGCCGCCCTGCTCGCGGCTATGCTTAACTTTGTTATTGCAAATGATTCAAAGGACCTTCCGTATATGGACCACGGCTTCATTGAAAAATATACGCTTGGCTGGCGGGAGTTTAAAGACGCATTCATTGAATATACAAAAAAGAAAGACCCGGCAAATGACCTGAATTACTTCACCCTTGAATGGGCAGAAGAGAAGACCGGAATTTCAACAGACGACATAAAAAAGATGTCCCATTTATTCGGCATCACCAAACCCGCTGCAATAGAAATCGGCATGCACGGGACATCCCACCATACAAACGGAGATGTGACATCCATACTCATGACGGCGCTATGCCTGATAACGGGTAACGTTGATATACCTGGCGGTCTTGTCTTTATCGATAGTCAGAAACCTAAGAAGGGTGTTAAGACAGTCGGGAAAGAGTTTCTTGATAAAGTGGTAACCAGGGAAGTAAGCGGCAGGCAGGTTACAGGAAAACTGTCCGTGTTGAACAAGGACACCTTCGGCGACTATCCAGCTTCATGGAAAGGGGTGCTGACCGATCTCCCTGTAAAAATAAAAGAAGGCGTCAGGATAAAATACGGGCCATTCAAGGACCATCGCTATCCGGTCAAGGCATTTGTAACAAGGGCGGGAAATCCTGTGATAACCGCAGGCAATACTGCCGCATGGAAAGAGGCGCTCACTGCCAAAGACGGAGACGATTATCTCCTTGAGCTCATGGTATTTGTCGATACACACATCTCTGAAACAGGGAAATACGCGGACATCGTGCTGCCTGAAGCAGGCTATCTTGAGAGGATGGGCGTCAGTGATGTTTATACAATGAGCCCGGAGATCGCCCTCAGAGACCAGGTCATCAAACCATTGCATCAATCCAAAACACCCTATGAATTCATGATCACTCTTTCCGAAGCGCTGGTACATAACGGCGACCCTGATATAAAGGCTGAAGACTTCCGGCTTAAATATATTGATGAAGAGGCATTCATTAATGAGATACTGTCGGATGCGCCCGGATTTTATAATATCGGGGAGCCGCTGCCCTATCCCGGCTTCCCTGAAGGTTGTCTGATAAGGGGCATTCCGGACAATCCTGACGCGGTCTGGGGGAATAAAATCTTAAAGCCCGGT
>JACRQA010000116.1 GCA_016222915.1 Nitrospirota bacterium | reverse complement strand
TGACACTGCTGAAAGTGTTATCCAGCTTTCTCCTGTTTCTGCAGTCCAGTCCAGGACCGCGGCGCCGTTATTGGCAATGTCAACGGCCTGCGGGGCGGGGACAGTGCATTGCCCGTCCGTGTAAGAAAGAAGAAGCGGGGATACAGCCATGTTTGTGTATAGCTCTATTCCGAAAACATCTACCCTGTTTGCAGTAAGCGAGGCAATATAAAGCTTGTTGTTTTTACCGATGGTTGTCCCCATCGGGATTCGCAGAGGAACATCCAGATCATATACAGCGCCAAGATATACATCGGCGTTTCCGTTTGCCGGGTCGCCGTCGTCTCCGTATACAAGAGCTACATTATGAAATGTATCCGTGACGTACATCCTTCCCTGGCTGTCGACTGCCAGGTGCTGGGGCCTGAACATCTGCCCGCTGAGCAAATCCATACCATATTTACTGAGGCTGCTCTTGAAACTTCCGTCAGGATTGAACTTCTGAATACGCGCCCCGTCTACCAGAGTCCCGTAAGAATCATATGTCAATCCGCGATCAAGAACGGTGATCTCTCCCGTGGCTTCAGACACCTCTATAGAAGTCGGCTTGCTGAATAGCCCGTCCGGAGTCGGTCCGGCGCCGCCCCACGGCCCCCCGACAGATCCGCTAAAGGACCCGTTGGGATTATACACTCTGACTATGTGCATTCCCATGTCAACGACATAAACCTTCCCGGCGCTGTCTATTTCAATATCATTGGGCTGGACAAATTCTCCATTGCCCTGTCCGAGCTTAAACTGGAAACTCAAACCTGGATCGTATACGGACACATAGCCGTCGGTTTTGTCGCCGGCATAAATTCTTCCGCTGCCGTCGACCGCAACACTGACCGGGCTTTTAAACCCCTGAATGGCCGACTTATAGGTCCCGCTCTGACTGTAAATACGCACGCGTTTGTTGATCGATTCCGCCACGTAGATACTGCCGTCGCTGTCAAGGGCCACCGCAGTCGGCGCGTTTACACCTGACGTGACCGGCTGAAGCCTGGTATAAACAGGCATCCCCGCAGCCTGTGCGATATGCGCATTCAAGATGATTAGGCATAATATAACGGCAGCAAGACCTGTCCGGCTCGTAATTCCTTTAATTGTCATTTTTATTTCCTCATGTTTAAATTTGCAATGATTATGCCAGCGAAAGAAGACTTTAAAATCTTAAGGTTATTCAGATGAAATGCAGAGGCACTTTCACCTGCATGGTCGCTTTACCGGTAGCGCCCGGCCTTTACACCACTTCTCTTTGTCTGTGCTATATATAACTTATCAATTATCAATGATTATTGTCCAAAAAATATTCTGGCACATTCATTGCAGCGTATAAAAGAATATAGCTTTAATAAATTCTTACGCAGAGTCAAAAGGAATGGCTGCAATGGTATTTTTTATCTTGGGAGTTTTAATCGGCTCCATCGGCGGCATGATAATGATGGCGATGTTTCTGACCGGAAAGACCAGGGAATCATCTTTCAGTGAACGTCACAGAAAGCCCGGAGAAGTTTGTCCGTCGGACACCGACAAAGACCTGTGACTGAAAGTCCGGGTTTGAAAGAGCTCCATCTTCTTCCTCTAACTCTTTGTTCTTTTGCCTGATCAGAATCAGATATCGGTATTGAATACTTCCGCGTAGGCTTCCGGGCTCTCTCTTTTCAGGCAGTCCGGACATATTCCGTGGGTAAAAGACGCGTCCGAGTGTTCCCTGATGTAGGTTTCGACTTTCTTCCAGTACCCTTTATCATCGCGGATCTTCTTGCACCAGGCGCAGATCGGGATCAGGCCGGTCAGTGTCTTGATCTTGGCGATTGCGTTTTTGAGTTCAAGTATAAGGTCTTCCCGGACCTGCTCGGCTTTTTTACGTCTGGCAATGTCAGTATGAAGCTGCTCATTTACCCTCGACAGCTCTGCTGTCCTCTCCCTTACCAGTACTTCCAGGTGCTCCCGGTGATTGTTTAATTCTTCCGCAGCACGTTTTTGCTCCGTGATATCATGCCAGATGGTTTGAAAAACATTATTGCCTGACAGGTGCAGTAACCGCGTTATAACATGGACATCCCTTATCTCGCCGTCCTTTGTCCTGTGTTTGACCTCAAATTCAGCGCTGCCATTACTCAGCACCTCCCGGATACTGGCCTCTATCTCTTCCGGACTCTGGAACGGATCGATATCAGGGATGCGCAGGCGGGCGAATTCTTCCCTTGAATAACCAAGCTCCCGGTGGGCTGCTTCATTAAAGTCGGTGATATTGCCTTCACAGTCAATCAGCAGAATGCCGTAAGGGGACTGCTCAAATATCGTCCGGTACCGCAGCTCGGTTTCGCGTATTTTATTCATATCCATACCGCCGCACACTGAATAAAACAGGGGGCTTTAGTTCCATAAATATCAATCTCATGTACCTCTGTAAATTCGTAAAGCAATCCGGTCATCATGCCTCATTTAGAAAAGTATATACGTGACTCCAGGAATAAATGCAATCAATATGCCAGAGTATTTTGCCGGAATTATAATTTGATAAAATAGGACGTTATATAATTTGATGAAAATAAATATGCCGTTATTACAGGGGACAACTGGTATATGCACCGATTCGCATAAGTTATTTCACCGAATGCAGTACCCGTCAAACGCGCCTAACAGTCAGATGAACGGTCATGAGTTGAGGAGAAATTTAAGCTGTCATGTACGCTCTTCCATTAAATGCGTTGATTCTGTAACAATATTAGACGCACCCCGGAAATGATATCCGATCTGCAAGGATTTGTAATGTGAAAGAAAGCCCTGCACGCAATAAAATAATATTCACCTGCCTGTTTCTTGCCGCCGCGATTTTTGCGGTCTACTCGCAGACGGCCGGTCATCAGTTCGTATCCTACGACGATGGCGTATATATTACTGAAAATCCTCATGTGAAAGCAGGACTGACTATGGAAGGCATATACTGGGCCTTCACCGCCCAGCACGAGAGCAACTGGCACCCGATTACCTGGCTTTCACACATGCTCGATGTCAGCATGTTCGGTCTTCACCCCGGCGCCCTCCATCTGATAAACACAGCTTACCATGCTGCCGATACTCTCCTTCTGTTCCTGCTCCTGCTGCGGATGACCGGGGCACACTGGCCAAGCGCTTTAGTGGCCGCATTGTTCGCCCTTCATCCTATGCATGTGGAGTCCGTTGCCTGGGCCGCTGAGCGCAAAGACGTTCTGAGCGCGTTCTTCTGGGTCCTGACGTTAATGTTATACGAAAGATATGTGAAACGTCCCGGACGGATGCGTTACCTCCTGACCATCTGCTCCTTTGCGCTCGGCCTCTTGTCAAAGCCTATGCTTGTTACCCTGCCGCTCATTATGCTTCTAATGGACTACTGGCCCCTCGGACGGGTGCAGCAAGGCACAGCTCTTCAGCAGGCCTCCGGCATGTCAGTATTTAAATCCTTCCCCCGGCGACTGATAATAGAAAAGGTACCTTTCTTCGCATTGTCTGCAATCATCAGCATTGTTACAATTTTCACACAGCATAAAGGCGGAGCTATGGCTTCAGTCAAGGGCCTGCCCTTTTCTTTCCGGGCCATAAACGCGCTTTGGTCCTATGTTGTTTATATCGGCAAGATGATCTGGCCGATGCATCTTGCCGTCATTTATCCGCTCCCTTCCACACTGACAATAGTGCAGGGGCTTTTTTCAGGCCTCTTATTGGCCGGGACAACTACAGTAGTGCTCCGCTATGCAAAACGGCACCCGTATTTTCTCGCAGGCTGGCTCTGGTATCTCATAACACTCGTGCCGGTCATCGGCCTGGTCCAGGTCGGCAGGCAGTCCATGTCAGACAGGTATACATACATCCCCTCCATCGGACTTTTTATCATGATTGCATGGGGCCTGCAAATTGTCGCGGGAGACAACCGCTTCCGGCGCGCTGCCGTGACTGCAATTGCGGGGATAACGCTGCTGGCTTTATCAGCATGCGCCTGGCTGCAAATCGGATACTGGAAGGACAGTATTACCCTCTTCAGCCATGCAGTAAAAACAGTGGCAGGTAATTATGTAGCGCATGAAAGCCTCGGCTACGCGCTTGCGCAAGGCGGCAGTCTCGATGAGGCGGCCTACCATTATTCCGAGGCCCTGCGTATTTCACCCGATTATGAGCGCGCACTTACAGGCATTGGGAATGTCCTGGTCAAACAGGGAAAGATCAAAGAAGGCATTTATTATACGAATAAGGCATTGCTCCTGAATCCCGATTCTGCGGAGGCCCATTTCAATATGGGGTTCGCCCTCATGAAACAGGGCCATGATGAAGAGGCGGCGCGCCATTATTCAGAGGGGCTTCGCAGCGACCCGGAAAACGCGGAAATACACTTCATCCTCGGCGTTACATTAGCGACACAGGGGCGGCTCGATGAAGCAATCAGGCATTTCTCCGAAGCCCTGCGTATATCCCCCGGCTTCGCGGAGGGGCACTACAGTATGGGAGTGGCCTTGCTGCGGCAGGGGAAGTTCAGTGACAGTATCAGGCATTTCTCGGAAGCCCTGCGCTTAAGGCCGGACTTTGCAGAGGCCGGCCAAAGCCTGAGAGAAGCCATGCAACTCAGGGACGCACCAGCCGGCAATTAAAACTGAATCGGTATTCTGACCAGGTCAAGCGGAATTCTCCCGGCATAAGGCTGATTAAAATCAAATCAGCTGCACGTCTTTATCAATAAATCAATCAATTAACAATTGGCAGCATATTTGCTTCGTCTACCAATAGGAGATTGAAAAATGGCGACACTGACAAAAAAAGAAATCGTGGCCCAACTAAAGAGACTGGGGATAAACACCCTCAATGAACTCGAATCATATCTGAG
>JACRQA010000115.1 GCA_016222915.1 Nitrospirota bacterium | reverse complement strand
CTTTTTCTACTTCCTGGAGCATATGCACCTCATAATATATATTTGATTTTGCTTATAATGTTAGAATTATACCGGATGATTTGTCAATGAAATCGGCCCAATGCAGCCATAAGGGACGGACTCTCAGTACGGGATTACAACGTCGTATTCAGAGAGCATGCGGGCTATCTCTTCCGTGGTCTTCTGTTCAAAAGGGTTTTCCGGATTATTAGAGAAAATCTTTGCCTTGAGGTCCGACAGCATCTCTATATTGACAGATGTATCGTCATCCATCTCCAGTTTGTCGTCCATTATAAATACGCTTACTTCATCGTTGGAAAGGGTGGCGCCCACCGCCATCCGTAACGCTTCAGACTTTCTGTCCCTTACAATTATTGCTATTTTTTTCTTCATCGAGAGATCCGGTAAAATTGTCAGAGTGTATTATAATAATAAACCATAAAATATTCTATTTGCCGCCGGTTTAAATCAAGCGGCGCTTTATTTGGTTTTTTTATACTGCTGCCTGTGGAAAAACATATTTCAATCGTTATCCCTAATTATAATATGGCTGCGACAATCGGGCCGTGTCTCGAAGCGGCCTTTGCCTCGGACTATAAAAATTTCGAGGTCGTTGTTGTCGATGATCATTCTGAAGATAATTCAGTTGAAATCATAAAGAAGTATCCCTGCAAGCTGGTCTGTCTTGAAGGCCGGTCCGGAACGTCGAAGGCAAGAAACACCGGCGCGAGAAACAGTAATGGGGAATTTATATTTTTCATTGACGCGGACTGTCTCCTGGAACGGGACACGCTTTCTATAGTGAACAAGACATTGTCCTTAAATGGTCATGACGTCATGATAGGGGGGACTTACACGAGAATGCCGTTTGACAGGACGTTCTACAGTGTCTTCCAGTCTGTCTTTGTGAATTATTCCGAGACCAAGAATGCCGACGGCCCGGATTATATAGCTGCGCATGCAATGGTTGTTGATGCCGGGACCTTTCAAAAAAGCGGAGGGTTTCCCGAGGACTTTATGCCGATTATCGAAGATGTTGAATTCAGCCACAGGCTGCGAAGGTCCGGTTGCAATCTCGTTATTAATCCCGACATCCAGGTCCGGCATATATTTAATTTCACTTTATTAAAATCACTTCGCAACGCGGCCAGGAAATCCATGTACTGGAACATGTACTCCCTTAAGAACAGAGACGTATTTAAAGACTCAGGCTCTGCTTCCGTAGAATTGAAGACCAACGTTGCTTCATGTTTTCTTAATATCATCCTGATAGTATTGTTCGTTCTGTCTGATATTCCCGGGTTCCTCTATCCTGTTCTTCCCGTGTTTATGATTAACATCTTTGTAAACAGAAAGCTGCTGAGGCTGTTTTATGAAACCGGCGGGATGTTATTCGGCGCTAAGGCTTTTATATACTACACAATGATATATCCGGTCCCGATAGCTATCGGGACATTCAGGGCAGTAATAAAATATTTATTCAGTCGCGGGCAAATAAAAACCCAAAAGTGAGAAAGTCTGCCGCTAAAATGGAATTGTGATGTCATATTCCCCTTTTCGTCATATAGGTTCAGTGTTCTGGAAACGCAGGCCCATTCAACTGACTTTCTTTCTTACGAAAAGGTGCAATTCCAAATGCTCGTTTTGTTTTTACCGGGCAGGCAGGGACATTCCGGAAGAACACGGGACTGAACTTTCCCTTGGGGAAATCGAAAAAATATCCGCGTCAATGGGAAAGCTCTTATGGCTGGCGTTCTCGGGAGGGGAGATATTCCTGAGAGACGACATAGTTGAGATAGCAAAGGTGTTTTATGAAAGGAACAAGCCCTCTATCATTCTTTTTCCCACCAATGGCCTGCTTACCGATGTCATTAGAGAAAAAATTGAGACCGTCTTGAAGCATTGCCGGAATAGTACGGTCGTTGTAAAGCTATCGCTGGACGGGCCGGAGAACATTCACGACTTTATCAGGGGTGGAAAGGGAAGTTTTCAGAAGACCATGCAGACATATGAGTCGCTTCGGGGACTGATTGATGAATTTCAGAATTTCGAACTCGGCATCAATACAGTTTACTGTTCAGCAAACCAGGATTATATGGATGCGGTAATTGAATTTGTCGGTGGTTTAGACAGGATAAAAACGCATACGGTATCGCTTGTCCGGGGGAAGGGACTTGAGGAAATTGATATTGAAAGATACCGTGAGACCATAGATACGCTTGCCGGTAACCTGAGAAAAAGGACATCCGGCATATATCGCTTCAGGGGTGGCAGGCTCAAGGCCGCGCAGGACATATTGCAGCGGCGTCTTATTTATGATACCGAGACACAGAAAAAGAAGTTGATCGACTGCTATGCAGGCAGGCTGAATCTTGTCCTCACAGAGACAGGGGAGCTTTATCCATGTGAGTCATTTTCCATGAGAATGGGGAACGTCAGAGATAATGAATATGATATTGAGATAATAATGGAGTCCGGGCAGTCGCATAATATAATAAGCTCCATAAAGGACAATGGCTGCTTTTGCTCTCATGAATGTTATCTCATGACTAACATACTGTTTAGTATGCGAATGTATCCCCGGTTGATGAGAGAATATTTTAAATTGGCCGTGGATTAAAGTCCGTTGTTTAATTGAACGTAATTATATTGTAAGATCAATTTCTTGAATGTGCATTTGCCGGCTTGAAATAATTGCATTCATAACACAGGAAAGACTATCATAGAAAAAATGAAATTATCAGTAGTTATATTGGCAGCCGGTCGCGGCAAGAGGATGAAGTCACGGACCCCCAAGATTCTTCATGAAGCCCTGGGCAGACCAATGGTACAGTATGTTATCGATGCCGTCAAAACACTTAAGCCGGCAAAGACGATTGTGGTGGTAGGCAACGGCGCGGAAGAGGTCAAGGGCAGGATCGATGACGGGCATATGACATTTGTTCTCCAGAAAGAACTGCTCGGCACAGGAGATGCGCTCGCAATTGCCAGAAAGGAATTGCTCAAAGGCACGGTCCTTGTCCTTAACGGGGACTGTCCTCTCATAAAGGCAGGCACGCTAAAAAGCCTGCTGGCCAAACACAGGCGCAGCAAGAATGTGCTGTCCTTTCTTTCTTTTATTGATGAATCGATGAGCGGCTACGGCAGGATCATTCGGGACGGTATGGGTAAAGTTACAGGCATAGTCGAGGACAAGCATGCGTCGCCGGATGAAAGAAAGATGTTTAACGAATTAAACGGCGGGGTCTATGTAATGGAAAGCGAGACAATCGGGCATCTCGATAAGATAAAAAAGAACAGCTTGTCCGGAGAGTATTATCTCACCGACATCATAGGGATCATATCCAGGGCAGGTAAAAGACTGGATGCATATCAATGCCCTTCAGAAGAAATACGCGGGGTAAACAGCAGGGAAGAGCTCTATGAAATATCGACTATCCTGAAAAGAAGGGTCATATCCGGCTGGATGAAAAAAGGGGTCACGTTTATCGACCCTGAAACAGCGCAGGTGCATGTGTCGGCTTCAATCGGCAGGGACACCATCATCTATCCCAATACTTATATTGAAGGAAGAACATCAATCGGCCCGAATTGTACCATATATCCCGGCGCCAGGATATATGACAGCGTTCTTGGAAAGGGAGTTACAATCAAAGACAACACCCTGATAGAAAAAAGCAGGGTCCGGGATGGAGCGTCTGTGGGCCCCTGCGCCCATCTCAGGCCTGACAGCATCATCGGTCGTAACGCAAAGATCGGGAATTTTGTCGAAGTTAAGAAATCCCATATCGGGGCCGGCACAAAGGCGGGCCATCTGACTTATCTCGGAGACGCGGAGATCGGTCCGGGGGTAAATATCGGCGCAGGCACCATTACATGTAATTATGACGGGAAGAACAAATTTAAAACATATATCAAATCCGGGGTATTTATCGGCAGCGATTCCCAGCTGGTCGCCCCTGTCACTATAGAAAAAAATGCTTATGTCGCAGCCGGGTCAACTATAACCAGGGATGTGCCGTCCGGCGCACTGGCTATCGGCAGGGGCAGACAGAAAAACCTGGAAGGCTGGACCAAAAGAGAGAAAGGAGCCAATAGTAAAGAGTCAGGAATCAGCAATAATAAGAAGAAGAAAAGTTAGTATCGGGCCTCCTGATGATTGACGATTTACTGTTTACAATTTGTTATGTGTGGAATAATCGGCTATATAGGTAAAAGAAACGCAATACCTGTTCTTATCAATGGGCTTAAGAGGCTTGAGTACAGAGGATATGATTCTGCAGGGATATCTTTTTTAAAGGACAATAAAATAGGTGTGCGCAGGTGCGCCGGGAAAATAAAAGATTTAGAGGCATTGATCAGAAAAGAAAAACTTAAAAGCACAATAGGAATAGGCCATACAAGGTGGGCCACCCATGGGAAACCGTCAGAGGAAAATGCGCATCCCCACAGGGCGGGAGGCATAGTTGTGGTGCATAACGGGATCATTGAGAATTATTTTGAGCTGAGAGAAGGCCTGAAGAAGAAAGGGCATGTATTTACATCTGAAACCGACACTGAAGTTATTTGCCATCTTATTTTAAGTTACTCAAAGAATGGATACGGCCTGGAAAAAGCCACAAGGGAGGCTTTAAAACATTTAGAGGGGGCATATGCAATCGGGATCATTGATGAGGCTGAGCCTGATAAAATCCTGGCTGTCAAAAAAGACAGCCCGCTTGTAGTCGGACTGGGAGATGGAGAATATTTTATCGCCTCTGATATACCCGCATTCCTTAAATATACGAAGGACGCAATGATTCTTGAAAACGGAGAAATGGCGATTATTACACGAGATGGGGTCACAGTCTCTGATCTGCGCAAAAACACAAAAGTCAATAAAAAGATTACACAAATAACATGGAGCCCTTCAATGGCCGAAAAAGGTGGATTCAAGCACTTCATGTTAAAGGAGATATTCGAACAGCCCAGGGCCATTTCAGATACGATCAGGGGAAGGTTTTCCCTTGAGAAAGGGGATGTGAATCTCAAGGAGTTTTCTCTGACTGAAAGCCAGCTGAAAAAAATGAATAAGGTTTTTCTCGTTGCCTGCGGCACATCCTGGCATGCGGCGCTGATCGGCAAGTATATGATTGAAGACATGGTCAGGATACCCTGTGAAGTCGATATCGCATCTGAATTCCGCTACAGGAAGCCGATTGTCCCTGAAGGCAGTCTAATGATAGTGATAACCCAATCAGGAGAAACAGCGGACACCCTGGCAGCGCAGCGGGAGGCGAAGCGGCTGGGGGCCAAAGTCATGACTATCTGCAATGTAGTCGGCAGCACTTCGGCAAGAGAGGCCGATGGGATATTTTATACTCATTCGGGGCCGGAGATCGGTGTTGCATCAACAAAGGCATTTACGACCCAGCTTACAGCGCTTTACCTTTTCTCAGTAGCGCTTGCAAAGGCAAAGGGTAAACTCAAAACCAAAGAGATACAGGGCCTGTTTAACGAACTGCTGCAATTGCCTGAAAAGGTGGAGAAGGCGCTTCATTGCCATGATGCCGTAAAAAAGATCGCAAGAAAATACTGTCATGCAAGAGATTTCCTTTATCTCGGCAGGGGCATAAATTATCCCATAGCGCTTGAAGGCGCGTTAAAATTAAAGGAGATATCTTACATACACGCGGAAGGTTATCCGGCCGGAGAAATGAAGCATGGGCCTATAGCCCTCATCGACAACAACATGCCCGTGCTTGCATTGGCGCCTGATGACAGCGTGCTTGAAAAGATACTCTCCAACATGGAAGAGGTCAAGAGCAGGGGCGGCAAGCTCATAGCCGTTGCTGTGGAAGGCAACACAAAGGTAACTTCGCGTACATCGGATGTCATCTTTATGCCCGGAACGAATCATTATCTGACGCCGATTATTTTTTCCATCCCGCTTCATCTACTGGCATATCACATGGCAGTTTTGAGAAAATGCAATGTCGATCAGCCCAGGAATCTGGCAAAAAGTGTAACAGTCGAATAATCGATGTTATTAAATTTACCAATTGTATAATAAAAAAGTAGCGGTACCGTACCCGAATCTGATATACTTATTAAGTCGGTAATAATAATTTCCTGCAGCTTTATATCTGTTGAAATATCAACGAACCGGGGAGAGAATGACTAAGCCATTACTTTTACATGATCTTAATCCGCAACAAAAAGACGCTGTCCTTCATAATACCGGGCCGTTGCTGGTGCTTGCCGGGGCAGGAAGCGGCAAGACAAAAGTACTAACTCATCGGTTTGCCTATCTCAGCACCGTTCAAAAGGTTGTCCCGGCATCTATCCTTGCCATGACCTTTACGAACAAGGCCGCAAACGAAATGAAGGAAAGAATCGAGGGTCTTACTCAAAAGAGCGCTGACGGTTTGTGGATCGGCACATTTCATTCCCTGTCATCCCGTATTCTGAGGAAGGAAATAGAACGCCTCGGGTATAGGAAAGATTTTTGTATTTATGATGAGGATGACGCCGGGAATCTTGTGCGTTCAATCCTGAAGGATTTCAAGATACATGAAGCGCTTTACCGTGGGATTTTATCAAAGATATCTTCGCTCAAGGCCTCTTTGATCGGGCCAGATGATCTTCTTTCCAATGAAGACAGTTACGGGTTTGATGAGAAGTTCGCAAGGGTATACGTTAAGTACCAGGACGAGCTGAAAAAAAATAACGCCCTTGATTTTGACGATCTCATAATGTGTACCGTCAAGCTGTTTGAACGGCATCCCGAGGTGTTAAAGAAGTATCAGAAGGATTTTTCACATATTATGATCGACGAATTCCAGGACACTAATACCTCCCAATACAGGTTGTCGAGACTCCTTGCGTCGGGTCATAAGAATATCTGCGTTGTAGGTGACGACGATCAGAGTATTTATAAATTCAGGGGCGCGGAAGTCAAGAATATCCATTTATTCAAGAAGGATTTTACTAAAACAAAAGTAATAAAGCTGGAACAGAATTACAGGTCGACACAGAGAATATTGGACATAGCAGATAGTATTATTACACGCAGTCCGAACAGGATGCCCAAAAAACTGTGGACGGACAGGGGCAGCGGTGAAAAAATATTTTATTGTGTCGCATCCAATGAACTCGAAGAGGCCAGATATATAGCCCAGTCCATCAAGGAGCTGTTCCAGAAGGGGAAGTATCATTATAAAGATATCGCCGTTCTTTACAGGGTGAATCAGCAAGCCAGGTTTTTAGAGGAGGCCTTGAGAGAGAACGGACAGCCTTACCGTATTTACGGAGGCATCAGTTTCTTCCAGCGGAAAGAAGTGAAGGACATCCTCTCTTATCTTAAAGTCATTGCCAATCAGGATGACTCCGTGAGTCTGAAAAGGATCGTCAATTGTCCGCCGAGGCAAATCGGCGCCGCAACTTTAACAAGAGTGGAAAATGAAGCACGGAAGAGAGAAGAAAGCCTTTATCAGACCATGAAGCACATTACCAAAAACAACGGCTATACGAATTCATTAAAAGACAAGATAAACAGCTTCAGCAGTATTATTGACGGCCTGATCGACCATAAAGAGACCCCCGTTCCGGAACTGATAGACCTGATTCTTAAAAAATCAGGGTATCTTGAGTGGATAGGAGAGGAGAGGGCCGACAACTTAATTGAGCTCAGGAAATTTTCTGAGGGGAAAGACATGAAGAGTTTCCTTGACGCCGCTTCACTATTCAGCGGACTGGATGAAGACAACTCTGATGATAGTGTTTCATTAATGACATTACACAGCGCCAAGGGCCTTGAATTTCCGGTAGTGTTTCTCGCCGGTATTGAAGACGGGCTTATGCCCCATTTCCACGCCATCAAGGACCCTGAAGAGCTTGATGAAGAGCGTAGGCTTTTTTATGTGGGAGTTACAAGGGCGCAGGACATGCTGGTCTTGTCCGGTGCGAAGAAAAGAAGACTTTATACTTCAGTCCAGGACCAGCAGCCATCGAGATTTCTGGCCGACATACCGGCCGGGTGCTATCAGTGCATTGAAAAGAGGCCCCGCGCGGATGCCATAAGTTCATCTGTCCTCAAGCCGCCGGTAGCTCATTCCAATATTTCTCCATATGCTGCGGGCGCAAGAGTCAGGCATCCGAAGTGGGGAGTGGGTGTCGTAAGAGACAGTTACGGTGAAACCGACGATGTTAAAGTCATGGTCAATTTTTCTTCCGTCGGCATAAAACGGCTCTCCCTGAAGTTTGCAAACCTGGAGAGGATCTGATGGAAATCGGGCATGTGGCCCTTCTTGCAAGGCTGAAACTTTCGGGTGATGAAAAGGAGTTGTTCTCCAGGCAAGTCGGCAGCATAATCAACTACGTCGATAAGTTGAGCGAGTTGGATGTAAAGGACATAGAACCTACCGCTCATGTGCTTCAAGTGAACAATGTTTTCAGAGAAGACAGGTCAAGACCGTCCCTGCCCCGTGAAAAGGCCCTGCAGAACGCGCCGGAGAGCAGTGAAAGCTTCTACCGGGTGCCGAAGATAATAGAATAAGAAAAATATCAAATTACAAAATACAAATTCCAGTTAAATCTCAATCACCGAAATTCCAATGACCAGGACAATAGTTGAAATTTTGTGACATGAATATTTTTGCATATCGCAAGTTTGATTATTGGAATTTGTAATTTATTTGTATTTTGGGATTTGGATTTTGAGAGTTAGGGATTATAAGCCGGAGTATTGACACCCCGGCTGAATGCAATATAAGATTTATTAAGATCCAATAATGAGAAGGAGTTTACTATGTTAAGGTGTATGCTGAGGGCCAAAATTCATGGGGCCACAGTTACAGACTCTAATATCGCGTATGAAGGCAGTGTTACGGTGGATGAAGCGCTGCTTGATGCTACAGGTATGAAGCCTTACGAACAAGTCAGGATAAGTAACGCCAATAACGGTGAAAGATTTGAGACTTATATAATCCCGGGGAAAAGGGATTCAGGGGTGATCTGTCTCAATGGACCGACAGCAAGGAAATGTCTGGTAGGGGACGTAGTCATGATATTTTCATACGGCTATTATACGGAAGACGAGATCAGGGATTATTCGCCTAAGATAATCAGAGTTGATAGTAATAACAGGATAAAATAAATACTTGCTCAAGTGTCTTACAACTGCCTGTTTAAGTAAGGACTCTTGCATTAATAAATCATTAAAAGTTATATTATTCGGAATGTTAAGTCGAGGGAGGTGAACCGGGATGCCCGTTGTAAAAGTCAGGGAGAACGAGTCGTTTGAGAATGCTCTCCGCAAGTTCAAAAAGGCATGTGAAAGAGAAGGAATATTATCTGAGGTAAGGAAAAGAGAGCATTATGATAAACCAAGTGTGAAGAAAAAGAAAAAAATCATTGCCGCAAGAAAAAAGGCCGTAAAAAAATTTAAAGTATTACCCAGGGAATAATGTCCGTATCCGAGAAAATTTCTGCTGATTATAAAGACGCCCTTAAAGCAGGGGACAAGAATAAAGTGTCCGTGCTCAGGATGATAAAATCATCCATGAAGTATAAGGAAATTGATAAGAAGGCCCCTCTGACAGATGAAGAAGTCCAGGCCATTCTGATGTCGTCGGTCAAGAAGGCAAAGGAATCGATAGAACAGTTTTCAAAGGCCGGCAGAGAGGACCTCGCTAACAAGGAAAAAGAAGAAATGCTGGTGGTCCAGGAGTATCTTCCCAAGCAGCTTGGTGAAGACGAGCTTAGAAAAATAGTGAAGGATGTAATTGCAGAAGAGGGCGCATCCGGACCTAAAGATACCGGCAAGGTGATGAAATCCGCAATGGCAAGGCTGAAAGGACAGGCTGACGGCAAGCTTGTAAGTCAAATGGTCAAAGAGATGCTGGAGGCATAGGTGAAATTAAGACAGCTATATGAAACCGTAATTGCAAAAGGGATTGAAGCCGATCCCCGTGGCAGGAAAACGGTTTTAAAGACCCTGGAAAAAGCCAAGAAGAAATTCAAGGACCTGAAAGAGGACGAGAAAGAGTTTTTCGATGTCGAGACCCTTACAAACCCGTATGCCGATTCAAGGATACTTTATGGAACGGGCGATGAGGAGATCAAAACAGCGCTAGTCGGTATCGACATGGAAATGGGTGAGATCCTCCTTGCTGACAGGCTTTCTTCCAAGGGGCAGAAAATAGACCTTGTGATCGCCCACCATCCCGAAGGCAAGGCCTATGCGAATTTTTATGAAGTAATGTATATGCAGGCGGACATCCTTAATAAATTCGGAGTACCGATCAATATCGCGGAAGGACTTCTTGAAGGCCGGATCAAAGAGGTAGAGAGAAGTCTTTCCGCTGCTAACCATACGCGGGCCTCAGATATGGCCGCCCTGCTTGATATGCCGTTTATGTGTGTGCACACTCCTGCGGACAACATGGTCCAGGGCTATTTGCAGAAAGCTTTTGACAAGAAGTCCCCTGACACCCTTGATGATGTTATCAAGATACTGAAAGAAATCCCCGAATACAAAGAGGCCGCAAAGAACAATGCCGGGCCGAAGGTCCTTCTGGGCTCATCCGAACGCAGCGCCGGGAAAATATTCGTTGACATGACAGGCGGCACCGGCGGCGCAAAGACCATCTTTGAAAGCCTTGTGAATTCAGGCGTCAGCACCATAGTCGGCATGCACCTCGGCGAGGAACACAGGAAAGAGGCTGAAAAGCGTCACATGAACGTCGTTATCGCCGGCCACATCTCAAGCGATAATCTCGGAGTGAACCTCATCCTCGATGAAGTGCAGAAAAAGGGCAAGCTGAATGTAGTGGCGTGCTCGGGGTTCAGGAGATTCAGCAGGTTGAAGCAGCAAAGCTCCAAGTAATTATTTCAGTAGAAATTATCATCGTTATTCAACATGTCTTTCAACATTAAATACGTTTAACACTGTTCCCTTCCCCACTTCCAAGCTTCCATTTTTTTCTGTTGCTCTTTATCTCTGATATTGCGTATGATAATTTTCAATTATGAAAAGGGG
>JACRQA010000089.1 GCA_016222915.1 Nitrospirota bacterium | reverse complement strand
TTTCGCTGTCGCCAGAAATTTCAAAGGCAGCATTTGTAAAAATATGAATCTGCCCGGACCGATAAGTTTTCAGGGTGGAATAGCTGCAAATAACGGAGTGAAAAGGGCCTTCAGAGAAGTGCTGTCCGTAGACGAGCTGGTCATCCCAGAATATTTCGCGATAATGACTGCGCTGGGCGCCGCCTTCAAAGACATGGAGCAGGGTGCGGGCAGCCGTTATGAAATTGAAAAACTGGGTGAATTTATTTCATCTATCAAGGACGAAGAGACAGGGCATAAGGCCTTGTGCTGCAACACCGGAGAATTTGAAATGCGGCACACCGTGTCCTATTACATTCATAAACCGGAAACCGCTGAAAAGGTGAACGCCTATCTCGGGATCGACATCGGCTCCATCAGCACAAACCTGGCGGTCATCGACGAGGAGAAGAGGCTGCTTGCCAAGAGATACTTAATGACAGCGGGAAGGCCGATCGAGGCAGTCAAACAAGGGCTCGAAGAAATAGGCATGGAAGTGGGCGACAGGGTAAATATTCTCGGCGTCGGCACGACCGGGTCAGGCCGCTATATGATCGCCGACTTTGTCGGGGCGGACATTGTGAAGAATGAGATAACCGCCCAGGCCCAGGCCGCCATCGAAATAGACCCCCAGGTAGACACCATACTCGAAATCGGCGGACAGGACTCAAAATATATATCCATCAGGGACGGCATTATAGTCGACTTTGAAATGAACAAGGCCTGCGCCGCAGGCACGGGCTCGTTCCTGGAGGAACAGGCCGAAAAGCTCGATATATCGGTGAAGGAGGAATTCGGCAGCCTGGCATTTCATTCACAACGCCCCTGCACTCTCGGTGAACGCTGCACTGTTTTCATGGAGAACTCGCTCCTGTCAAAACAGCAGAGGGGGTCGCCGAAAGAGGACCTTGTGGCGGGGCTTGCCTACTCGATAGTCCAGAACTATATCAACAGGGTCGTTGGGGACAGGAACATCGGCGAGAAGATTTTTTTCCAGGGAGGCGTGGCCTTTAACAAATCCGTTGTGGCGGCCTTTGAAAATTATCTTGACAAGAACATTATCGTCCCGCCCCATCACGATGTAACAGGCGCGATAGGTATGGCGCTTATTGCGATGAAGCATATGAAAGACCAGGGGCAAGGGGCAAGGGGCAAGGAGAAAGGAGAAAGCGAAGCTTTGACCCTTAACTCTAAACTCTTAACCCCTACAACCCCTAAAACTCTTACAACTCCTAACTCATCTTTCAAAGGGTTCGATCTTTCAAAACGAAGCTATGAGATTAAATCATTTGAGTGCAAGGGGTGTGACAACTTGTGTGAAGTAAACAGGGTGAAGGTGGAAGGCGAGGAAGAGCCGCTTTACTATGGGAGCAGGTGTGAGAAGTATGACGTGAAGCGCAAGAAGAATATTCCGTCCCCGTCCATGCCCAACCTGTTTAAAGAAAGGGATGAGCTTCTTATGAGGTCGCACAGGGCGTATCTGGATAAACCCGGAACTCGAAACCCTGAACCCAAAACTCGCCGTATCGGCATCCCGATGATGTTTTTCTTCCACGATGTTTTGCCGTACTGGAGTACACTGCTGTGGGAGCTGGGGTTTGAGGTTGAACTGTCGGGAGACACCAGCAGGCAGATAATTAATAAGGGTGTAGAAAACATCCTTTCTGAAAGCTGTTTCCCTCACAAGGTCGCCCACGGTCATATAAAGGAATTAATCGACAAGAACGTTGACGCGGTTTTCCTGCCGAGCTTCATCAATTTTAACCCGGACAGTGAGAAGATGCGGAGTTTTGCATGCCCGTATGCCCAGACCATGCCGTATATAGCGAAAATTATTTTTGGTGAGGCCCGGTTTATTGTCCCGCTGATTAACATGGAGCAGGGCAGGGATTATCTTGTCACGCAATTATATGAATCACTCAAACCGTTTTCCGTGTCAAAGACCGCTATCAAAAAGGCGATGATAAAGGCAGACAGCGCGCAGGATGATTTTAATAAAGCCGTGAAAAGGCGCGGCAAGGAAATCCTTGAAGGTATCAGTGAGAGAACGATTGTAATAGTTGGACGCGCCTATAACGCCTTTGATTCCGGGATCAACCTGGAGATACCGAAAAAGCTGGCTGCGCTGGGGGTGTTCTCTATTCCCATGGATTTTCTGCCTCTTGAGTCCGTGGACATTACCGATAAGTGGACGAACATGTACTGGAGGTCGGGACAGAACATACTCAGGGCGGCTGAGATCATCAGGGACCATCCGAAGCTGTTTGCCCTGTACATCGGGAATTTCTCATGCGGTCCTGACTCTTTTATTCACAGATTTTTTAACAAGGCAATGTCGAATAAACCGTTCCTCCAGATCGAAATCGATGAGCACAGCGCGGATGCGGGGGTCATAACAAGGTGTGAGGCCTTTTTAGACAGCATAAGCAGCCGGGATGTCATCAGTGTAAATAAGCCGAAGATGTCATCGCCTTCGGTCCTAAGGAAGGGGGCGAGCAATAAGACTGTATTTATCCCCCGCATGTCGGACCATGCGTTTGGTATTGCCGCGGCTTTTAATGCATGCGGTCTCGATGCTGAAGTGATGAATACACCGGATATTGAGACCGTAAAGATCGGGAGAAGATTTGTATCCGGCAAGGAGTGTTATCCCTGCGCCATTACAACAGGAGACATGGTAAAGAAGGTGAGGTCCGGGGATTTTGATGCGGAGCGGGCCGTCTTCTTCATGCCTTCTGGAACGGGGCCGTGCCGGTTCGGACAATACAATGTGCTTCACCGGATGGTCCTTGATGAGATCGGGCTTCCCCACGTGCCCATATACGCGCCCAACCAGGACGAGTCTTTCTATAGTGAGCTCGGGATGGTCGGGAAGGGTTTTTCAAAGCATGCCTGGAGAGGGATCGTTGCGATAGAGCTTTTGCTTAAGTGCCTGCACGAAACCAGGCCTTATCAGATCAACAAGGGCGAGACCGACGTTCTTTATAAAGAATTGCTCTCAAAGGTCGGTAAGACACTTCAGAACGGCAACGGCACTATGCCTCAATTTTTAAGCGATGCGCGCCGGTCTTTTTCGGAGATACCTAAAGGTGAAGAAGAGAAACCTCTTGTAGGGATCATAGGAGAGATATTCGTCAGGCATAATACCTTTGCAAATGAAAATATTATCAGGAAGATCGAGGCACTTGGAGGGCGGGTCTGGCTTGCGCCTGTGGAGGAGTGGATTTATTACGTGAATGAGATGGGCCTGCGC
>JACRQA010000088.1 GCA_016222915.1 Nitrospirota bacterium | reverse complement strand
ATTATAATCAGCTACATTCATAAAGAGGGTATTGATATAATCCTGTATTCAATGGACGCAGTGAGTTAAGTGAATTTATTAAAAGTGCTGACCACTGAGTAAAAGATTTATCCCTGCCTAGCTAAGAGCCCAATCTTTACTTCAGCCATGTCCCCTAAACTTGGTCAGCATCCTTTTATTTTTTATCTTTCCTGTGCGGAAGTAACTGCTTGTAAGTCAAACATCAAATATCACGCACTGATTCCAGGTCAAGTTACGCAGTACTTTGATAATACAAGTAATTTTCAATATAAGCAGCTAAAGTTCTAATGGTATTTGCCGATAAAGACCTCAGGTAAATGAGTAGGGGAAGAAAATTCAAATAGGGGGTTGCCTTAAGGTAATAAAAATGGTAACATAGTTTATAAGAAATATAACAGATAAGAGTTCAGTGATAAGATGAATTAGTAAAAGGCTTGATGAGTTAAAATAGAGGTATTATAGTAGGAGGAATGGATAGTTAACACAAGTGAATAAACATAAATAAGAGCTTGGATGCTGACCTTTGGTTATAAGTTTTCCCGCCTAAAACGAGAGCCCACATAAACTTAAACCATGTCCCCTCAAAAAGGTCAGCATCCTCTTAAAAAAGGCTATGGGTGCTGATCTTTGGTTATAAGTTTTCCCGCCTAAAACGAGAGCCCAAACAAACTTTAACCATGTCCCCTCAATTGATCAGCACCCTTTTTTTTTGCACAATCCTGACTTGTCTTACTAATAGTAAGAAGAAATATCTTTCCAAGAAACATAACGGAGATATTGAGGTTAATTAATGTAAGTGGCCAGATAAAAGGATGAATTGATCCCTGAGGCTAAGTTGCGGCGCCCCGTATTTTTGAAAGCAGAGTATCGCGCATAGTATCAACCGGAGGCTTTACCCCGGTCCAGAGTTCAAATGCAAGGACTCCCTGCCATAACAGCATGCCTGAGCCTTCAATAATTTTTGCCCCCCTGAGTTCAGCCTCTTTCAAAAGTCCCGTCTTCTTATAAACGAGGTCGCATATGACCATTTTGGAGGTAATTAGATCAGGATTGAAGGGAAGGGGGTCATCTGGTTTAAGTCCGAGGGGGGTCGCATTTATGACAATATCAGGTTGTATCTTATTTCCCATATCGCCAACTAAACTGACATTGCTTCGTATCATGCACAGGTCATTTACAAGTTTCTGCGCCTTAGGTCTGTCTGTGTCAAATAGAGATAGCGAAGATGCCTTTTCACTCAGGTAATAGCTCACAGCTCTTGATGCCCCCCCCGCGCCGATGATAAGGATGTTATTCCCTTCGATGGAAATACCTTCTTCGGCTAGTGAACTCAGGAACCCTCTCCCGTCAGTATTGAAGCCGGTCAGCATCCCTTCCGTATTGGTAATCGTATTTACTGCGCCGATGAATGCTGCTTCTTCATTGACCTTATCAAGCAGGGGAATTACCTTCTCTTTATGGGGAACAGTAATATTGACCCCGGTCATGTTTAAGCTGCGAATGGCCTTGACTGCGTCTGGCAAGGCTTCGGGTAATACCTTGAAAGGAACATAGCACATGTCGAGGCCGAGGGCTTGAAATGCGGCATTATGCATCATGGGTGAAAGGGTGTGTTCTATCGGATATCCGAAGATTCCTGCTATCCTGGTTTTACCGCTTACATCCATCGGTTATCCCCCTTAAAAGCCCTTCCGGAGTGGGTTCGATTGCCTTAACGTGCATTCCAAGACTCTCTTCCATGTCTTTCAGAGTGACATTATCCAGAAACATATCGGAGCCTTCCCTGAGAGTGACATTGGGCACCAGCAGGCAGTCGGCTTTTGTCTTGCCCACAATTGTCTTTAAAATATCTTTTCCGGTTAAAAGTCCCGTTACCGTTACTGACAGACCGAAGAATGTATTTTCCACTTTAAAGACTTCGAGACTGAGACCCTCGATTGTATTTAATTTTTTAGCAAATTCTTCGAGGTACGGCATGAATGACGCGCCCGTTATGACAGCGGCCTTCACAGGCTCGATTTTTTTGGGTAGTTTTAATTTCTTTGATGAGTGCAAAAAGACAGGAACCAGTCCCACCCCGTTTTCTATCTGGGAAAGATCGCCGTATTCTTTGACAGGAGGGAAGGGGGCCTCGGCTTTTATATAAAATTCATCGGCGAGGTGCACGATCGGATCTCCGTGGCGCCTGCTGCATCTCTGCCTGACTTTTTTAACTTCATCTATGACTTTTAAAGCATCATTTTTTTCAATGGATCTGATTGCACTTTTTCTGTGGCGTGTAAGCCCAACGGGCACGACCGCTATGGACGCCACATAGGGATAAAATTTTTGCAGGTCTTTAATGGTGTTGGAAAGCTCTTCACCGTCGTTTAATCCCGGACATAAAACTATCTGAACGTGAAGCCTGATTTTATTTGACGTGAAGTACTGAAGCTCTTTTAAAATATCAGGCGCTTTTGGATTGCCGAGCATTTTCCGCCTGATGTCGTTGTTTGTCGTATGGACAGAGATATATAATGGACTTAGTTTCTGCTCTACAATACGCTTCTTTTCCTCTGCTGACAAGTTGGTAAGGGTTATGTAATTACCGAAGAGAAAAGACATGCGGTAATCGTCATCTTTCAGATACAGGGTTTTTCTCATGTTTTTCGGCAACTGGTTGACGAAACAGAACATGCACTTGTTTCTGCAGGATTTTGTCCTGAATGATTTCAATTCAATGCCGAGATGAATACCCTCTTTATTCTTTGTTTTAAATGTGAGTGTTTTTTTGCCGCGCTGGATTTTTATCTCAAGGACATCGTCTTTTGAGTGGAACATGTAATCTATGACATCCCTTACCGGATACCCGTTCAGGGTGAGCAGTATGTCCCCCTTTTCGAGACCTATTTCCTGCGCGATGGAATTTTCCGTAATATTATTTATTATTGCATGCATGATTTCTTAATTCTTAAAAGGCAGTTATGAATTTTGGCTGTTTGCGATTTTTAGGCCCTTGTAAACATAATGGAACCCCGCTAAAGCGGTAACTACCGCAACGACAGAGAATATGGGCATGGGAACAGTCATTTCCTCAGCCAAAGTGCTATATAAAAGAATCAGCCCCACCAGGAAAAACTGACTGGCGCTTGCCGCCTTTCCTAAGATACTGGGTTCAATGTTCAATTTATGAGTTACAAAATAAAGAATAACAGACCCGGTGACGACTATGAGGTCCTTACTGATAACTACAATTGCCAGCCACAAGGGAATCAATCCTATTTTGCTCATTAGTATAAATGAAGTCACTAAAAAAAATTTGTCGGCAACCGGATCGAGTATCTTCCCGAAATCGGTTATCTGTTTCGTCACTCTTGCGATAAAACCATCGAGGATGTCCGTAACAGAAGCAGCGATGAAGATAATCAGCGCATACTGATAATTATTATATATCAGAGTCGCAACGAAAAACGGTAAAAGTAATATCCTTGTAAGAGTTAAAAGATTGGGGAGATTTCCTACCATAAAGAAAAATACTCCGTTACAAGTCCAGCCGATT
Organism: Nitrospirota bacterium; assembly: GCA_016222915.1. GTDB lineage: Bacteria > Nitrospirota > Thermodesulfovibrionia > UBA6902 > UBA6902 > UBA6902. Next base: position 19,232 of record JACRQA010000088.1, on the reverse strand, counting down.
GGACCCGCTTAATAATTAAAACGTCAATGATTTTTTCGTACGATGATATTAACAAAAATCAACAGCCCCTGTCAGTGCCTGAACAGGGGCTGTGAGAGAAATCAACTTTAGAACAATCCACTGACCTTGCCGGTATTGACGTCCACGTCAATCCTTCTGAAGGCAGGGTTGGAGCTTGTACCGGGCATGAGGCTGATCGTTCCTGCGCACGGACAAAGGAATTTAGCGCCGGAGTAAATCAGGACGTCCCTGATCGGCAGGGTCCAGCCTTTCGGCACTCCTTTGACCGCGGGATCGTGAGAAAGGCTCAGATGCGTCTTGACCATCATGGTCGCATAGTCTGCGTACTTGGGGTCGCTTTCAAGCATCTTGGCCTTTGCTTCCGCTTCGGGCAGCCAGGAGACCCCGTCCGCTCCGTAAACTTCCTTTGCTATCACAGCAACGCGGTCGCGCAGCTTCATCTCAATCGGGTAGAGGAACTTGAAGTCGTTTTTGTCGTTGCATGCGTCGATGACGGCATCGGCAAGCTCAAGCGCTCCCTCGCCGCCCTTGAGCCAGTGCTGGGATTCGGCGCAGCGGGCGCCCGCGGCCTCTGCGGCCTTTTTGACGACCGCTACTTCAGCGTCCGTATCGGTATAAAAACGGTTGACGCAGACAACCGGGTTTATGCCGGACTTCCTGATGACATTTATCATATGGACCATATTTGCGCAGCCCTTTTCGACAAGGCCGATGTTTTCCTTTGTGTACTCTTCAGGCAATGCCTTGCCTGCCACGACCTTCGGCCCTCCGCCGTGCATTTTCAGGGCGCGGACAGTGGTTGTGAGCACCGATACATGGGGCTTCAGACCGCCGACGCGGCACTTGACGTTCCAGAATTTCTCAAAACCGATGTCGGCTGCAAACCCGGACTCCGTGACATGGTAATCGAATAATTTCAGGCCGACGCGGTCTGCGATAATGGAGGACTGCCCCACTGCGATGTTGGCGAATGGTCCCGCATGGACAAAGCAGGGGTTGTATTCGGCAGTGCACATAAGCGTCGGGTTAATGGTATTGCGCATAAAGGCGGCCATTGCGTTTCCGACTTCGAGATCGCCTGTCGTGACCGGCTTGCCGCTTTTGTCAAAGGCGACCGTGATATTGTTTAAGCGTTGTTTCAGATCAGCGAGGTCATTGGCCACGGAAAGGATAGCCATGCACTCGGAACCAACTGCGATTCCGAACTTCGACTGCATCATGAAGCCGTCTGTCCTTCCGCCGATTCCGATAATGATATTGCGGAGGCTCTGTGCGCAGAAGTCCATGATCCAGCCCATCTCCACCCGGGTAGGGTCAACATCAAGCCGCCTCATTTTTGTGAGCCTGTCCAACTGCTCGTCATTGTAGTTACGCTCATGCTGCATCCTCGATGTCAGCGCGACCATCGCAAGGTTGTGGGCGTTCATGATGTCGTTAATGTCGCCGGTAAGCCCCAGAGAGAATTCGGTCATAGGGATAAGAAGGGAGTTTCCGCCTCCGGCAGCGGTCCCTTTTACGTTCATGGTCGGACCGCCGGAAGGCTGCCTCAGGGCGCCGCCTACAGTGACGCCCCTCTTACCGAGACCTTCCATCAGGCCGCATGACGTGGTGCTCTTACCTTCGCCGAGAGGGGTAGGGGTGATGGCTGTCACTTCTATGTATTTGCCGTCAGGCCTGTCCTTTAGACGGTTGATGACCTTAAGGAAGTCGATCTTGGCGAGGCGGCCCATTGGGAGCATCTCGTCCTTCTGAAGACCGAGTTTCTCCCGCCATTCTTCGGCGGTAGGCATATTCTTTTCAGCTTCTTCGGATATCTGCCAGTCGGCTAATTTCGTTGCATCATATGGCATTGTTACATCCTCCTTTTTAAATACTGTCTACCCCGAAATTTGGGGGATAAAGTTACTGATTTATCAATCTGAAAATCAGGAGTATTGCTCTTCCTGAATAATCTACCCTGTTAAAGATTACCAATATACGTTTTGAGGTTTTACAACTGCATATAACAGTGGAAGTTTAACAATTTAGCATAGTGCTTACCATACTGTCAAACAAAATATTTCTCCAATATGAAACTATTTGGAATTGTAATAAAAGGGCATCAGGACCGGAAGGCTTGACATATTACTATGTATCAGCTATAACATAGACTTGTAAAGGGGAGTAGCTAAGTCAGCGGCTATCGTCAACACGGCTTAATAAGCCCGGTACCGCTGGTTAGATAAAACTAACAAGCAAGACCTTTAGCGCGATAAATAAACATTGTCGCGATAAAGGTCTTTTAAGTTAAAAAGGAAAACAGGAGGAGCAAAATGAACGGACTTAAAACAATGGCCCTTATGGTCACATTAACGCTTATGCTGGTTTTTGTAGGCGGACTTCTTGGAGGTAAGACAGGGATGACGTTTGCCCTGCTGATGGCATTCGGCATAAACTTTGTCACCTACTGGTTCAGCGACAAGATAGTTCTCAAGATGTATAAGGCGCAACCGGTAAATGAGTCTGAAGCGCCTGAGCTTTACAATATGGTCAGAAGGCTTTCTCAAAGGGCACAGCTTCCGATGCCGAAGGTTTACATCATGGAGCAGGACCAGCCCAATGCCTTTGCAACAGGGAGAAACCCGGAGCACGGCGTTGTGGCCGTGACCACGGGCATCATGAGGATTCTCACAAGGGAAGAGCTTGAAGGGGTCCTTGCTCACGAACTTGCGCATATCAAACACAGGGACATCCTTGTAAGCACAGTTGCAGCCGCCATCGCAGGCGCAATAAGTTATCTTGCGCAGATGGCGCAGTGGGCAATGATATTCGGCGGAGGAAGAAGTGATGACGACGAAGGCGGCAGCCCTATAGCCTCGTTTGTTATGATGATCGTTGGACCTATTGCGGCGATGCTCGTACAGATGGCGATTTCCCGTTCAAGGGAATACGGCGCGGACGCGGGTGGGGCCAGGATATCCGGCAATCCGCTATATCTTTCCAGCGCCCTGAAAAAACTGGACATGGCTTCAAAGCAGATACCAATGCACGCAAATCCCGCGACATCACATATGTTCATTGTTAATCCTCTTACAGGCGGAGGACTGTTAAAGCTCTTCAGCACGCATCCGCCGATGGAGGAAAGGATTGCGAGACTCGAGTCCATGAGGCCAGGATCACCGCTCAACTGAAAATAGATATGAAAACTCGTTGCAGTATTGATTTGTGAAAGCGTTTATAGCATCTCTCATATTTGTCGTCCTGGCTGAAATGGGTGACAAGACCCAGCTCCTTGCCATGGCCTTTGCCGCAAAGTACCGCTGGCAGACGGTGATGTGGGCGGTTTTTGCTGCTACTGCAGTGAACCACTTGATGGCTGCCACAGCAGGGAGATATCTCGCAACTATTGTTCCGATAGAATATATCACGATAGCTGCGGCAGTATCTTTCATCATTTTCGGACTCTGGACCATACGGGGTGATACTTTAGAAGGTGAGGACAAGCGTTTCAACTTCAGCCCCTTCTGGACCGTAGCTATCGCGTTCTTTATAGCGGAAATGGGTGACAAGACCCAGCTTGCAACAGTAGCGCTTGCTGTCAAATATAATACTGTTGTTAACGTGTGGTTAGGGACAACAGCAGGAATGCTTATTGCGGATGCCATCGGAATCATCATTGGTATCGTCATGGGTAAGCACATCCCTGAACGGGCCATCAAATGGTTTGCCGCACTTGTCTTTATCGCCTTTGGGGTCTATGGCTTGTACGAAAACCTTCCAAAGGATATCTGGAGCCCTTCCGTTATTACAGTTGTATCTGCGCTTTTGTTGTCGTCCATATATTTTATATCACAGTTGAACTCTAAAAAGACCTGAGAAGATACAGATGCAGATGATACCCGTTTCAGGGAGTTAAATGACAGATAGAATCATTTAGATAAAAAGGAGGAGTAAGATGTTAAAGAAAGCGCTGTTAGTTCTCATGTTTGCAGGCATGTTTTTTTCACCTGTCAGTGAAGGAGCCGAAACATCAATCAAAGGGACATATCAGCAGTTGCCGGGGCATCAATTCAAGTATGACGGCAAGACCGTCGAGATAATCGAATTCCTCAGCTTCTATTGTGACGGTTGTTATGCCTTTGAAAAGGCGGTGCCCGTTATCAAGGGCAACTTTCCGAAAAAGATAAAGTGGAAGATATTCCCTATTCACTGGGGCGATGGTTCTCCGAAACCCGGAGAGGCATATTATCTTGCAGAAGAAGCAGGGAAAGGGGAACAGATGAAGGCCGCGTTATTCAATGCGCACTTTGTCGAGAAAAAAGACATTGGTAACGTGGATGTCCTTGAAGGCATCGGCGCTAAATTGGGACTCGGCTTTGATTTCGGCAGGAAACTTAGGGCAGGGGACAAGGCGAAACATGTCCAATTGGCGCTGGCTATGGCAGATGCATATAAGGTTGATGAAACACCTACATTAATCATTGCCGGAAATATCATGACAAACATGCATCCGTTTCATCATGACGCCGATGCGTTGAGAGATAATGTTATCACCATACTCAGGAGCATAATCAAGTAATTTGTTAATCAGATACTGACAAGAGAAAATGGAGGTTTACCATGAAATGTCCTGTTTGTAACGTTGCATTGACCATGTCGGAGAGGCAAGGCATTGAGATCGACTATTGTCCCACGTGCAGAGGTGTATGGCTGGACAGGGGGGAGCTTGATAAGATTATAGAAAAGTCCGCATCCGCATCCCCCGGCGGCAGGGAAAGGCAGGAACAGCACGGAGGCTATAGCGGCAAGCCCGAACATTACGAGTATAAAAAACATAAACGGAAATCATTTCTTGAAGATTTGTTTGACTGATCGTTACAGTCATATAAATAAATTACAGGAGTAGCTAAGTCAGCGGCTATCGTCAATACGGCTTAGAATAAAAAGCCCGGGACCGCTGGTTAGATAGAACTAACAAGCAAGACCTTTATCGCGGAAACGGTCCTTTTCGCGGTAAAGGTCTTTTTGGTTTCAAAGGGGTCCTGAGTGTGTAAGGTATATGGTTTGACGCGGGTGAGTTTGAAGCTTATCAAAGCTTGAAAAATCAGGGCTTGATAAACTATTCAGTGTGTTTAAAAAGTAGTATGATTGTTATGGATGGTTGATAATGGAAACTTTAATCGGTAAGCACTGGCACCACCTGCCTGCAGATGAAGTTCTTGACCTCCTGGAGAGTGATCAGGAAAAAGGGCTGGATCTGCTCGAAGCAGACAATCGTCAGAAGCATTTCGGCCCTAATGCGATCACCGGGAAAAAGGGGCAAGGGCCACTGCTGCGCTTCCTTCTCCAATTCCATCAGCCTCTGATCTATATTTTGGTAGTGGCCGGGACAGTTACGGCCTTTCTTCAGGAATGGGTCGATGCCAGTGTTATTTTAGGGGTAGTGCTGGTCAATGCGTTTATAGGATTCATCCAGGAGGCAAAGGCTGTCAAAGCCATAGAAGCTTTGGCCGGGACAATGACAACCGAGGCAACAGTGCTGCGCGCGGGTGAGAAACAACGCATCTCCTCAGCGGAAGTGGTCCCGGGCGACATCGTCCTTCTGCAGTCCGGCGACAAGGTGCCTGCAGATATGCGCCTGTTTCAGACACGGGACATTCAGATAGATGAATCCGCTCTGACCGGAGAGTCGGTCCCTGTGGACAAAAAACCTGATGTCCTCGATCACGACACGGGATTGGCAGACCGTCTGAACATGGCGTATGCATCGACGCTGGTCACGTACGGTCAGGGGGTAGGTATTGTCGTTGCTATTGGCGACAAAACAGAAGTGGGACGCATCTCTGAACTGATCTCGTCAACAGAGGCATTGGAGACCCCGCTGACCCGTAAGATTGCCCGCTTCAGTCATATCCTACTCTGGACGATCCTGGCCCTTGCCGCAGTCACCTTTGTCGTAGGCCTCATACGTGGACAATCCGCCTTTGATATGTTCATGGCAGCCGTGGCCCTGGCAGTAGGCGCTATCCCTGAGGGCCTGCCGGCGGCTATGACCATTACTCTGGCCATTGGTGTTGCGCGGATGGCGCGCAGACGGGCCATAATCCGAAAGCTCACAGCGGTTGAGACCCTCGGCAGCACAACGGTCATCTGCTCTGACAAGACCGGTACGCTGACCGAGAACCAGATGACAGTGCAGGAGATATTGGCAGGCGGGGAGCGATTTGAAGTCACAGGCGCAGGCTATGCGCCTTCAGGCCGGATTCTCAAGAAAGGCGGCACGGTGGATGCCCACAATTCTCCGGCGCTGATGGAATGTCTGAAGGCAGGCTTGCTGTGTAACGACAGTCTGCTATTGGAGAAAGAGGGTCGCTGGGTGGTGCAAGGAGATCCCACCGAAGGAGCATTGCTGGTTTCTGCGGTCAAGACAGGGCTGGACATGGCCACAGCGCGAAAAGAATTTCCTCGTATCGATGCAATCCCTTTTGAATCGCAGCACCAGTATATGGCCACCTTGCATGTCGGAGGAACGGACACCCCTGGCGTAGTTTATGTCAAGGGTTCGGTGGAAACTATCCTGGAGAAATGTGTTTCATCCCTTGATTCAGCAGGGCAGCCCGCTGAACTGGATGTCGAACAGATTCATAGAGCAGTGGAAGAAATGGCAGCCAACGGATTACGGGTGCTTGCTTTTGCAAAAAAAGAAATCAAACAAGGGACAACCGGGCTGAGTCACCCTGATGTGGCTTCAGACATGACCTTCCTCGGGCTCCAGGGTATGATTGATCCGCCCCGGCAGGAGGCGGTCCTCGCAGTTCAGAGGTGTCACACCGCGGGGATTCGCGTCAAGATGATCACCGGCGATCATGCCCTTACAGCTTCCTCGATTGCGCAACAGGTCGGCCTTCACAATCCGTCCAATGTCGTCACCGGGAAAGCCTTGATGGAAATCTCCGACAGAGAACTTATTGATGTTGCCGACCGGACATCTGTTTTCGCCAGAGTAACACCTGAGCAAAAACTTCGCCTGGTTGAAGCCCTGCAGGCCAAAGGGAACGTTGTAGCCATGACCGGAGATGGGGTGAACGATGCCCCGGCCCTGAAAAGGGCGGACATCGGCGTGGCCATGGGCATTACCGGGACCGATGTGGCCAAAGAGGCTGCCGATATGGTGCTGACGGATGACAACTTCGCCTCTATAGAGGCTGCGGTGGAGGAAGGACGGGGTATCTTCGATAATCTCACCAAGTTCATTGTCTGGACTCTGCCAACCAACCTTGGCGAGGGCCTGGTGATTCTCGCGGCGATATTCGCCGGTGTTATGCTGCCTATTCTGCCTGTGCAGATTCTCTGGATCAACATGACAACCGCTGTGCTGCTGGGACTCATGCTTGCCTTTGAGCCCAAAGAGCCCGGCATTATGATGCGGCCGCCGCGCGATCCCAGGATGCCCATACTCACCGGCGTGCTGGGTTGGCGACTCTTCATTGTTGGTCTGCTGTTGCTCGGAGGGGCGTTCGGCCTTTTCGAGTGGGAGCTGATGATGGGAGCCACGGTTGCAGAGGCCCGCACTGTAGCGGTGAATGTATTTGTTCTTGTTGAACTTTTCTATCTCTTTAATTGTCGCTCGTTGACACAGTCAATGTTCCGTCTGGGATTTTTTGCAAACCCCTTACTGTTTGGCGGTGTTACGATTATGTTGGTACTGCAAATGATGTTCACGTATCTGCCGGCAATGAACCTTATGTTTCACAGCGCGCCTATCGGTTTCGGCTCCTGGGGCCGGATACTGGCGGTATCGGTGATTACTTCTTTTGTTGTCGGTGTTGAGAAATGGCTTCGCAGAAGGAACATGGAGAGACATTCGGTCCAACTTGAAAATCTTAACAGATAAGGAGGGTAGAAAAATGATCAAACGAATACTTCTCGGCTTAGGCGGTACTCCGTATACGAGTGTTGCAATTCAACGTGCAGTAGGCCTTGCCAAACGGTTTGAGGCCGAAATAACCGGCGTGACCGTACTCGGCCTTGATCGTCTGACAAAGATGCATATTGCGCAGGATGAAACAATACCTGCCGCCATACATCGGGTTTTCCTGACGAGAAAAAGGGTCGAGGAGGCAATCAGCGCATTCGAGTCCGCCTGCGCTGCCGAGGGGATCAAATGCCAGGTCAAACAGGAAGAGAAAGAATCCTCGTTTGATCTGATGATCTCTCTTGCCCGTTATCACGACCTTATGATATTCGGCCTGCGAAGCATATTCGAATATAACGTCTCGGTTGTTGACCTGACGATTGAAGAGCCCAGGGACACTCTGGCACGGCTGATATCAGCAGGGGTGAGGCCGATAATTGCAGTGTCAGACAAGTTTCGCCCGGTCCAGAAAGTCCTGATTGCTTACAGCGGCTCCATGGAGTCGGCCAAGACCATGAAGCGGTTCGTGCAGCTGCGCTTGTGGCCCGACGCGAAGTTAAAGATCGTGACTTTTCAGCGGTCGGAAGAAAAGGCACGGCAACTTTTATACGATGCGTCCGAGTATTGCCGGGCACATGGATTTCATGTTGAATCCGAGTCGAATCCGGGGGCGCCTAAAGATTTCCTTTTGCCTATGGCGACCCTGTGGCAGGCTGACATGATCGTGATGGGCAACAGCGCCCACAATCTGTTAGTGAAGCGGCTCATTGGAGAGACTGCTTTACACATTATCAGAAACGCCGACCGGCCATTGTTTTTGTGCCAATGATCCGCCACTTCATTGATACGTTTGATTGATAGCCCGGAGGACACATATCAGTGTGGTAGCTATATTGACAAAGTCCTATAGCTTACTTTAATGTTAACTGCGTAAAGGGGAGTAGCTATGTCAGCGGCCATCGTCAACACGGCTTAGAATAACAAAGCCCGGTACCGCTGGTTAGATAAAACTAACAAGCAAGACCTTTACCGCGAAAACGGTCCTTTTCGCGGTAAAGGTCTTTTTGGTTTCAAAAAAATAACACAGGTATAAAATGGACAAACTTTACAAAGGCATCCATAAATTCCAGGAATCATACTTCAAAAAAGAAGAGGAATTTTTTCAGAGGATTTCTCAGGAACAAAAGCCGGATGTGCTTTTCATAACCTGTTCGGATTCAAGGGTGGACCCGAATCTGGTCACCCAGAGCAAACCGGGAGAGCTTTTTATCGTCAGGAATGTCGGCAACATCATTCCGCCTTATGAAGCGATCAAAGACAAGAACAGCGTTGCTGCAGCTATAGAATTTGCAGTGCTGAGGTTGAACGTAAGAGATGTCATTGTGTGCGGACACTCCAACTGCGGGGCCATGCAGTCCCTTTCATGGCAAGACAGCGACTTCAATAATATGCCGCATTTGAGGGAGTGGATCAGCATTGCCATGCCCGTAAACAGGATCATGAGACGTTTTTATCCTGATGCATCCGCTGATATCTACAATAGAATTGTAGAGGAGACCAATGTGCTTTTGCAGTTGCAGAATGTTCAGACTTATCCCTTTGTCGCTGATGCATTAAATCAGGGCCATCTGCACCTTCACGGATGGTATTATGACATAGGGACCGGCAGCGTCTATTCTTACGACCCATCTGTTCATCAATTCAATCTTATTTCAGGATGGTAATTATGGAAAAAACCAATTATTGGAATTCTCATGGGAAGCGATAGCGACCTGCCTGTCATGGACAAGGCTGCAGAGGTGTTGAAAGAAATGGTTGCCGATAAACTTGAGTATATAAGAGAGCAAAACAGAGTTGTCCTCATGGAAAAATCTGATAAAATCAGAAGTAACGGGGAAACACGGCAGAAATAATACTGCCAGTCGAATTTTAAAAGAAGGAGGCATGAGAGATGAAATCAAGTGAGAGGGAAGCAGAATTCATTGCAAGGTCCGAGTTTGAAAAAAAGAAGAAGGCCGAGGAGGACAAACACAAGAAACTTAAAGCAGAGGAAAAGCAAAACCTCAAAGAGCTCCATTACATGAAATGTCCCAAATGCGGTATGGGACTTATAGAAATAGATTACAAGGAAATAAAGGTGGATAAGTGCTCTGAATGTGAAGGCATATGGCTTGATGCAGGTGAGCTTGAGGCGGTATCGAAACTCGAAAAATCAGGCCTTGATAAATTGTTCGGTGTTTTCAGGAAGTAATTAGCGTGCAGATACAGCGGTTAATATCGGAGAGGCGTCGTAAAGGCAGGCCATATTGTTCATAAAGGCGAGGTGACTGCCAACCTTGAGGCCATGAAAATGGAGACTGCGATTATCGCTCCCTTTGACGCTCAGATTGCCGAGGTCTGTGTTAAGCTCAATGACACGATACAGGAAGGGCAGCTTTCTTATTGTAATTGAAAAAGTCTCAGCTTAATGATGGGGTTGCAGGGGACACAGAAATAAATAGAAGGGTAAAGTAATAATGCACTGGCACCAGAAAAATGCAACAACAGTCATTGAAGAGCTAACGTCATCTTCACAGGGCCTTTCTTCCGGGGAGGCCGCCAGGCGTCTCGATGAATACGGCCCTAATGAATTAAAAGAGAAAAAGAAGAAGACCCCGTTCATGATGTTTCTTGACCAGTTCAAAGACATCATGATCATTGTCCTCATTGCCGCCGCCATTATCTCAGGATTCATCGGCGAGGTGTCAGACACCATAGCGATAGTTGTAATTGTGGTCCTTAACGCGGCCGTCGGTTTCGTACAGGAATACAGGGCTGAAAAGGCGATGGCCGCACTTAAAAAAATGGCTGCACTTTCCGCAACCGCGATGAGGGACGGCATGCCGGAGACCGTATCCGCATCACAGCTTGTCCCCGGTGACGTTGTCGTTCTTGAAGCAGGTAAGATCATCCCTGCAGATATGAGGTTGATTGATACCGCCCTGTTAAAGGTGGAAGAAGCTGCCCTCACTGGCGAATCGGTCCCTGTTGAAAAAGAGGTCCATGAATTGCGCGATAAGAATTTACCGATCGGCGACAGAAAGAATATGGCGTACAAAGGGACCGTTGCAACGTATGGACGCGGGACCGGCATTGTTGTCGCGACCGGTATGGATACGGAGTTAGGTAAGATCGCCAATATGCTGCAGGAGGAGGAAGAGGTAAAGACCCCATTGCAAAAAAGGCTTGCAAGCTTTGGGCAGAAACTTGCCATTGCCGTCCTTGCCATATGCGCCATAGTCTTCGGCATTGGAGTGATGAGAGGGGAGCCTGCCATGTTGATGTTGCTGACCGCAATTTCCCTCGCGGTCGCCGCTATTCCGGAAGCTCTGCCTGCCGTCATAACTATATCGCTTGCCCTCGGAGCCAAGAAGCTGGTAAAGCAGAACGCCCTCATAAGAAAACTCCCTGCCGTGGAAACGCTCGGCTCCGTGACATATATATGTTCGGATAAAACCGGAACGCTCACGCTTAATAAAATGACGGTTGAGGAGATATTTGTGGATGGGATGGTACTGAAGGGGCAAGGGGCAAGGGGCAAGGGGCAAGGACACCAAACCCTGACGTCCGGTCCCCAATCCCTTCTTTTAACCGCTCTCGCACTAAGCAATGACTCTGTAATGGACAAAGACGGCAAGATGATCGGCGATCCTACTGAGACCGCGCTTTTTGATATTGCGTTAATAAATGGAGCCGCGAGTTGCTGAGATACCTTTTGATTCGGACAGGAAGTGTATGACGACATTTCACAAAGGGTCAAGGGTCAAGGGGCAAGGGGCAAAAGGCTCGGATTCTTCAACCCTTGACCCTGGACCCATGACCCTTGCCCCTTTCATTTCATTCACCAAAGGCGCGATAGATGTCTTGATTGATAAATCGGACAACATTCTGACGGCTGAGGGTCTGAAGGACATAGACAGGGAAGGCATTTTAAGAACCAGTGAAAGAATGGCCGCTGATGGATTGAGGGTGCTTTGTATTGCCATGCGAAATTGGGACCGCCTGCCTGATGATATGTCACCTGATAACGTGGAGACAGGACTCACCATTTTAGGATTAACCGGTATGATGGACCCGCCGAGGGAAGAGGCAAAAGATGCTGTCGCAATGTGCAAGTCAGCAGGTATAAAACCTGTAATGATCACGGGAGACCATCCCATTACAGCGAGAGAAATAGCAAAGAGGCTCGGCATCCTTGAGTCTGATTCAGGGGCCATAATCACTGGAAGAGAACTTGAGAAACTGACCCTGGAGGAATTTGAAGAAAAGGTTGAACACATACGCGTGTATGCGCGGGTTGCGCCGGAACAGAAGATAAAGATAGTGAAGGCCCTGCAGGACAAGGGAGAATTTGTGGCAATGACGGGTGATGGTGTGAATGACGCCCCGGCTTTAAAAAGGGCGGACATCGGCATTGCAATGGGAATTACCGGGACGGACGTCTCAAAAGAGGCATCTCATATGATACTCCTCGATGACAATTTCGCCACCATTGTCAAAGCGGTGCGCGAAGGGAGAAAGATATACGACAACATCAGAAAATTTATCAAATACCTCCTAACAACAAACTCGGGAGAGATATGGACCCTCTTCCTTGCGCCCCTGGTCGGCCTGCCGATACCTCTTCTGCCCATCCATATACTCTGGATAAATCTTGTGACGGACAGTCTCCCGGCTCTTGCCCTTTCCGTTGAGCCTGCCGAGGGAAATGTTATGGCCAGGCCTCCAAGGCATCCGAAGGAAAGCATATTCGCCGGCGGCCTTGGAATTCACGCAATATGGGTTGGCCTGCTGATGGCCGGCGTTGTCCTGTTTGTCCAGGCCTGGTCGATCAATACCGGACACGCGCACTGGCAGACAATGGTATTTACCGTGCTCTGCCTGACACAGCTCGGTCATGTCCTTGCCATCCGGTCGGAAAAGCAGTCACTATTTACCATCGGTATATTTTCCAATAACTACCTCCTTGGCGCGGTTGTACTGACCTTTATCCTTCAGATGGCAACCATATATGTACCTGCATTGAACCCTGTATTTAAAACAGAGCCCCTGACGCTGAATGAGCTTGCTTTAACGCTCGCGCTTTCATCCGTGGTTTTCTTTGCAGTTGAGATTGAGAAGTTGTGGAAGAGGAGTCAGGTAAGCCGGTAATTTGATAATCGTTTACTTCAGGAGCCGCTCAAGCTCTTCGATGTTGAATGAGCTCTCATTGGCCTGTCCCATCCATCTCGCGCAGCGGTTCGCATCCAGAGGGATTCCCACAGGAGCTATATCCAGTTTGAGGCATAACCTCATTCCACTGACAAGCTCAGGAACGCATGCGATCCCCAACGCCCCTACGCTTTGATGTTCCGCCCTTATTTTCTTAAAGAGTTTATCGAGGTCCATGCTGAGGGAAATATACGGGTGTATGTTGTATTTCTTCAAAAGAACACTCCCTATATGGATGAAACACTCTTTGGTGCATCCCCTGCATATTGTTTCAATGTCCCCTTCGATGGAGCGGCAGTCCGGCCTGAAATCCCGGAGGCAATGCGCAATCAGCGCGAACTTATACTTGCTGTTTCTGAACGCCTCCTTATAAATTCTGTTAACCAGCTCGATCTCGATCATGTATAAATGGTACTGGACTTCTTTTGTCCGAAGAATACTGTCAAGCCTCCTCGAAAGCGGCAGGTCCCTCAGGTGCTTTCTAACGCCTTCAGTATAGAGAGACAGAGATTCCGTTAAGGTCTTTTTAATGAAAGGAATGAGCGAACTGTCATGGGCTTTTGATAAAGATGACCTGCCGCCGCCGGCTTTCCGGATATGCAGAAGCAGACTCTTTTCATCCGGACACCGCTTGAGGAACAGGTCTGTCAACTCTCTTATAACGCGATAGTATTCATCTGTAGATTCGTGATTGCCGAAAAGGGAATACGTCTTGCCTTTGAGAATCTTATTGCCCTGGTTAGTCATTAGTTAATTATAAATCGTTCCTGGGAAATAAAGCTCCGGCGTTCAAAATATCAGCTATCTCTATAGGGGCATCAATAATAATGACTCACATTCTTTATGTTATAATGAGGCACATATGAGCCCTGTATTCAAAGCTATTATTTTATTGGTGTGCAGCAATGTTTTTATGACCTTTGCCTGGTATGCGCATTTAAAGGAACTTAAAGGAAAGCCCTGGCTTATGGCGGCAATGATCAGTTGGGGCATCGCATTTTTCGAGTATATGCTTCAAGTCCCTGCCAACAGAATAGGATACCAGGAACTCAACATAGGGCAGTTAAAGATTTTGCAGGAAGTCATTACGTTAAGTGTTTTTGTCCCGTTCTCCGTTTTATACATGAAAGAGCCACTTAAATTAGATTATCTATGGGCCGCGTTGTGCATTATAGGCGCCGTCTTTTTCATATTCCGAAGCAAGTTAGCCGGCGCTTAATAATGCAGGCTGATATCCTTTTCCCAATAAACGCTGAAGCATTTACGTATTTAATTCCTGAAGATCTTGAGTCAAAGATAAAGCCCGGCGTGCGCGTGCTTGCGCCTTTTAAGAGGGCGAAGAAGGTTGGGATAGTCCAAAGAATAGGGGTCAGGGGTCAGGGGTCAAGGGGCAAGGGGCAAGGATTGGAGGGCATTATCCTAAAGCCGATCGAGGCGGTTTTGGATGAAGAACCTCTTGTCCCGGAGAATCTGTTGAAATTAATTCAATGGGTCGGGCAATATTATATGTCGACATCGGGGCTGGCACTTAAGAACGCTGTTCCATCGGCGTTCTTTACCGGGAAGAAGGCAGGCAAGTCCAGGATTGTCTATGACGAAGAAGTGAAAGAGGCAAAGCCCCTTGAGTTGACCGTTGAACAAAGCAGTGCCCTCTCTGAAATAAACAGCACTGACAAAGGCGTATTCCTTCTCCACGGAGTAACGGGCAGCGGCAAGACTGAAATATATATCAGGGCGATTAAAGCGCTTCCGCCTGACAAAGAGGCGATTGTCCTTGTGCCGGAGATCGCTATAACCGCTCAGATGATCGACAGGTTCCGTGTTAATTTCGGTGATAGTGTTGTCTTTTATCACAGCGGCCTGTCCATAGGAGAGAGGATAACTCAGTGGCGCAAGATGAGGGAAGGGGAGGTCAAGGTCGTTATCGGGGTCAGAAGCGCTGTATTCGCTCCGTTTAATGACCTCGGTCTCATTGTCATTGACGAAGAGCAGGAGGCGTCTTACAAGCAGTTTGAAGGGTTGAGATATAACGCGAGGGACACGGCGCTTGCAAGGGCCCAGCTTGAAGGCATTAAAATTGTCCTTGGCTCCGCGACCCCCTCTATGGAAGCGTATTACAACGCAAAAAACGGAAAGATCAGATACCTTGAGTTGACGCAGCGTATAGAGCATAGGCCCTTGCCCGGGGTGGACATTATAGACATGACTAAAGAGGAGAAACAGTCGTTTTCTCTTTCCAATAAACTCCTCGATGCATTAAAAGAAAACCTGGGCAACGACCATCAGTCGCTCATAATGCTCAACAGAAGGGGGTACTCGCCTTTCTTTATGTGCACCGACTGCGGGCATACCTATAAGTGCCCGGCCTGCAGCATCACGCTGATTTATCATAAAGACACCAATACGCTGAATTGCCATTATTGCGGCTCATACCTCAATCCGCAGAGTATGTGCCCGACCTGTAAAGGGACGAGAATAAAACACCTCGGCACAGGCACCCAGAGGGCTGAGGAAGAGATCCGCTCGTTAATGCCCGGGCTTGCATTCAAGAGGATGGACAAAGATACCACTCAGAAAAAGCTTTCGCATTACAGGATCATCAAACAGATGGAGGAGAAAAAGATCGATGTTCTGCTGGGCACGCAGATGGTGGCCAAAGGACATGACTTTCCTGATGTGACTTTATCGGCGGTCATATCGGCGGACATAGCGCTCAACATGCCGGACTTCAGGTCGGCTGAAAGGGCCTTGCAGTTGTTCACCCAGCTTGCCGGAAGGGCAGGGCGGGGTGAAGTGCCGGGCAGGGCATACATACAGACGTATGAGCCGGAGCATTATGTCTTTGACTATGTAAGGGGACATGATTACAAAGGGTTTTACGAGAAGGAAATCGAATTGAGGAAGGAGCTGTCTTATCCGCCGTTCGGGAGGATGTTGAGAATTATATTCAGCTTTAAAACAAAAGACTCGGCCAGACAGATAGTCAATGTCATTTCAAATAGAATTAAAAAAAGTAACCTGCCTCTGTCACAGACCGGTAAAGGAGGAATTGAAATCCTCGGTCCCTCTCCGGCCCCTATTGAGAAGATAAAGAACCTCTGGCGCTGGCATATCATTCTGAAGGGTAAAAACGCAAAAGCGCTACGCCAGACAGCTGCTGTCATCCTTGAGAAAATAAGAGACGTTAAAGAAGTGAAGATCGATATCGATGTGGACCCGATTAATATGCTGTAAGTGATTATCGTTTCCGATCATGCTTACTAAAGCCCTTCGGACTTCCCTGTTTCTAAATACTCCTTGCTGTTTTACATGAGTTAGATAAATATTAAGCGTGCATTTATAAAGGGGAAAATGGTCAACAAGCCCGAAGACAAAGCCCGTGAAGTAATCGACAAGATGCTTGAAAAGGCGATTTCAGGGAGGCTTGTGAGGCAAGAAGCTGTTAACTATTGATTATGGAACAACAAAAAGATCTATCAGATATCCGAAATAATTTGTATGGTAAAGCAGAAAATCTCTGGTGGATGTCGCTATATATCGCTATTGGAACTCTGTTTCTGTCTCTTATAGCTGTATGGGCTGATTTTACAATTGTAGGATTTATGGCTATTGCATCACCTATAGTAATAACGTGGTTGCGAGAAATGGCAGCAGATACTACAAATAAAGCTGACAAGTGTAGAAGAATTATTTTGTATGCAGATGGATTGGGACAAGAAATACCAAAACATGAACTTGCTAACATATACGCCTGGGGAATGGGAGGATCAATTGATAAAGCGCCTTTTGTATCCCCATATTATTCTTCCAAATTAAATGCAGGCCCAAATAGGCTAGCTGATATTGTAACGGAGTCATCTTTTTTTACCTATCAATTGGTTGATCGCGTGAATTTTCGATTAAAAGTTATTTTTTGCCTATCTATAATTATGATTGTTGGACTTTTATATACAAGCGATATATTTGTAAAGCATTTAAATCAAGAAAGCGTTCTGTCCATATTTTCAAAATCGGCTGCCATACTGATTGCATTTCTGATATCGGGAGATTTCTTCCTACTTATTAAAAAATATTCCGACATCAGAACGATCGCTAAGGAATCTTTTGATAAGTGCGTGAGAATGCGAGATGATGTTAATCTGAAAGAAATAGAAATTCTTCAAACTGTGGAAGAGTATAATATTGCGATAATTCAGGGTCCGCCGATACCATTTCGCTTTTATCTGAAATATAAAGATGAATTAAACGAAATATATAGAACAAGTCATAAGCAATCAGCATAATTGGAGATTATTGGATGCCAATTCATCCACATATGAAAATTCATAATCTTATAGAGAAAATTCAACCACGACCGGTGGAATTGCAGAAAGCAATGTTTCACTCAGTGTCAGTAAAGAAACGGTTGAATAAATCTTTTGATTTGAAAAGATTTATAAAAATTGGTAGCCATTCACGAGGATCTGCAATCCGATCATTTAGCGATATAGATTTTCTTGCTGTGCTGGCTAAGAATGAAGCAAAATGGGGTGGAAATATTATAAGCTCAACCACGTTCTTAGAAAAAATACGCGATGACTTAAATGACAGATTTACACAAACAACAGTTAGACGCGATATGCAAGCTGTAGTTGTGCATTTTGGACAGGGACAGCATTCAATGGATATTGTCCCTGCTATTTTTGCTAGATTTCATAAGTCGAGACCCGTCTATTGGATTCCTGACGGCGCTGACAGATGGATTGAAACAAGCCCAGAACTTCATAATGATTTTATATTTCGAGCAAAGCAACGAAGCGGATCAAAACTAACAAAGTTATTACAACTTCTAAAATGGTGGAAAATAAGCAGAGAGGAACCTATACCCATTTTGTCGTTTCATATGGATATTTTATTTGCTGAGAGTGATGTTTGTATTGGTATAAAACCTTATACCCGCTGTTTATACGACGCTTTTCATTTATTAAGAGAACGAAACTGTAGAGGATTTAGAGATCCTATAGGAATTGCAGGAACAATTGGTGCGACAAATACTGATGCTCAATTAGAAGTAGTAAATAAAGCAGTAAATTATGCAGTCAGTCATGCACAATCAGCTATGCAGGCAGAAGCATGGAAAGACTATGAAGAAGCTAATAGGCAGTGGAATATAGTATTTAATGGGAACATATAACAAAAACTTAGACCATTGTAGCGCCTTGTGGGACAACAAGAAGAGCTATAGTGATTATGTGAAACAGTTTATATGAAGAAAAAATCAGGCCGATATAAAACAGCGCATTTGATTGAAGATCAATATGAGCCGGGTTCCCGTGGCAGGGTGCTCAGAAATCTCTTGCATATCACTCGCAAGCGCGAAATGGATGTTATTGAGGCTGAACGATACGCACTTGTGCAGATGAAACTCATGGGCATGTTTACGAAAGAGCGTCGCTTTTCCGCAGCCGATATCTGCACGATACATGGAGAATGGCTTGGCGATGTGTATGAGTGGGCGGGACAATACAGACAGGTGAACATATCAAAGGACGGCTTTAGCTTTGCTATGGCACGTTATGTCCCAAAGCTGATGCATGACTTTGAAAACGGAGCGTTGAAAAAATATACCCCTTGTCTCTTTGAAAGCGACGATGAAATTGTTACCGCGCTTGCAGTAATCCATACCGAACTAATGTTGGTTCATCCCTTCCGTGAAGGCAATGGACGGGCAGGGAGACTGCTCGCAGTTTTAATGGCATTACAGGCAGGGCTACGGGGTCTTGATTTTACTGACATACAAGGTAAAAAGCGGAAATAATATTTTGCTGCTGTGCAGGCAGGCGAGGGGCAAGATTATGAAGCGATGAAAAGGGTTTTCAGGGCCGTGGTTTCCCGGACGAGACAGAAGCATGTGCAGCGCTGAAGGCGGTTTTGGCCTTGGCTACATTTTTCATGGCTTTCCTGGCAGGGGCATGGACCCCCTCGATAGCAGAGGAAGAAAGGGTAACTGTTTCGATGATCTGCCTGCGTATCTCAGGGTCTTTCAGGAAAGGGTTGGTTTCAAGTAATGACTTCTTTGACATGCTAT
>JACRQA010000087.1 GCA_016222915.1 Nitrospirota bacterium | reverse complement strand
CTCGGCCCATTGAAAGTCACGGAGGTGGTGGTCACGACAGCGGGCAACATGAAGGCCAAACACATCATTCATGCATGCGGCCCTAAATTCCAGGAGGAAAATATCGAGCAGAAATTAAAGGCCACCATTATCAATGCGCTTAAGGCCGCAGAGGCAAACGGCATAGAGAGCATAGCGTTCCCTCCCATGGGCGCGGGCTTTTACGGTGTCCCCATTGATGCCAGCGCGAAAATCACGATTGAAACGATAGCTGAATATCTGAACAAAGGATCAGAGATCAAGGATGTAGTTATATGCGCAAACGACACCAGAGAGTATAAGGCGCTGGAGCCGAAACTAAAGGACGCTCTTAAAAAGGCAGCGTAATATCAGAAAGGAGATACTATGAGTAACTTATTACATTTATCCGAACATACTTTGCAGGAAGTTGCCCTTGTATTGATGGCAACTGTTTATTACCTCAGGATCAGATGGTTTTTGAAATGGCCGCTTGGAAAGGAGCGCCAGCCCGCCACCGGACTGGGAGACACGAATCCGAAAAAAGGAGAGAGATACTCACTCGGGCTTATAGCCAAACCGTGGGCAATGGAGAGCACACGGTCAAAGCCATTTATGTACGCCCAATTTGTCGTGTTCCACTTGGGCGTGGTCGCTTCGATCACACTCTCGTTCATCATCCCATACGGGCCGGGACTATTGACGTCTTCTATGTTTGTTTCAGTCATTCAGGTCCTGGTCGGAGCGGCATGTATTGTGGGAGTCATGCGGATAATACGCAGGATATCAAACCCGTACATCCGGGCCATCAGCTCCCCTGATGACCATTTCTCGCTCATTCTTCTTACGTCATGGTTTGCGTTCGCGTTCCTGGCAGCGCCGAATGATATTTCAGGGGGAGAAGGTATCATGCTCACCTATTTTCTCCTGACCGCGTTCTTCCTTATGTATGTCCCGTTCAGCAAGATCTCACACTACCTGTATTACCCGTTTACCCGGACATACCTTGGAAGGCATTTCGGACGCAGGGGCGTGTTCCCTATCAGAAGAAAGCCCGCTTATCAGGTGAGCAAGTAAATAACAACAACATGTTAAATAAAGCCGACAGTTGACCGCTGAAGCTGGCGGCATAATAAAAAGGAGGTTTACATGAGCAGCACAAAAAATGAAAGATCATATAAAGCCCAGAAAGTAATTGACCGGATGGGCCAGAAGCTTACCCGCCAGATGGTGGGCTCACTGACCGCATGCGTACATTGCGGGATGTGCACCGACTCCTGTCACTATGTCCTCGCGAACCCTGGTGACCCGACCTTTGCACCTGCTTACAAGGCCGACAGGATCAGACGGCTCTTTAAGCGCCATTATGACTGGACCGGCAAGGTATTTCCAAAATGGGTAAAGGCCGGCAGTGTCTTTACAGATGAGGAGCTGCAGGAATTGAAGGACATAGTGTTCGGGAAATGCACAAACTGCCGCAGGTGCACAGTCAATTGCCCGATGGGAGTGGACCTCGCTACATTCAACCGCATGGCAAGAGGACTTCTCTGTTATGTTGGCATAATGCCGGAGGGTGTTGAATACGTGGCCAAGGAACAGTGGGAGATCGGAAACCAGATGGGCGTCCTGAAAGAAGACTATGTCGAGACCATTGAATGGCAGGAAGAAGAGCTTCAGTCTGAGATGGAAGACCCGACGGCGAAGATCCCGATTGACAAGCCGGACTCAAACATCGTCTACGTCATCAACCCCCGTGAGATCAAACATGACCCAAGGTCCATACTGGACGCCGCAAAGATCTTCTACGCAGCGGGAGAAGACTATACCATGCCAAGTGAAGGTTGGGACATGACCAACTTCGGGCTGTTTAACGGCGATGATGAGCTCGGCGGAGCGGTCGCGGGCCGTGTATATGACAAGGTTGATGAGCTCCGGGGGAAGAAACTTGTCATTTCCGAGTGCGGCCATGGTTACCGTTCGACCCGTTGTGAAGATACATCAAAGAGGGAAAGATAAAGGTCGACAAGACAAAAAATCCCGGCAAATTTACCTTCCACGATTCATGCAACAACGCAAGGAGCTGCGGCCTGACTGAAGAGCCGCGTGAGCTTCTCAGCCTTGTGGTGGAAGATTTCCAGGAAATGTACCCGAACCGCGCAGAGAACTTCTGCTGTACCGGCGGCGGAGGCGCCATGTCCATGGCGGAATACAGGCCGAGCCGTCTTAAATCAGCCAAGATCAAGGCAGACCAGCTTACTGCAACCGGCGCAAAAACAGTTGTTACGTCTTGTCATAACTGTGTAGACGGACTGACAGATCTCATCGGGCACTACAAGCTTGGAATGGATGTGACTCAGCTCGTAAACCTTGTAGCGAACGCGCTTGTCATTGATGATGTTGTTGAAGAGAACAAGAAGAAATATGCCGAGAAGGAGGAAGTGTCTTCCGGCGCACAGTAAAGAAAGACACTGCAACAATAAAACATTTTAACTAACTCTAATAAAGGGGATGAAGATGGAAACGACTGATATCAAAACAGACGCAAAGGAAAAATTCCATTGCGAGGATTTCCTGAATGACATTGACTTCTGGTCAATCGATATCGCTGAGATACTGGCAAAGGACAACAAAATAGCAAACGGTCTTACAGCAGACCACTGGAAAGTCATCATGTACGTAAGAGAGCACTACCTTAAATATGAAAGGGGACCTGAGATCGTCAAGGTCATTAAAGACTGCAGCATATCCTTCAAGGACTTGTGCAATCTCTTTCCCTGCGGCCTTGTAAGAGGGGCTTATAAGGTAGCAGGTCTTCCCAGGCCGCACGGCTGCATATAAAATGATCGGGACCAGCGGGTCCCGGCCTCCCAAAGAGGGAGGGGAGATGCATGTCCCCTCCCTCCTCCCACTTTCGCAGGACATAACGCGGTTGAACTATTGACTTCGCGTCATATTTTGCTTTACCTTTACTGATCACCCTAAACTATTCCCGGAGGAAAGAATTGGCCAGGAACAAAATGCACCTTTACGGAAAGAACTCCGTACATGAACGATTGAAAGCGGACCCAGGAAGCATCAGGCAGGTATATCTGCAGGACAATTTTAATGCGCCGCATATTACCGATCTGATAAAGGCCGCCAAGATTCCTGTCAAAGTGGTAAGCGAAAATGATCTCATGAGAATCAAACGCGCAGACCGTCTTCAGGGGATCGTCGCGGAAGTATATAAATATCACTACACCCCGTTAGAGGACATGCTTGGCGGACCAGGCGATAAGCGGCCTTCTCTGCTGTTCCTGGACAACCTGAATGACCCGCATAACCTGGGCTCGATAATACGCATCGCCGCGTGCTTCGGGGGACTTGGACTTGTGATTCCTGAACACAGTTCGGTTGAGGTCAATGAAACTGTCATTCATGTGGCCTCAGGCGGAGAGAATTTTGTCCCTGTAGCGCAGGTCACAAACCTGTCTGCAGCGCTGCTGAAAGCCAAAAAGGCCGGATACTGGGCAGTAGGCACTGCGGTTGAAGACGGCGAAGATTTAAACAGGGTCTCCCTGCCCTTTCCTCTCGCGCTCGTATTAGGGTCTGAAGGAAAAGGGGTGCGGTACGGGATAGAAAAGCACCTTGACATGAAGGTGACACTGCCTATGAAAGGGGCGCAGCTTTCATTTAATGTTGCCATGGCCTGCGCGATCTTCTGCCACGAGATAGCGAAGCAGCGGGGGGAGTAGCGTTTTATTGCGGACCCTGCATATCCAGGACATCTCTAACTTTTTTTAACAGGACATCAGGCCTCAGTGGTTTGGACATAAAATTTACTCCATCAGCCAGGATCCCCTTCCGGGTAAGCATGTCAGACGGATAGCCGCTGATAAACAGCGCCTTGAGCCCGGGGTTTATATTCTTCAATTCCTCATATACTTCACTTCCGCTCTGTCCGGGCATGATTATATCGGAAATTACCAGCTGTATAGCATCTCTGTGCTGCCGGAAAATCCTGACAGCATGTTCTCCGTCAGCAGCTTCCATGACCGTATACCCTGACATTTCAAGCAGTGCCCTCGTAGACATCCTGACTGCCTCGTTGTCCTCTATGAGGAGGACCGTTTCATCGCCTGAAGATAGTGCCCGTGCTGCTTCCCCTACGACTGGCTGAATCGCTGCTTTCACGAGAGGTAAATATATCCTGAAAGTTGTTCCCTGTCCGGGTGTGCTGTAAACATTGATAAAGCCATTATGCTGTCTTATCGTCCCGTAGACCATTGACAGTCCAAGGCCGGTGCCTCTACCCACCTCTTTTGTTGTGAAGAAAGGCTCGAAGATATTCTCTTTAGTCTTTTCATCCATGCCCGTGCCTGTGTCCGTAATCGAAATGACAGCATATCTGCCGACCTCCCCTAAAAGATTCGTCTGAACAAATCCTTCGTCTATTTCAATTTCTTCGGTTGTTATCGTGAGTGTTCCTCCGTGAGGCATTGCGTCCCTCGCGTTTGTGGCGAGGTTCATCAGGGCCTGCTCTATCTGGTTCTTGTCAGCCCTCACCATCAGGTCATGGTCCGCAGTATCGACCTTCAGCCCGATATCTTCTCCGATGACCCTGCCGAATATCTTCATCATGCCGTACACGATTTCATTGACATTAACGGTCTTCAGCGCCATTACCTGTTTCCTGCTGAATGCGAGTAGGCTTTGTGTAAGATTGGCCGCCTTTTCGGATGAGTCAAGGACATGCTGGAGATTCGCGCGCAGGGGGTCGTCCTCTTTCATCTTCATCAGTGTAATGTGCGTATACCCAACTATGGCGGAAAGGATGTTATTGAAATCATGCGCTACCCCTCCGGCAAGATGGCCTACCGCCTCCATCTTCTGTGACTGACGGAGCTGCTCCTGGAGTTTCTTCTGTTCTGTAATGTCCCTTATGGCAACGATCCTGGCGTCGCGGCCATGAAACTTGCAGTTGGCGCCAAAGGCCTCAATACTTACTATCTTCCCGTCCTTTCTCAGCAGTTCAACTTCATAGTATCCTTTTCTCCCTGAACGTATGTAATCATGGATGCGCCTTTGTGAATCCGGGGTGAAAAGCTTGATCACATTTGAATGAATCAGTTCTGAGTGTGAATACCCTGTAATGTCCGCCATACGCTGGTTCAGATCAAGGATCATCAAATTCTCGTGGATAAAAATGCCGTCAAAGCTCTTGTCAAGCAGTATCCGGAACCGCTCTTCACTCTCCTGCAGTAATTCTGCTGACCTCTTGCGATCTGTAATATCGCGCAAGATGTCCCTTGCCCCGACGATACGCCCGTCTTTGACAATTGCGGATGAACTGACCTCGATATCCAGCCATCGTCCGTCTTTTGTTCGTACTTTACCAGTGAACTGTTCGTATTTCCCCTCCATCTGAAGTTTCTCGAATTCCTGTGCCGATACAGGCAGCTGTTCCGAAGGGACAATATCAAAGACCTTCATACGCAGAAATTCCTCCCGGCTGTACCCGAGCAATTTCACCGCACTTTTGTTCATATCAACGAAATTATGCTCCGCATCAAGTATGAAGATAGGGTCTATGGCATTCTCAAACAGGTCGCGGTATTTCTCCTCGCTCGACCGCAGGAATTCCTCATAGTGCTTGCGTGCGGTGATATCACGGAGGATGGCAAGTGTATAGGTCTCTCCGCTTAATTCATAGGTTGACACATGAACATCCATATCAAAAACAGTCCCGTCTTTTTTCAGCCCTCGCGTTTCATAGGCAGACGGGACAGTGGCCCCTCCTGCCCTGCGGTTTACATTTACAAGGATATTTTCGCGTTCTTCAGGGGCAATGAGATCAAGAATAGACTTCCCGGCCAGGTCTTCATTACCCGCATATCCAAACAGTGAAAGATAAGAGGGGTTCACAAAGACATGGACGCCGTTTTTCGACACCCCGATGGCGTCTACCGATCTTTCAAAGACGGCCCTGAACCTGATCTCATTATCGCGCAGTTCCTCAACTGCCTTCCTTTGCTCCGTTATGTCTGTGGCGATATGAATGACCTTTTCGAGGTCCCCCTGTTCATTAAAGACCGGTGTGCATGAGACAAGAAAGACCCCCCCGAAAGCCTCCACCTCCATCTCAAGTGTTTCAAGGTGGCCGGAGGCAATAAGCTGTTCCATCGGGCAGCCGTCCGGTGGGAACAGGGAGTCAGCGCCATGAAAGATCTCATAGCATTTTTTTCCGATTATTTCAGAGGCAGGTCTTCCTGCCAGCTTGATAGTAGCTTGATTTACATCAATTATTGTATGTTGAGGATCGAGGATAACAGCCGGGTGCCCGATCGCCTGGAATATGCTCTCCCACTCCCGGTCTGACTGGTTGTGTTGGTCCATACCAGAGGCTACCCTATTCAGTCCCTTTTTTCAACATATGCAATCCAGGGAAGCAATTATAAGCCCGCCGCCCTCTCCACATCTTTTACCATCAGTTTGCTTATAGTTTTTGCAAAAGCCGTCGGGTCCTTGGGTTTTGAACCTTCCAGCAATAATGCCTGGTCATAGAGGAGCTTTATGTATTCTTCAAGGACCACGCTTTTCTGCTCTTTTTCAAACAGCCGGTTCATGGCATCGAATATAGGATGGGCCGGGTTGATTTCCAGGATACGCTTGCTTTGAGGTACGCTCTGCCCCATGGATTTCAGGAGCTTCTCCATTTGAGGGTCCATGTCCATCTCATCTCCTACAAGACAGCATGCAGTGTCTTTGAGCCTGCCTGAGAGCCGGACGTCTTTCACTTCATCCTTAAGCTGGTCCTTGATAAGCTCGATTAGGGCCTTGAACTTTTTCTTCGTCTCCTTCTTTTCTTCCTCTTTTGATTTATCGAGGTCAATCTCTCCCTTGACGGCTGACTTGAACTTCTTACCCTTGTACTCCAGGCCGGTGGCGATAAAATCATCTACTTCATCAAGCATCATAAGGACGTCATAACCTTTGTCTTTGAACGCCTCAAGGTAGGGAGAGTTCTTTGCTTCATCATAAGATGCGCCTGTGATGTAATATATATTCTCCTGCCCCTCTTTCATCCTGTCGACATATTCCTGCAGTGATATATATGTGTCAACGGGCTTATTCATTGACTGGAACAACAGGAGGTCGGAGATGGCCTCTTTCCTGGAGAAATCAAAATGGATGCCCTCTTTGAGGACCCTGCCGAATTCCTTGTAGAATGAAAGGAACTTGTCATATTCATTCTTTTTCATTTCAGCCAGCGTGTCGAGGACTTTCTTTGATATGCTTTTATTTATAATATCAACCTGCCGGTTGGACTGCAGTATCTCCCTTGACACATTCAAAGGCAGGTCGGAAGAATCCACGACGCCCTTAACAAACCTCAGATATCTGGGAATAAGCTGCTCGCAGTGCTCCATGATCTGGACCCTTTTCACATACAGGGTCGGGCCCATCTTGTAGT
>JACRQA010000086.1 GCA_016222915.1 Nitrospirota bacterium | reverse complement strand
TTTTAAAAATGCATGGGTGTTCTGGAGATAACCCCAGTCGCCATACACTGCGCCTACTGCATCAGGGCCGTGCTTATCGATGATCTTCTGAAGATTGTATGCGGTGAACTCAATCGCCTCATCCCATGACACCTCAGTCAGCACACCGGTCTTGCCGCCCTTGCGGATCATCGGTTTTTTGAGACGGATCTTTGTAGGGAGTTTTTCGGAATATAAACTCTGTGCATTAAAGGCCCCGCGGACAGAGTAGTTTGATCCGCTAGCCACATCCTTGTTGTCAGGCACTATCATTATGTTTACGTTTTTACCGTCTTTCCTGGCTTCAATAGTGAATACAGGATTGGGCCAGTCGCCCCTCATCTTTTCAACCGGGTAAAACTTTTCGCTATCCGGCTTACGGCCCGTGCCTTTGGGCCAGATATGGACCTTGTATCCGCACATGACATGGCAGTAACGGCAGGCGGTGTCATAGGTCTCGGCATTTGAGGGTGGAAGTTCAACAAATTCGGCTGCCCTGGCGTCTGAAAATTTGCCCGCTGCAAATGCAGGTATGCCATCTATTAAGCAGGCCCCGGTTGCGCCCGCTGCTGACACCTTTAATAAATCCCTTCTTGATAATTTCTTTTCATTGCTCATTACTTTACCCCCTCCCCTTCCAAAAGATTATTTCTGAGTCCATAAATAAGTCCGGCAACGCCGACCGCATAGATGTCTCCGTTTTTATCAACCTCCAATGAAACCATCGGCAGACTGCACGGCGCGGGGCCTTCAACCACCTTCCCGCTTTGTTTTGGATCATATACAGACTGGTGACATTCACAGACCAGCATTCCGCTTTCCTTGTCCATATCAACTCCGCATCCGAGATGGGTGCAGAATGAGCTGTATGCCACTATACTCTTATCTGTGCCGATGCCGCCTTCAGCATTGCACCCGCAGTTTATGAGTATGTTTTTCCTCCCGACCAGCGGGTAATCGAACTTCACCGGTTTGCCGGGTTTAATGTCCTTAACATTTACGACCTTGACTTGGGGATATGTCTTGCCTGACGCATCTGCCTTCCCCTTCAATCCGCTGATAAGCACAGCAGCGCCTGCGCCTGCGATGCAGGCGGTCTTTAAAATCCTTCTGCGGGTCATGCCTTCTTCATCCTTTACATCTTTTGCTTTGAGCATATCTCCTCCTTTTGAATTTTCAAATTACAAACTCCGAATTACAAATAAATATCCAATTTTCAACGAGCAAGACGGATCGTGTTTGGAATTTGGATATTTCTGATTTGGAATTTGTTTGTTATTTGTTGGTTGTGATTTGAGTATTATCATTACTCTTCCTTGCATCTGCACAATTTTCTTAAATGTCTGACCAGAGAAGTAATCTGCGACTTGTCGAGAGTATTTCCCCACGGCGGCATTATTGAAGCTTTGCCGATAGCCCTGCCGCCGCCGCTGACGGCGTCAACCAGTTCCCCGTCGGTTCTTTTAGACATGAAGACGGCGTCTGTGTGATTTGCGGGGCGGGGGTCCAGGGTCTTTGCGTTGAAGCCGTTGCCATCCCCTTTATCCCCGTGGCACGGCGCACAGTACCGTTGATAAATCTTCTCTCCGTCTGTCAAAGAAGGACCGTCTTCCGCATATGACGGAGCAGGTTGGCCGGCAAAACTGCAAATCAGAAATAAAAATAATATCACCGCTTTCAAAATCTTCCAGATAACAAAATGATTAAAAAATTAATAGACAACACAAAACTAACCGGAAACAGCAATTACTGTGCCTGGTTGTTATTAACGTTTCAACATGTTAAGGCCCTGGGTCATGCAGTTATTCCGGCCTCTAGTAAAATCAAATGATTGCACGACACAGAAGAGGGTGCGATACTTTTGTTAGGGACTTATGAAACAAAGCTTGTCAATGAGGACTATACAGAGGGGTTGATAAAAAAGTTCAGTAATTGAACAAGTTGTTCAATAATTAAGCAGGCGTGTCTGATTAAAATTCTTTGTGGATCGAATAATGCGGGGGAACGGCCCTAATTTAAAAGCTCGCCTGTCCCTATCAGGAACAGCGAGCTGTATTTTTTTGGTAGCGGGGACAGGATTTGAACCTGCGACCTTCGGGTTATGAGCCCGACGAGCTACCGGACTGCTCCACCCCGCGAACCGTTATATACATTACTGTAGTACCGTCTTGAATGTCAATACAACTACAGCGGTATAAAAAGGGGTATCTGGATGAGTTGCAGATATGAAATGGGAGAGAAGATGTTCCCTGTCTCTGTCAGTCTTCCAGTGTAATAGGGACGCTATTTCATATTTGACTTTATAACTTCAGCGATCTCCTCTGCAATTGTCGTAATCTCGTCCATGTTGTCGCCTTCTACCATTACCCTGACTTTGGGTTCTGTGCCTGAAGGCCTGACAAGGATCCTGCCGCTGGTGAGCTTCTTTTCAGCCTTCTTTACCGCAGTGTGTATATTGGGATAATCATCTATTGATTTATGCCTGCGTATGGGAACATTTATAAGTACCTGAGGATATATAGGGATAGACGAGGCCAGGTTTGAAAGGCTTTTTCCTCTGCGGCACATAATGGACAGAACCTGTAGAGCGGTCACGGGGCCGTCTCCTGTTGTATTGTGGTCAAGAAAAATAATATGGCCGGACTGCTCGCCTCCCAGGTTGCAGCCCCTTTTAATCATTTCCTCGACAACATATCTGTCACCTACTTTTGTCCTGATGACTTTAATGCCTGCTCTTTTCAGGAATAATTCAAAGCCCAAATTGCTCATCACAGTGGCGACAACGGTATCTCCCTTAAGCTTGCCGTCTTTTTTCATGTCCAGGGCGCACATGGCCATTATCTTGTCACCGTCTACAATTTCACCCCGTTCATCGCATATAATCGTCCTGTCTGCATCGCCGTCGTGTGCAATCCCGATGTCAGCTTTATACTCCAGCACTGCTTTCTGCATGGCCTCAGGATGGGTGGCCCCGCAGTTTGCATTAATATTAATACCATCAGGTTTAGAATTAATCGCTATAACATCAGCGCCCAGCTCAGTCAGCACGACGGGGGTGATCTTGTATGCCGAGCCGTTGCTGCAATCGATGACTATTTTCATGCCTTCGAGTGTCCGGCCTTTGGGAAATGTCGACTTGACGTACTCGATATACCGGCCTGATGCATCGTCCACTCTGTATGCTTTGCCTATGCCGGCGCCCTCCGGTCTGATATTTTCCAGTGTCTCGGTGAACATCGTCTTTTCTATTTCGCTTTCAGTGCTGTCGGGAAGTTTATACCCGTCTGCTGAGAAGAACTTAATGCCGTTATCGTCATACGGATTGTGTGATGCGGATATCACGACCCCGGCATCGACCCGGAGGCTCCTTGTGGCAAAGGCAATCCCAGGGGTCGGCATCGGGCCCACAAGCACTACGCTAGTACCCATCGAACATATGCCGGAGGTAAGAGCGCTCTCAAGCATATAGCCTGAGAGCCTGGTGTCTTTACCGATCAGGATTTTATTGCGCCCGTTTGTCTTTCTGAGTACGTAGGCTGCTGCCCTTCCGACCTCAAAGGCTATTTCCCCGGTCATGGGGTAATGATTGGCCTTGCCCCTGATGCCGTCTGTCCCAAATAGCTTTGTGCGTTTCTTTTTGTCGACCATTAATGAGTCTCCTTGGTTGTTTTTTCTACCGATAATGTAATATCGACTTTGTTAATATTTTTCTTGATCGAAGTGTCGGTCAGATTAAGATTGGCTTTATAAACCAGGTTGCTGTTTATCCCGTTAATGTCTATCGGCTCGGTCCTTACTATGTCGATTTTTGATACTGCGCTCTCCGGACCCTCAAGTATTACAGTGCCGGGCTCTACTCTTATGGCGGTAATCTTATGACCTTTTTCAGGGGCCCCCACTATGTGAGGTTTGACGGAAACGGCCTTCTTTAATTGGCCTTCGATTGTCAGGCTGAATGTCTCAGGGTTTATTGCTGTTACCAGAAATGACTTTGGCAGTTTGATGTTTTTCTTTGAAATGGTATGAAAAGACCTGCCGGGTTTGGCGTCACTGATGTCAAGGACCGCATTTATTTCATCCGGTTTTAAATATTTGAGTAACCGTTCCTGTCCTTCTACGGTTACGCTGATTGACTTCGGATAATCTACAATCTCAAATTTGTCAGGAACATTTATGAAGTTAACGGACACGTCCATAGTGACTTCAGAGCGGCCGCTCAAAATAACGAAAAACCACAATGCTACAGCCATTATAAAGGAGGCCAGTTTCAACCAGATATTTGTAGTGAGAAACTTTTTCATTATTTCTTTGCTTTCGGGCTTATGAAATGTTCCGTGAGAAAGTCTCTGAGAGACCCCATATCAACGTTTTTATCGATCCTGTTGCCGACTGCGGTTGTAATGCTGCCGGTCTCTTCGGAGACAATGATGACCACGGCGTCCGTCTCTTCTGTCAGGCCTATTCCTGCGCGGTGCCTTGTGCCGAAGGTCTTGGATATGTCGGCACTTAACGTCAGCGGCAGAAAACACCCGGCGGCAATGATGCGGTTCCCCCGGATAATGATCGCCCCGTCATGAATAGGTGAGGACGGATGAAAAATGCTCAGCAGCAGCTCACGGGTCACCTTGGCGTCAAGCTGCGTGCCCATCTCGATGAACTCTTTCAGATCGGTATCTCTTTCTATCACGATCAGCGCGCCGATCTGCCTGTTGGCAAGAGCTATCGAACCTTTGACGATTTCTTCAAGGGACCTCAGTCCTTCTGCAGAGGCAAAGGAGGGCAGGAAGCGCGCTTCGCCCATGTGGGCCAGTGTCTTTCTGATTTCAGGCTGAAATAATATTATGAGCGCCAGCACGATCTGCGTCCAGAGACTCTGAATGATCCAGTCGGTCGTATAGAGGCCCACGTATTTTGAAAAAAGAAGGGCCATAAACAGGACCCCCAGTCCGATGAGCATCTGGGCGGCCTTTGTGCCTTTTATTATCAGAAGGCCCCTGTATATTATTACAGTAACAATCAGGATATCCAGGATATCCAGCCATCGTATCATGTTTAGAATTTTCATAATTGGGAGTTATTATAGCAGGTTTTTTAATATTAGTAGCTTCTATTATCGATCCAAACCTGCGTTGATACTATACGTTTATGAGACCCGGACTAAAGGGCCATGGTGTCGCCGAATATATAAATAAAATGCCCCTTGATCTCGAGGTCGTCTTTGTCCCAGTCGTCAGGCAACGGCCAGAAAGGCTCCGCCTTTTTTACCGCTTTAATGGCGGCCTCATCCAGGTCTTTAAAGCCGGATGTGCGTAAAAGCTCGACCTCTCCGAGCCGCCCGTCTTTCCTGATCGTGAATTTCATATACAGATCGCCGGACAGGCCCATCCTTGCCGCTTCCTTCGGATACTGCCATATGCTTTCAATTCTTTCCTTCAGCATTCGCATGTAGCCGCGGTGCCTGAAATCCGAGTCATCAAAGGTAAGTCCTTTTTGGGGGGGCGGGCCTTCCCTCGCGAATTTCTCTATTGTTTTTTTATCGAATAAATATGAGCGAGGCGCAATGTCAGTCCCTTTTTCCTCCGGCTGTGCAGGGCCGTTCTCTTCTGCCGGATATGGAGGCGCCACATCCTCCCTCCTTCGCGGTAAAGGCGCAGTTGACTTAGCCGTTCCGGAGTCCTGTTTCAAATCCCCCTTGCCTTTGCCATAAAGGGTCTCGGGCGGCAATTCCTTATCAGCAGGTTTTGAGCGCTGTTGATAAGCCGGAGGCTTTATTTTCTTTACAGCCGGATTGATCGGTCCGGATTTGGGCGGCTTCCTGATTTCCGGCGGGGCGACAATATCTACTTTAAATACAGACGGCGCCGCATTCGTAAAAGGCGGTATTAAGTACAGAAATCCTATAAGCAGCAGGTGAGATGCTATGGAAGCGGCTATGTAATAAATAAGTTTCAATTTCTTGCAGGTCCCTAATTTAGATAGGTATATTCTAACCTACTTTCAGGCCTGGCGGAAAAGTGCAGTAAATAGGTGACTTGCGGGGGACGCTGTTTACATAAGGGTAATAGTATGCGGATATCTTGAAAAAGAAACTGCCCATGCTTCCTGAAATGCTCCTGTCCTTATTTTCCTTCCACGGTTTGGATACCTCCATTTCATTGATGGCGATTATTATATAGAGATTGTCCTTCTCCATCCCCTTGATATCAATCGGGCTGGGGACATCAATGCCTTTTTCACTTCCGTAAGGCGTGTGAGAATGAAAATCACCGACAATCTGGAGCTTTTCAAAATTTGACAGTATCGGTTCTATTTTTTTCTGGTCCCTGCGGTGGAATATGACGCCCCGCCGCTTTCTCCTTGCGGTCTGAAGGCTGAAGGCATTCTCTATAATAAATCGGTCATCAAGGCGGTAGCCGAGCAGATAACCGAGTGATTCTTTTTTAAAGACCTCAGCGCTGCTCAGCAAAAGGCCCATAAAGGCATTTTCCGAGAGATATACCTTCATGGGCCTCGTGATTTTTTTGATTACTCCCTGTGTTTTGGGACCCGCACTGTCATTACCGGGCATGGCGCCCTCCTGACGACCCTTTCAGCGGTGCTGCCGAAGATAAACCTTTCAAGTCCTGATCTGCCATAGGTACCTATAACTATCAAGTCGATTTTTTCTGTTTCCGCAAATTTTATTATTTCTTCATATGGTACCCCTACCAACACCGACTTGTCTACATTGGCGAGTCCCCTGGTTTCTTCAATGCAGCACTTATCAAGCTCTTTCATGGCCCATGCATTCATTTCCTTGATGATTTCATCCGTGGATATGTGCGGAACGTGCGACTGATACGCCTTGCCGATATCATAAATAACATGGAGAATGGTGAGCCTCGCATTGTAATGCTTTGCAAGGTCCACAGCAGAATGCAGCGCATGCCCCGAACCCTCTGAAAAATCCGTTGGAAACAATATACGTTCAACTTTCATAAAACAACCTCCTTGTTTTTTGCCTCTTCTGCCGAGACATTTTATTATTGGTAATCAAAAATAACTTTCACATACATCTGACAAAATCGTGATCTTCTATCCTATGAATTCATTTCGTAAATAATCCTCAGACCCTCAAGAGTCAGGAGGGGATCAACATAATCAATGGTTCTTATGTAGGACGTTACCGCGCCCGCATATCCGCCTGTGGCAAGCACTTTATACTCCTTGCCGGTCTCTGTTTTTATCTCACGGATTATTCTTTCAGCAGCCCCGGCATGTCCCAGTATTACCCCGGAGCGTATGTTCTCTCCTGTGTCTTTTCCGATTGCACTTTCAGGCGCCTTTAACTCTATCAGCGGCAGCTTTGATGTCTTTTCGGCAAGGGCCTTTGCAGAGAGGCCAAGCCCCGGCATTATGGCCCCACCGGTATATTCTCCCTTTTCAGTGATCACACAAAAGGTCGTTGCCGTCCCAAAATCCACCACAATTAAGTTCCCTTTATAAAGTTTATGGGCAGCCGCTGCATTGGCAATCCTGTCCTCCCCTAATTCCCCTTTATTCTTAATAAGATATTTCAGTCCGGTCCTGGCTTTATGACTGACATTGACCGGTCTTACGCCGAAGCCGGCCTTTAATGCTTTAATCATCAGGGGTGTGACCTCCGGGACGACTGAACATACAGCCGCGCCTGCCGGTTTGCGCAAATTCAGGTCGCTTATAAATCCCTTCAAAATGTACTCGTACTCTAAGGTGTCCCGGCCCCCGGCGATAGTTTTAATGCGCAGTACTTTTTTGATTTTATTCCTGTTATAAAGGCCGATGGTTATTGTCGTGTTTCCTATATCGATGAGTAAGAGCATAGTAGATTAATTTTTCAAGATTGTGACATCGCCTGCCCTGACCGTTTCAGTTTCTCCGGTAAAGAGCTTCACAATAAGCTCCCCTCTTTCATTAATGCTGTCCGCAGTTCCTGTTATGGTCCGGGCATGGTCCCGCACGGAGACCCTTTTTCCTATAGTGCAGTTTAAACGAAGCCATTCATTAATTAAAGCCCTTTTATTACCATTTAAGAGATTCTTATAGGTGTGTTCAAGGTCGGCCAGAATTGCCCCCAATAGCTCCGATCTGCTTATGGATTCACCTTTTTCCATTTTAAGTGATGTGGCCAGCGGCCTTATTTCAGACGGCAGGACATCAGGAGACATGTTTACATTGATGCCTATCCCGACAGCCAACAGGTGTGAGGCGGCTTTGCCGGATTTCATCTCGATAAGGACCCCGCCTGTTTTTTTCCCATTAATCATAATGTCGTTGGGCCACTTTATTTGGGCGGCCAGTCCAGTATACTTTATGACAGCCGACGCTATGGCAACCGGCGCTGCCAGTGTCATTAATGACGCCTCTTCCGGGGGGAACGGTGGACTTAATAATACGGTGAAATACAAATTGACCCCGGCAGGCGAGACCCAGTTTCTGCCCAGTCTCCCCCTGCCTTTTGTCTGCATTTCCGCAACAACTACTATACCATCGGGACCGGTCCTTTCCCGTCCGATCTCAAAGGCACTGTCATTCGTAGATGCAGATGATTCCAGGTATATTATTTCCCTGCCGATAATGTCGCCTTTAAATACACATGCAGTCTCTTCTTTAGTAAACATCTTTTAAAACATTCCTTATTTCTGGAAATAATTTCAGAGTGCGGGCTTCTCCGGCCACTCACATTCCCGGTAAACAACACACACAGGACACTTTGGTCTTTGGGCAGTGCAGGTCTCCCTGCCGTGAAGGATCAGGGCCAGGTTGAATGATGTCAGTAATTTTTCAGGAAGCTGTCCGGTCAGCTCTTCTTCCACCTTGTCAGGATTGTCGGAATGGGCGATGCCGAGCCGGTTGGACACTCTTAATACATGCGTGTCAACGGCTATGGTTTGTTTATTAAAAGCGCTGCCCAATATAACGTTTGCCGTTTTTCTGCCGACGCCAGGAAGCGTGGTCAGCTCTTCAAGCGTTGCGGGGACTTTGCCTTTAAAGTCAGATACGAGTTTCCTGCAGCAATTGATTATCATCTTTGCCTTGTTTTTATAAAAACCAGTGGGCCGTATTTCTGACTCAAAGGTCCTGATATCCGCCCCGGCGTAGTCTCCGGCGGTCTTATATTTTTTGAAAAGGCCCGGCGAGACCTCATTCACTTTTTTGTCCGTGCACCGGGCGGAAAGGATGGTAGCGACAAGGAGCTCCAATGGGTTGGAAAAATTGAGCGCGATCATCGGTTTTGGGTACTTCTTCAGCAGCAGTCTCGCTATCTTTTCAGCATCAGCCAATTTACTCTTCCTTCAATATTCTGACTTCGACCTTGCCCTTTAACCCATCTGCAAATCTCTTTGCGTCTTTTTTGGTGCCGACGATAGAATTATAATGCATGGGAATGGCGATCTTCGGTTTTATTGCAAGCGCCGCCTCTACCGCTTCTTCAGCCGTCATGACATATGTCCCCGACACAGGCAGAAGGGCGATGTCAGCCTTAAAGGTCTTCATCTCCGGGATGAAATCAGTGTCCCCGGCAAGGTAGAGTCTCTCACCATTTACAGTAATGATATAGCCGACCCAGTTTCTGCTTTTTGTATGGAATTGTTTATTGGTGTTATAAGAAGGCACGGCCTCTATTTCAACTCCGTTGACCGTGAGCTTGTCTCCAGGCGTCACCGTTTTGATGTTCCCGGAGAGTTTTCCCGCGCAGTCCGGGGGAGCAACGATTACCGTATCGGTTTTCTGGATCTTCTTTACATCATTAGGGGAACAGTGGTCGTAATGTTCATGGGTGATAAGGACAATATCCGCGGCATCTTCTTTTCTGATATTGAAGGGATCGGTATAAATTACTTTTCCCCCGGATATTTTAAAGGTATCATGACCCAGCCAATGTATATTTTCTATCATATCTATTGCCTCCTTCTCTGCTGCGAGTGCAGAATGAGCCATTGATAATATAAATAAAATAAAAACAGACGTAAGGATTTTATTACACACCGGGTCCTCCTGTGATGAATGTGAGTAAATTATATCACAGATATATTTGCTGATAAAGAAAGGCGGCTATATATTCCAGAGGAACAGCATAAGAAGAATTCCTACAATATCTTCCCCCTCCGGCTGAAAAACTCGCTCAGGGCCAATCTGATGACTGCGCCCCTGGACCACTTCTGCCCCAGCTCTTTTGAATATTCCTCAGCGAGCTCATCCAGTGCCTCAAGCACCTCTTCTTCGAGGTATACTGTGGCTTGTTTAAGTATTTCATGATGCTCAGACATATGGATTTTCCCCCTTAAATTTCAAATATATTATAATCTCCTATCGTATTATTACAATTTCTTCAGAGACAAACCGGGACTTACATACTATAATTACAAATGGGAACTCGACTAGTTGCAATTATATCATCAATGCCGTTTGAGTCAGCGTCTATTTTGACCTGTCTGAAAAAACCGGGTCATTATCTTATAGCCGGGAAGCCTGTTCATAAAGGGAAATTGTCGGGGGTCGATGTCGTCCTTATGAATTCAGGCATGGGGAAGGTGAACGCGGCCCATTCCGCCACATATATTATTGAAAAATATCCTGTCAGCGCAATTATTAATATCGGCGTAGGCGGCGCCTATCCAGGATCGGGCCTCAAGGCAGGAGATATCGCCTTTGCATCCAAAGAAATTTACGGGGATGAAGGAGTGATCGGGGCAGAGGGCTGGGGCGGCCTTGAGAAAATCGGGATACCGTTGGTGAAGGAAGGGAGGAAAAGATATTTTAATGAATATCCGCTCAATTCCATTTCTCCCTCGGTATATAAAGGGAAGAACAGGATGACAGGCTGGAATTGTAAAATCATGAGAGGTAATTTTGTAACGGTATCAGCAGTGTCCGGCACTCAAAGGCGGGCCAGGGAACTTGAAAGACGCTTTAATGCTGTTTGTGAAAATATGGAGGGCGCGGCGATTGCCCAGGTCTGCACGCTTTATAAAGTCCCCATGTTTGAGATCAGGGGGATAAGCAATATTGCGGGGTCCAGGGACAAAACAAAATGGGACCTGCAGCTTGCTTCCGGGAATTGCCAGAAATTGATGTTGGATATAATTGATATTGCCTTTAACGGCCCTGATGAGGGAACGAGGCCGAAGAAGGATGCCGGACGGGTTCTGTAAGGTTTCAATTAAAGGGGCTTGACTATTTGCCGATAGTAATACCATGACCGTTGCATTAAGAATGAGGAGACATGACGGACAAATTAAGAAGAAAAGCCGCGGACAGTTACACCATCAGGGTTTCGAAAGATATCAGGGGACTGCTGCTTAATGCTATAAAGCAGAAGGGCTGGTTTTTTTTCAAAAACCCTCATTTGTGTAAATGCTGGGAAGAGATGAAATGCAAGAAGACGGATTGTCCGTCATATAAATCATCGAATCTCAGGTGCTGGCAGATATCCGGCACCTATTGCCTTGATAAACCAAACGGCGACTTTGCAAAAAAATATGGTGACTGTCATAAATGCAGGGTCTATAAAAAAGCCACGGATGGGAACGTGCTTCTTAAGATCGGGGAGGATTTTAATAACCTGATGTTGCATTTGAAAAACAAGGAAGATGAGCTCAGGCTGAACATCCGGAGCTCCGAGGAGAAGAACCGGGAGCTTGAGGCATTAAATGAAAAGATCAACAAGCTGGTCATGACATTGGATAAAAAGAATGTCCTTCTCCGGGAACTCTCCATAAAGGACGGGTTAACGGGTCTGTATAATTATCGCTTTTTCAGGGAGATCCTTAACGAACAATATAATCTGGCGAAGAGGTTCAGGTTCCCGTTGTCCTGCATTATGATCGATATAGATTATTTTAAGGCTGTCAATGATACTTACGGCCACCAGGCCGGGGACGCGATCTTATCGCAGCTTGCAGATATTTTAAGGAGCAATGTCCGGGATGCGGACAAGGCGGTCAGATACGGGGGCGAGGAGTTTGTAATCATGCTGCCCTATACGGACAGCGGAGATGCATATATAAAAGCAGAGAGATTACGGCAGGTGATAAGTAATTTCCCCTTTACCGTTGGCAGGAAGAGGGTGAACATAACTGTAAGCCTCGGCATCGCCACTTATACTGACAATAAGAACATTAAACGGGCAGAGCAGCTTGTGGTCTATGCAGACAAGGCCCTTTATCAGGCAAAGCAGCGGGGCAGAAACCAGACGGTAATACATAATCTGAAGCCTGATGAAAAGGGAAACGGGGAAAAAGCAAATTCGTTCGGGGGCATCATTGAAAGGAGAAGGCATCCGAGGGTCCAGACTTTAATAAAGATAAAAGGCACGGAAGTAAATAATAAGGAGAGATTTTCCGGTAATGCATATGACCTCAGTTATTCCGGTCTGTGCTTCCTGAGCAGTAAGTCGCTTGAGGTCAACAGGCGTGTGGAACTCAGTCTTTATTTGCCGGCCATCGAGGGGAAAGAGAAAAAGGCCCATCAAATTGACATAGAAGGTCTACTGGTATGGTGCAAGCGTATCAGTGAATATTCCGCAAAGCATAACATCGCCGGTCAACGATCAGGGGCCGACTATTTAGTCGGTATACAGTTCATCAATATTTCAAAGAAAGACGGCGCATATCTGCAGAAATATTTCGTGTCAATGTTTAAAAAAGAGGGTCAACCAGGACTTATCGGGTAAAGCCCCAACTAACACTAACCTCAAGGCCCTCTCATCGGGAGACAGGGAATAAAAATGCTTCAGGACATCACAAACGGCAATGCAAAGGAAGACGGCCAGGAGTTCCGCTTCTGGTTTGTCGGGCAGATAGAAGAGTGGTGCAAGGCAAATAACATACCTTTTGATACCGGGCGGTTTGGCTTGCGTAATACCGGCGACATTGAAATCAAGTGGGGGATGTACAGAAAAGATGAAGTGAGAGATGTATGGGCGCCGCGCTCCGACAAGACAGCCATGAGCATCCTGATCAGGGGGGATTTCACATTCAGGTTCCGGGAAATTGGTAATCATGCCGACATTAGAGAAGTAAGATTGAAGGCCCAGGGCGACTATGTAATCTGGCGTGAAGACGTGGAGCACACATGGAGAATGGATGAGGATTCGGAGATTCTGACTTTAAGATGGGGATCGAAAGAATAACATCAGAGCACTATTGAGGGTAGCTATCTTCTAAATAAAACTGTTTGATCGAGGCCCTTCCTTGTAACTTTACCGCCTTTTTCCGCAGGATGGCCGAGCGCTATTACCGCCATAAGTTCAAGGTTTTTTGGTCCGCTTATAAGTTCTGTGACGTTATCTTTATTCTTCAATATCTCCCCTAGCCAGACTGCACCAAGACCGATTGAGTGAATATATAAGAGCATGTTCTGAATACACGCGCCGATAGCCTGACAATCCTTTGTCCTGTCATAGCTGAGAGAATTA
The DNA here is from genome assembly GCA_016222915.1 of Nitrospirota bacterium. GTDB lineage: Bacteria > Nitrospirota > Thermodesulfovibrionia > UBA6902 > UBA6902 > UBA6902. The sequence goes on along the minus strand of JACRQA010000086.1, from coordinate 1,878 downwards.
TCCAGGAAGACGGCAAGCAGGACATTCGCGCCAGAGACTATTTTTGAATAATGGGTAAGGCCGGAGACTTCCTTTTTCAGAGCACTGTCTTTTATTACCGCAAACTTCCAGGGTTGGTTATTCAGTCCTGACGGGGCCCATGTGCCTGCCTCAATTATCCTGTCGATGACCTCGTCCGGTACCTGTTTGTCCGTAAACTTTCTGATGCTGCGGCGGGTCGTTATGAGCTCGAAAGCGTCCATACTTAATAAATCCCAATGATCAAATCACAAATAACAATTAATGAAACGCCTTGTTTAGAATTTGTATATTGGAATTTGTGAATTATTTGTTATCTGGCGCTTGTTATTTGGAATTTCAGGGTCTTAAATTTTATTCGTGCTTTGCACTTTTACTTTGTCTTTTTTATACAGAAGGTATTCTTTAATAAAGTTGTCTATATCTCCGTCCAGCACCGCATTTACATTGCCCGTCTCATACCCTGTACGGTGGTCTTTAATCAACTGATAAGGCTGGAGCGTATATGAACGTATCTGGCTGCCCCAGGCAATGTCCTTCTTCTCACCGATAAAAGTATCGAGCTTATCATCCTGCTCTTTTTTCCTTATTGCATACAGGCGCGCCTTGAGGACCTTCATGGCCACGGACCTGTTTTTAATCTGGGACCGTTCATTCTGACAGCTCACTACTATGCCAGTCGGCAGATGTGTAAGCCGAACAGCTGATGAAGTCTTGTTGACATGTTGACCGCCTGCGCCGGATGCCCTGAACGTGTCTATTCGTAAATCGCTTTCATTTATTTCGATATCGATGTCTTCGCTGATTTCAGGATATACAAGGACTGCTGCGAATGAAGTGTGCCGCCTTTTATTTGCATCGAAGGGGGATATTCTTACCAGCCGGTGCACACCTGCTTCGCCCTTCAGGTAGCCATAGGCATATTGACCGTTGATGGTCAAAGTGACGCTCTTTATCCCTGCCTCTTCCCCCTGCTGCAGGTCGATTATTTCCACCTTAAACCCGTCTCTTTCAGCCCATCTGATATACATCCTCATCAGTATCTGCGCCCAGTCCTGGCTCTCTGTCCCGCCGGCCCCCGGATTGATAGTCATGATCGCATTGTTCTTGTCTTCAGCGGCAGATAGAGTGGTCTTGAGTTCTATATCGTCAAGTTCCGATAACAGGCTTTGGACCCCCTTGTCGGCATCTTCCATAAGCAGCTCTCCGTCTTCCTCTTCAGAGAGCTCAAGCAGGACATGCAGGTCTTCATACTTCTTTTCAATCAAATAAACAGGTTGAAGGACATTGTCGATGCTGGATTTTTCTTTCAGGAGTTCCTGGGCCTTGGCAGGGTCGTTCCATAAGTCTTCGGCTGAGAGCTTTTTTTCGAGGGCTTTAAGATGTTCCAAATGAGAGGGGACATCAAAGATACCTCCTCAGGGCATCTATTCTTGTCTGAATTACATTTAATTTATCTTTTAATTCATCATATGCTATCATTTACTGCTACCTCCCGGTACAATGTATATTGTATTTATTATCTCTGTGACAATCACGAATTATTATACATAAAAAGCGGTGGTCGTAGCTATCTTACAACGCAATCAGGTCAGGGGAGGAAGTGTTATATGAATTTAACCTGATATAATCTGACTATAAACTGAAAAAGGACAAAGTGTCTCTGAAAATAGCCATTGCATCTGATCACGCGGGATACCGGTACAAGGAAATAATCAAAGCTCATCTGAACTCGAAAGGGTATCAGGTAGAGGATTTCGGCGCCCACTCGGAAGAGCCGGTGGACTACCCGCTTTTCATCAGGCCTGCTGCCGAGGCAGTTGCCCGTGGGGATTGCGACAAGGGGATCATACTCGGTGG